>NZ_JBVHRG010000009.1:0-226815 GCF_055567015.1 Sphaerisporangium cinnabarinum
TGTTCTGGATCGAACGCACCTACAACCGGCGTCGGCGCCAGCGTGCCCTCGGCAAGCTCACCCCGGTCGAGTACGAGCTCGCCTTCACCGCCCAGGCGGCATGATCACCACTAACCCCGTGTCAACCGTTCCTGCAGCAGTCCCAGGGCCTGCTGACCATGGACGCCTACGTCCTGCTCCCCGGCGGAACGTCCGCAGCACGCACGTGCAGCAGTGGCTCAACGCCACCTACCTCGCCCGGCAGAACTTCTTCGTTATGCCGTGCGACGGCCTGTACTCCCGCAACACCCAAAAGGCACTCGTGTACGCGCTGCAGTACGAGATCGGCATGACCGACGCCACCGCCAACGGCAACTTCGGTCCTGGTACCCGCGACGGGGTCCGCGACAACGGAACCTTCAACCAGGGCGCCCAGGACTCCGGTGGCAGCCAGTGGGTTCGCCTGTTCCACGGGGCCCTGATCTTCAACAAGTACCAGGTCCCGTTCGACTCCAACTTCTCCGCCAGCGACTCCGCCGTCGTCGAATCCTTCCAAGACTTCTGCAAGCTCGACGTCAACGGCAATGCCGACTACCCCACGTGGTGCTCCCTGCTCGTTTCCAACGGTGACCCCACCCGCCTCGGAACCGCATGCGACACCCGCGTCCAGATCACCCCGACGTTTGGCTCCATCCTGTCCAACCTCGGATACGAGACGATCGGGCGATACCTCACCAACGCTCGCGTAGCCAACCCGCTCGACAAGGAAATCAAGCCCGGCGAGCTCAACACCATCTTTAACGCCGGACTCAGCGTCTACCCGATCTACCAGGAAGTCGGCAGCAGCGTCGCCAACTTCACTTTCGGCAAGGGATTCGAAGCGGGCCTGCGCGCCGACTCCGCTGCAGAAGGCCACGGGATCCCGCCGGGCACCACCGTCTACTTTGCAGTCGATTTCGATCCCACTGACGACCAAATTTCCGCTGCTGTTCTGCCCCACTTCCGTGGGGTCGCTGCCGCACTGGAGAGTCGAGGTGGTCGTTACACGGCGGGAGTCTACGGCACGCGGAATGTGTGCCAGACAGTGACCGACGCGGGGCTCGCGGCGTACAGTTTCGTCGCCGGCATGTCGACCGGGTTCAGCGGCAATCTGGGATACACCCTGCCGACCAACTGGGCTTTCGACCAGATCTACGAGTACACCGTCACCACCGGCCTGCCGCTGGACAAGAACATCAAGTCCGGGCGAGACCACGGTTTCGACCACACCGTGGCAGTCAACACGCCGGGAAACGCGGACTTCATCGCCTACATCAACTGGCTCGAGATGGCCGCAGCCGACTACCTGTCGACACACGTGTCATCGCGGAGCGCAGCTCGACTCGTGTGCCAGTATGTCCGTCGCCTCCAGTACGATGATGTTAATTTCGACGCGCTTGTCGACGTCATCGATGACGACTGGACGGCCTATGTCGATACCCGACGTGCGAACGAGAACGTCTCCGAGGTGCCGATCTACTCGGACCCTTCGCAGGACGGCGTGGTTCTCGGATCACCGTTCGACGCCGCTCACCTCTTCGTCGCCATCGAGGGGTACCTTGCGCGGGCTGCAGTCCCATCGGCCAGCGCAACGGCACATATCTCGGACATCCCCTCGTGGGCCGGCGACCTGGCGTCCGTGATCTCCAGCTACTACCGCCACGCAAACCCCAACGAGAGTGCGCTGGACTTCTACCGGAGGTTCATCGGTGCACCTACCACCAATAGCGACACACTCTTCGGGATCACGGACCTGTGCCAGGACGCCGACTCCGTCAACATCGCGAGCGATGTCCTCGCGAACACCGGTGAGACATTCGCAGCGGTCGTCGCCCGGCATCTCACCTACGGTGGCCCGTCAGCGACCACAAACCGGTTCAGCGCCTTCAGGACGCGTCGCTTCGGCACACAGGCCAATCTGCTTGCGGCCGCCAACTACCTGTTCACCAACATGCGTTCCGGCGCGCCTGAGCAGAGCACCCTCGCTGTAGCGACGTACGCTCTGGTCCTCAGCGAGGGCGAGCCGAAGGTCCTGCCTGAGCTTGTTCCGCTGTCGACCTACGAGGCTGCCGCGCAGGCCTTCGCAGAGAAGATCGCCTCCCACGCCTCCTAGCGCTGGGGACGCAGCGGCGGCGGGGATCTCCTCGCCGCCGCTGCGCTCGGTGTCCAACATCGCACCAGTGCTGCGCCCAGCGGGCAAGGACTCCGAGACGAGGTCCCCGGAGGGCTACAGGACCAGCAAGTCAACCGGAGCACCCGTCATCAGGTTTAGCCGCTCGCGCCAGATGCTCTCGACGTCGGTCCGGTCTCCATTGGCACCGACGTTCACGGTGGCCTGCATCGAGTTCCGGTCATCGCGAAGTCGGGCAAGCGGTTCCGTGGCGATCCTGACTGCGTCGTCGATGTCATCGGTGACAGCGACCTTCATCAAGGCGAGGGCTCCCTCCGGCGTGAGAGCCGATGAGGAGTAGGCCTGCACCGTCGCCCCTTGCGCGCTGACGGTGATTCGCAGATCGGCTTCGGGCCATGCGTCGCTCGACGCGTCGTATGCGGCGGTGAGCACTCCGGCTGCGCCGGTCGAGGTCCAGGAGTCGACCGTGACGTGTGCCTCCACGAAAGGATGGTCAAGCGTGGGCCGACCGCTTTGATCTGTGACGTGGACCGCCCAGACCTCGACAGTCTCCACCCCATCCATGCTCCGGAGCGGTTCCAGGGCGTCACGCGCCGCCGAGAAGGCGGGCCCGGAGTCGGGGATTTCCTCGGCGTTCACCGGCGCATAGCCGAGTTCGCTGTAAGCTCGATAGGCGAGCAACAACCCTGCAGTCGCTATCGTCCCAGCCAAGACGAGTAACAGCAGATGGAGACCGGTGCGGTAGAGACGACGCCGAAGAAGCCGAGCGGTGGAAACTTCGGAGGACGCACCTTCTGACACGAACCCATCCTGGACGTGATCAGCGCGCAAAGTGCCCATGTTCGTAGAACCCTCACCTTTTCAGACCGTCACCTCCGGCAGCCTTCAAAGCCACCAGGCCGATCACGACCGTCTCCGCTCGCTACCGATCCAGTCCCGTGCGCTGGGCGAGAATCGCGCGGTCGCGGGTCTTGCGTGCCTTCGGGCTACGGCCCGCGGTCCTGGCCGCCACGGCGTCCGTTGCCGGCCGGGCCTGGCTGACGTCGGCGCGGATCCGGGTGTCGACGACGTCGCCTGGGATGCCTTTGGCGCGTAGCTCGCTGGCGGTGGCGGCGCGGCGTTCGGCGCTGTCGTACGTGGCGCGCCCGTCCTCGCGTCCCCGGTCGCCGAACGCGTCCCGCTGGGCTGCTTCGGAGGCCGCCCCCGCGCGCTCGTCGGGGTCCGGTTCGTGCTCGGCGGCGGTCCGCGCTTGGTCCGCCAGCCGGTCCTCGCGGTCGGCCTGCTGCATGAGCCGTTGGGCCTCGGCGTGCTCCGCCGCGGCGCGGTGGCGCTCCTTCTCGGCGGCCGCCAGGGCAACGAGCTCCGCCGGACTCATCAGGTGCGGGAACTTCGACGCGATCGCGAGATCGACGTCGGGATCCGTGCCCTTCCAGGCCTGCACGTCACGCAGTCCGCCGCGCCCGACCGGTCCGAGGTCGGCGTCCGCCTGCAGGCGGTCGATCATCTCCAACGCGTCGTCCTTCGTGAGCGCGCGGGCCAGCTGCGATCCGACGAGCTCGTCACGGGCCTCGAACCGCGGCCCGGGCGTGCGGGCGTCGCGCTCGGCCCGCGCCGCCCGCTCCGCGAGGCCGTCGGGGTCCAGGCCGTAGCGCATGCGCATCTCGGTGCGCATGTGCTCCTCGGCGCGCACCGCGTCCGGGTCCTCACGCGCCCACGCCCTGGCGACCTGATACGTCTGGGCGACCTGTTCCGCGGAGGTCCGGTCCCACCAGTCCGACCGGTACATGTTCCCGAGTTCGACGCGCGCGGCACGCCGCTCGGCCTCGAACCGGGATTGCAACTCGCGAGCCTGCTGCTCGCTGCGTGCCTGCGCGCGGCGCAGCGCCTCCTCACGCATCCGAGCGATGCGTTCCCCGACCTGCCCGGCCGCGGTGACCAGCACGCGCAGCTGGCCCTCGAACGCTTCTTCGATGCCGTCGCTCTCCTCGGCCATGACTCGCCCCCTTCTATCGCTCCGGGCCGCGCTCTGCGCCCGGCTGGACCGTGTGCCGTCCGTGGTGCTCGCGCCCGTGTGCCCTGCGATGAGCCTGTCGAGCACGGCCTGCGCGTCCCGGTCGAGCACTGTCGTGGTCGGCGCCGGCGCGGTGACCGTCGCCGCGGCGTCGCCGCTCGGCGTCAGGCTCGGCAGGGCCTCGCGCACGCGCACGAGCCGTGCACGGGTGTCCGCGGCGAGCAGGCGCGCGTGCCGCTCCTGCTGGGCCGCGACGGCGGCCCCGTGCACGGCCTGGGTGAGTCGGAGCAGCTGGCGGATCATCGCTGCCTGCGCGACGGTTCCTTGCCCGCCGCGGGCCGCGCTCGCCAGGAGCATCGCCGCACCAGAGATGGCGACCGTGCCGACCTTGTCCGGGCGCACCGTGCGCCGGTGCGTCTGAGCCGAACGCGACAGCGCGTCGGCAGCCGCCGCGAGGTCGCCAGGCGTCTCCTCGGTCGCGTTCGACCACGCGGCGAACGCGCCCGCGGTCTGGCGCGCAACGGTCGCCCACATGTCCCGATCCTCGACCGGGACCGACCGCAACCGGTCGACGAGCGCACGCAGCTCATCGTGCTGCTTGGCCCACACCTCAGGGTCCGGCTCGGCCGTCTCGCGACCCGCGGACACGGCCCGCCGGCCGCGCTTGGCGGCATTCCACTCGGCCGCCGCGTCACTGGCACCGGCCGGTGTGTCGGGCCACCCGTCACGCAGCCGCGGCAGGGACAGGTCGCGGGCAAGGTGGCCGCCGCCGTACCAGATCGGACGCTCGCCGGCCTCGGGTCGCTCGGCCACCGAGTAGCCCGTCACGACGTCCACGCGCCCGTCCGCGAACCAGGAATCCGACGCGGCGCATGCGTCGCACGAACTCGGCTTCGTCCAGGCTCGCGCTGGCGCGCCCACGCACCTTGAGCGCGAGCAGATGGCAGGGCTGGTCGGTGCGCATCTCGGCCGCGCTACGTGCCTGTCGGTCCGCGCCCGGCAGCGACGCCCCGGGCCCAGTACACGGCCGTACTCGAGTCGGCTCGCTCGTACCTAGCCCTCCCCGCACGCTACGCACGAGCACACACCCGTGACCATCGACTCGCTTCCAGCGTGCTCGGGTTCAGGAGTCGTCACGTACCCCGAAGCGCCGGTCGGACCCCGAGCCGTCACGCGTTGCGCGTCTCGCGGGTGCGGCGAGCAGGGCCTGCTCGTGCGACGAGGTCGACCGTGGTCGACCACGCGGCGAGGCGCCGCGGAACTCCTTGCTGCAGGAGGGCCCCGCGGTCAGGACCGGTACACCCAGTGCCACGGTTCGCGCGGGGTGTCCTCGACGAAGCCGAAGCGGCCGCCGTTGGTGCGCATCCACGCCTGGGCCCGGTCGTCCAGGTCGAGGTCGACCGCGATGCCCCAGCCGTGCGGGCTGGTCCCCGGCTCGGCGGCGAGCCCGCCCTGGGAGTACAGGCCCTTGCGCGCGGCGACGTCGACCTGCGCGTCGTAGGACCGGTAGGAGTCCGTGATGCCGATGCGGACGCCGTCGCGCGCCGCCTCGGCGAGCAGGCCTTCGAGCGCCTGGCCCGCGGGCGCCCAGAGGCGGTGGCCGGTCGTCCCGACCTCCTGCAGGGCGGTCCGGGGGATCTTCCCGTTGCCGTAGGCCGCGAGGTCGCCGGGGACGCCGTCGACCGTGCGCGTCCGGTCGGGACCGGTCGCGCCCGCCACCGCGGTGCTGCCGGTGCCGGTCGAGCCCGCCAGCACCGTGCTGAGGAGCTCGTCGAAGCGCGCGCCGGAGCCGCTCGCGACGGCGTCCGCGGCGCGGGTGTCGACGGTGCGGACGTCGACGGTGCGGGCGGGACTGAGGGTCGCCTCGATGGCAGCCACGCGCTGCGCGATCGCGGTGATGCCGTCCATCCGGTCGTCCTCCTGGGGGCGTGCCGGCGGTGGCGTCCACCGGTCAGCTCTCCCTATGCACCACGACGAGCGGTCTGCCGCCTCCCCGCGTCGCAGCGACCGCGCCGAGCGCGCCGACCGAGGCGCGACCGCGCGCGGCTCAGACGGTCGCGCCGGGGCGCGTGGCCGCCTCGAGGAGCTCGAGCACGTGGACGTAGTCCTTGCCCGTGGCGCGCGACATGCCCATCTCGCACGTCCGGTTGCTCGACACGTACGCGTCGAAGCGCCCCTCGGGGAGCGTGCCGGCGCGGTGCGCGACCTCGTCCGCCTCGGCGCGCGTCGCGCCCGCGGTGAGCTCGGGGTGCAGCATCCCCCGGTCGCCCGCGAACCCGCAGCAGCCCCAGGCCGTCGGCACGGTGGCGCGCTCGGCGACGGCCTCCGCCACGGCCCGCAGGTCGTCCACGGCGCCCAGGTGCACGGTCGCGCACGTCGGGTGCACGACGACGTCCCCCGCCCGCGCGACGTCGACCCCGCGGGCCGCGAGGCCGGGCAGCACGTCGGTGCGCACGAACGTCACGGCGTCGACGACCCGCAGGCGGGCGAACCGGTCGCGCGTCCGCTCGTCGCGCGGGTCCGTCCCGGTGAGGTGGCGCGCCGTCTCGGCGAGGCCGTGGGTGCAGCTCGACGCGTCGCACACGACCGGCAGCTCGCCCTCGCGCGTGGCGACCCACAGCGCGTCCACGACCTTGCGGGCCATGGCGGCCGCGCCGTCGGGCAGGCCCTTGGACGACCACGGGGTGCCGCAGCACAGCCCGCCGATCCCGTCGGGGACCACGAACCCGACGCCCGCCCGCTCGCACAGCGCCCGGAACGCGGCCTCGGCCCCGACCGGGCGGCTCGCGCCGTCCCCGCCGCACGCGCCCGCGGGCAGGCCCGCCCCGGCGGGCGCGAAGAGCTCGCCCATGCACGACGCGAACAGCACCGCGCGCGCGGAGGTGGCGCCGCCGTCGGGCACGACGGCCGTGGTCCCGCGGCGTGGCCCCGGGCCGGGCAGGTCGGCGTCGACGCGCGGGACGACGTCCGTCCCGACGACCCCGCGGGCGACGTCGGACGCGATGCGCACGAGCGGCGTCGGGAGCGCTTCGACGACGCCGAGCGCGGCGCGCAGGCCCGTGACGACGGTCCCCCAGTGCTCGGCGGCGGCCGCTCCCCCGCGCTGCACGAGCCGCGGCTGCGACCGCGCGCGGTGGCCCTTCATGACGACGCCCGTGTCGATGCCCACGGGACACGCCTCGACGCACAGCGAGTCCGCGGCGCACGTCGCGACGCCCTGGTAGGCGTACTGCCGCTCGAGCTCGCGCCGCTCGGCGGGCGGCGCGGCGGCCATCTCCTTGAGCAGCGCGATCCGCTGGCGCGGCGTGGTCGTCACGGTGCGCGACGGGCAGCCCGGCTCGCAGTACCCGCACTCGACGCAGCGGTCGACGAGCGCCGCGTCGTCCCCGCCCGCCGACGACTCGACCTTGAGGTTGCGCAGGTGCTCGTGGTCGTCGTCGGTGAGCACGACGCCCGGGTTGAGCAGGCCGTGCGGGTCGAGCAGCCGCTTGACCTCGCGCATGACCGCGTAGAGCTCGTCGCCATACTGACGCCGCACGAACGGCGCCATGATGCGGCCGGTGCCGTGCTCGGCCTTGAGCGTGCCGCCGTGGCCGAGCACGAGGTCGACGAGGTCGTCGCTGAACGCCGCGTACCGGTCGAGCTCGGCGCGGTCGCCGAGGCGCGGCGTGATCATGAAGTGCAGGTTGCCGTCCTTGGCGTGCCCGAACGTCACCGCGTCGCCGTAGCCCCGGCGCTCGAAGAGCGCGCCGAGGTCGCGCACCGTCGCGGTGAGGTCGGCGACAGGGACGGCCACGTCCTCGAGCAGCGCGGTGCTGCCCGCGGGCCGCGCGCCCGCGACGGCGGTGTACAGGCCCTTGCGCACGCGCCACAGGCGCTCGCGCGTCGCGGCGTCGGTCGTCACCGCGGCGGGGACGGCGAGGGATCCGGCGAGCGAGCCGACGACGTCGCGCGCCGCCTCCTGGAAGGGCGCGAGACCGTCGGGGGTCGCCGCGCGGTACTCGACGAGGAGCGCGGTCTGCCGGTGGATGCCCGCCCCGGAGGCCAGCGAGCGCATCGAGGGGTCGGCGGCCGGGTCCGCCGCGGCGACGCGGAGCGACGCCGCGTCGAGCAGCTCGATCGCCTCCGCGCCCGACGCGACGAGCGGCACGAGCGCGTCCGTCGCGTGCTCCAGCGAGTCGAGCACGAGGAGGGTCGTCGCGGCGTGCGCGAGGAGCGGCACCGTCCGGAACGTCACGTCGGCGACCCACCCGAGCGTGCCCTCGCTCCCGACGAGCAGGTGCTCGAGGATCTTGACGGGCGCGTCGTGGTCGAGGAACGCGTTGACGGAGTAGCCCATCGTGTTCTTCATCGCGAACTGGCGCTCGATCTCCGCGCGCATCGCGGCGCTGCCCCGCACGCGGTCGCGCAGCTCCGCGAGCCCGCGGTGGAGCGCGGGCTCGGCCGCGCGCAGGCGCGCGTCGGCGTCGGGCGCGCCCGTGTCGACGACCGTCCCGCTCGCGAGCACGACCGTCATCGCCTCGACCGTCCGGTACGCGGTCCGCGCCGTCCCCGACGACATGCCCGACGAGTTGTTCGCCACGACCCCGCCGATCGTGCACGCGATCTCGCTCGCCGGGTCCGGGCCGAGCCGGCGCCCGTGCCGCAGCAGGTGCGCGTTGACGAGCCGCAGCGTCGCGCCGGGCTCGCAGCGCACGCGCTCGCCGCCGTCGAGCACCTCGACCCGGGTGAAGCGCGTGCGCGTGTCGACGAGCACTCCCGCGCCCGACGCCTGGCCGGACAGGCTCGTGCCGCCGGACCGGAACGTCACCGGCAGCCCGCGGCGGGTGGCCTCGCGCATCGCGGCGACGACGCCGTCGCGGTCGTGCGCGCGCACGACGACCTCGGGCCGCAGGAGATAGTGCGACGCGTCGTGCGCCTGCGCGACCCGCGTGAGGAGGTCCGTGCGCAGCTCGAGGCCGGGCGTCTCGACGGTGGTCACGGGCGCGTCCGGCGGTCGTAGCCGAGGCGGTGGGGCTGCACGGCCTCGTACGTCGCGCGCAGGTTCGCGGTCGTGCGGTCGTACAGGCGCTGCGCGACGCGCACGAACAGGAAGTCGACGAGCGCGAGCTGCGCGATGCGGCTCGACAGGGCGCCGGACCGGAATTGCGTCTCGCGCGCCGTCGTGGTGAGCACGAGGTCCGCGTGCTCGACGAGCGGCGACTCGGGGAAGTTCGTCACCGCGACGGTCGTCGCGCCGCGGTCGCGCGCGATGCGCAGGGCGTCGTTCGTCTCGACGGTGAGCCCGCTGTGCGAGACGCCGACCGCGACGGCGCCCTCGGCCAGCAGCGCCGCGGACTGGAGCTGGACGTGCGGGTCCGGCGACGCGAAGCACAGCAGCCCGATGCGCTGGAGCTTCTGCGCGAGGTCCTGCGCCGTGAGCCCGCTCGACCCGACGCCGAACAGGTCGATCCGCGTCGCCTGCGCGACCGCGGCGGTGACCTGCTCCAGCGCGTCGAGGTCGAGCATGCGCGCCGTCTCCTCGATGGTGCGCGCCTCGTGGAACGCGATCTTCGTGACGACGTCGTGCAGCGTGTCGTCCGGGTCGATCTCGCCGTGCGCGACGTTCGCACGCTCCTGCTCGACGGCGCGGCGGCTCGTCGCCTGCGCGAGGTCGATGCGGAACTCCGGGTACCCGGCGTACCCGACGGCGCGGCAGAACCGCACGACCGTCGCCTGCGACGTCCCGACGAGCGCGGCGAGCTCCGTGATCGTCTTGCCCACGACGGCCGCCGGGTCGGCGAGCACGGCCTCGGCGATGCGCGCCTCGGCGGGCCGCAGGCTCGGCAGGGCCTGGCGGATGCGGACGAGGCCGTCGGCGGTCATGGGGTCTCCTCGGCGGTGGTCGGGTGCTGCGGGGCGGTACCGGGCGCGCCCGGCGGCAGGGCGGTCGGTGGCGCGGCGGTCGGTGGCGCGGCGTGGTCCACGAGCGTGAGCCAGGGTGCGTGCCCGACGACGGAGCCCGGCTCGGTCGCGAGGCGCGCGGCGAGGTGCAGCGCGCCGTCGAGCGGCGTGCCCGCGGGGTCGACGAGCGCGACGTCGGGCCGCAGCACGGCGAGCCGCGCCCGGAACGCGTCCGTCAGCAGCGGGCCGATCCCCAGCACCCCGCCGGTCGCGGCGGCGAGCGGCGGGACGCCGTCGACGAGCGCAGCCACGAGCGTCGTCGCGAGGTGGGCCCCAGCGCCCGCGAGGACCTGCCGCGCGACGGGGTCGTCGGCACGGGCCGCGGCCGCGACGTCGGGCGTGAACGACGCGAGCACCTGGGCGCGGTCGGGGCGCGTGTAGAGCTGCCCGGGCCACGACGGCACCGGACCGAACCGCGCGACGGCGGCGGCGAGCAGCGCCGTCGAGCCGCCGGAGTCGCGGCCGTCGTGCGCGGCGACCGCGGCACGCAGCCCCTGCGCGCCGATCCACGACCCGGAGCCCAGGTCGCCGAGCAGGTGGCCCCACCCGTCGACGCGGTGCCACACGGTCCGCAGGTCGGTGCCGAGCGCGATCGCCCCGGTCCCGACCGCCACGACGGCGCCGGGACGGCCACCCAGCGCGCCGAGGTGCGCGGTGAGCGCGTCGGCCGCGACGGCGGTGCGCGGGCCGGGCCGGACGGCCGGGTCGCCGTCGACCGCGAGACCTTCGGCAGGCGGCAGGCCCGTGCGCAGCGCGGCGTGCAGCTCGGCGGGATCGCGCACGAGGGACGCGAGGCCGGTCGCACCGACCGCGGCAGCGGCGACGCCGTCCGCGGCGAGGGTGGGGACCGCGTCCCGGAGCCGGTCGAGGAGATCGCGCACGACGTCCGCGGCGTCGCTCCCCGTGGGCCCGATCGCGACCGGTCGGCCGGTCAGCGCGACGTCGTCCGCTTTCGCACCGGAGCCTGCCGCAGCGGGCAGGCGACGGGCGAGGAGGCGGCTCCCCGACCCCCCGACGTCGAGCCCGACGACCCACGGGCCCTCGGGCGTGCTGCTGCTCACGGGGCCAGTGTGGCACAAAGTTTCACAGCAGAGAGGCGAAAGGGAGATTCTTGCCAGGGCGTCCGGGCTGCGTGCGCTCACCGTACGCCGCCCGGTCCACCGCGGGAACCCCCGCCGCGGTCATTCGTGCTCCGGGTCGTTCCGCAGCACGAGGGCGGCGACCTGGGTCCGCGACTCCACGCCGAGTTTGGCGATCACCCGGCTGACGTGCGTCTTCACGGTGGCGAGCGAGATGAACAGCGCCGCGCAGATCTCCGCGTTCGACATCCCCCGGGCGAGGGCGCGCGCGATCTCGCGCTCGCGCGGGGAGAGCGTCGCGAGGGCGTCGACCGCGGCGCTGTCCGGCGGTCGGGTGTTCTCGGCGGCGAGCGTCATCACCCGCCGCAGCACCGCGGGCGCGAGGACGGGCCGCCCCTGGGCCGCCGCGCGGACGGCGTGGGCGAGCTCGTCGGGCGGCGCGTCCTTGAGGAGGAACCCGCACGCCCCGGCACGCAGGGCGCGCACGACGTGGTGGTCCGTGTCGAAGGTCGTCAGGACGATGATCGCCGTCTCCGGCCGGAGCGCGGTCTCGCGCGCCGTCGCGACCAGCCCGTCGCAGCGCGGCATGCGCAGGTCCATGAGCACGACGTCCGGCCGGCAGGCCTCGATGACGTCGCGCGCGTGGTCCCCGTCGACCGCCTCGCCCACCACGGCGATGTCGGGCTCGCCGCCGAGCATCAGGCGCAGCGCCGAGCGGACCTCCGGCTGGTCGTCGACGGTGACCACCCGGACGACGTCGGATGACGGGCGGCTCACGCGGCCGGCCAGGGGATCGTCACCGCGACCACGTGCTCGTCGGCGCCCGGGCGGACGCTGACGGACCCGCCCACGGCCCGCGCCCGTTCCTGCATCCCGATGACGCCGAGGCCCGGTCGGGACGCGCCCTCCCGCGGCCCCGCGAGTGCGTTGCGCACGACGATCGCCAGCTCGCGGCCGGGAGCGCCGCTGATGGCGACGTCGACACGCTGCCCGGGGGCGTGCCGCCGGGCGTTGGTCAGGCACTCCTGGACGATCCGGAACGAGTGCCGGCTGACGGTCGGGGGCAGGCGCTCGAGGTCGACGGCGCAGTCCGTCCGGGCGAGCGGTGTCTCGGCCACGAGCTCGTCGAGCCGGTCGAGGGTCGGCTGGGGCCGGTCGTCGTCCGACCGGCTCGGACCCCGCGCGTAGGTGAGGAGCTCGCGCAGGTCCGCGAGCGCCTGGCGGCTGCTGTCGTGCAGGGCGGCGACGGCCTCGTCCCGGTCGGCGGCGCCCAGGTCCGTCCGGTGCCGCAGGACGCTCGCGTGCATCGCGGTCACCGAGAGGCGGTGGGCGAGCGCGTCGTGCATCTCCCGGGCGATCTGCGTGCGCTCCTGGTGGCGCGCGCGCTCCTCGCCGAGGCGCTGCTCCTCGGCGGTCAGCCGGACCCGCTCGTGCAGCGCGGCGACGAGGTCCCGCCGCGCGCCGACCGCGAGGCCCGCGGCGAGCGCGACGGCGAGCACGACGGCGGTCGCGACGACCGCGGCCACCACCTCCCACCACGGCAGCGCGACGCCGACCAGGTCGATCCCCAGGGCGGTCACCGCCACGACGCCGACGAGCCAGACCGCCGCGACGGTCGCCAGCTCGCGCACCCGACGGCGGGTGGCGAGCGACCCGAACGCGAAGAGCGCCGCCGGCACCGCAGCGGCGGAGACGGCGGCGAGCACGGCGAGCAGCAGGGCGACGAGGAAGGGCGCGCTGCGACGCCAGAGCACGACCACCCATGCCGCGACCCCGAACGCGAGGTCGAGGAACAGCAGTGCGGCGAACCGCACGGGCTCGTCCTGCGCCCCGGGCGTGTCGACGCTGAGGGCGAAGTTGCCGAGGAACAGCAGGGCACCCGACAGGGCGACCGCGGCCAGGAGGCCGGTCTCGCGGAGGACCCGACGCCACGCCGGGCGCTGCGCGAACATGCTCACCGGAGCACTGTAGGCACCCAGGAGCCCGACCCCCCAGGGTGCGGACAGGAAATCAGACCGATGACCGATACCCCGGGCCGGGCCGCTCGACCAGGCTCGAGACATGCACCCCTCGCTCGACGAGAGCCTCGTCCCGACGGCGCCCTTCCCCGGCCCGCTGCCCACCGGTCCCGCGTCCCGGCCCGCACCGGACGGCACGACCGCGACCACCTTCCCGTACCACCGGGCGGCGCGCGCCGACGTCCGCCCCGCACGGTGGTGGACCCCGCTCACCACGTTCGGCGCGACGGCGCTCGTCTACCTCGCCTTCCTCGCCCCGGTCGCCGTCGTCGCGGTCGCCTACGCCGTGCTGGTGCCCTACCGGCCCGGGCTGCCGACACCCACCGACGACTTCTCCGACCCGCTCAACCCGTTGGACTGGGCGATCGGCCTCGGGCTCATCGCGCTCCTGCTGCCCGCCGTCGTGCTCGGCGTGCGCTGGGGCGGTCGACGCCGCGGCACGATCCACTCGGTGACCGGGAGGTTCCGGTGGGGGCTCGTCCGCAGCGCGGTGCCGCTCGTCGTGCCGCTCTACGGCGTCGTCACCGTGGGCGGGTTCCTGCTCCGGCCGCCGTCCGACCTGGCGACCCCCGCCGTGACGCCGGCCCTCCTCGTGAGCCTCGGGTGCATCCTCCTGCTCGGGCCGCTGCAGTGCGCCGCGGAGGAGTACGCGTTCCGCGGCCTGCCCCAGCAGATGCTCGGTACCTGGCTCCGCTCGCCCGTGTGGGGGATCGTCCTGCCGGTCCCGTTCTTCGTCGTCGGCCACGGGTACGACGGGGTGGGGCAGATCGGCATCGCGGCGTTCGCGCTCTGCACCGGGTTCCTCGTCTGGAAGACGGGCGGGCTGGAGCTGGCCGTGCTCGTGCACGTCGCCAACAACCTCTTCCTGTTCCTCCTCGCACCGTTCAGCGCCTCGTCGATGGAGCAGGGCGCGATCGAGCCGCTCGTGCTGCTCGTCGACCTGGCGCTCCTCGGCAGCGCCACCGTGATGCTCACCGTGTGGTTCTCCCGCCGCGAGGGGCTCCGGATGCTCGAGCCATGCTGCGGCCGGGTGCCGTCCCGAGGCTGAGAGCGACCACGGCGCTCAGCGCGCGAGCCACTCCTTGCGCTCCGCAGGCGGCAGCTTCTCGACGGCGGCGCGCAGCACGTCGCGCGACATCGTGGCGGCCCGCTCCTCGAGGAACGCCCGCAGCCGCTCGGGCTCGACGTCGCCCGCGTGCCGGAGCATCCAGCCGACACCCTTCTGGACGTACGGCTCCGGGTCGTCGAGCAGCACGGCGGAGAGCCGGAACGTGTCGTCGACCTGGCCGCGCCGCAGGAACGCCGCCGTCGCGACGACGGCGGAGCGCCGCCGCGGCCAGTCGGGCGCGCGCGCGAGGTCGTCGAGCACGTCGCGCGGGCGGTCGAGCAGCCACGTCCCGAGCACCTGCGACGCGGTGAGGTCCACGAGGTCCCAGGTGTCGATGCGGTCGTGCCGGCGCAGGAAGAGCTCGACGAGCTCGGCGTGCCGCTCGACCGTCACGCGACGGGCGGTCGCCGCCTTGCCCATGATCGAGCACCCGCCGGCGCGCACCTCGTGGACGCGGTCCTCGAGCAGCAGCTCGATCTGGTCGACGGGCAGGTCGAGGGCGCTCTTCGCGAGCACGAACACGTCGCCCATGCGCACCCCGGCGAGCGTGGCGTCGCCGGGGAACTGCCGCGCGGACGCGCGGCGCTGCGCCGCCGTCGCGCGGGCGAGCAGGTCGGCCCGGAAGTCGGTCGCCGTCGTGTACGGCGGCATCGTCCCTCTCCTCTCGTGCGGGCGCGGGCCCGCGGTCACGTCGTCCGGGCGGCCCGTGCCCCCGGGGTCCTGCGGCTCAGCGCGGCGCCATGCGGATGGCGCCGTCGAGGCGGACCACCTCGCCGTTGAGCATCGGGTTCTCGACGATCGCGCGCACGAGGTGCGCGTACTCCTCGGGCCGCCCCAGCCGGCTCGGGTGCGGCACCTGCGCCCCGAGCGACTCCTGCGCCGCCTCGGGGAGCGACGCCATCATCGGCGTGCGGAAGATCCCGGGCGCGATCGTCATGACGCGGACCCGGTGCTGCGCGAGGTCGCGCGCGAGCGGGAGCGTGAGGCCGGCGACCCCGGCCTTGGACGCGGCGTACGCCGCCTGCCCGACCTGGCCGTCGAACGCCGCGACCGACGCCGTCTGCACGACGACGCCGCGCTCCTCGCCGTTGGGGTCGGGACCGTCGGGACCGAGCGGGTCGAGGGCGAGCATGCGCTCCGCCGCGAGCCGGACGACGTTGAACGTGCCGACGAGGTTGACGTCGACGACGCGGCGGAACGCGTCGAGCGCGTGCACCCCGGACCGGCCGAGGACCCGCTGCGCGAGCACGATCCCGGCACAGCTCACGACGACGCGCGCCCCACCGAGGGCGTCCGCGGCGTCCAGGGCCCGCGCGACGTCGTCCTCGCTGGTCACGTCCGTCGGGACGAACCGCGCCGCGTCGCCGAGCCCCGCGGCGACCGTGGCGCCGTCGGACGACGCGAGGTCGGCGAGCACGACGCGCGCACCGGCCGCCGCCAGGCCCTCCGCCGTCGCGCGCCCGAGGCCCGACGCCCCGCCCGTCACCAGCGCGACCGCGCCCTCGATCCGCATCTCTCATCCTCCGTCAGCCGTGCGGGCCCCGTCGCCCGCCCCGCTGACCGTACCCAGGTGGAGCCGCAGGTCGCGAGATCGACCCGCCCGGCGTCCTCCCCGGCACCCCGCCGGCACCCCGCCGGCACCCCGCCGGCACCCCACCGGCACCGCGCGCACGGGGGCACCGGGTGGCGAGCGGCTCAGTGCGAGGGCATCTCCAGGCAGCCGCCGTCCGCGATCGGTCCGCCCGCCTCGAGCGTCACGGCGTCGGGCGCGACGCCCCCGAACACGCAGCCGCCCGGGACGGCGACACCCACGCCGACGGTCGTCGCGACCTCGCCGGACGCCGTCGTGCCCACGACCTGCACGGTCTCGAACCCCGCGGCGGCGAGCGCCGTCGCGACCTCGTCGGCGTCGACCGCCGAGCCGTCCGCGACCGGGTCGAGCGCGGCGCGGACCGCGGGCACCGAGCGGGCCGCCTCGGCGTCGCGCTCGGGGGTGCCCTGACGCTGGCGGTACGCCTCGTTCGACGCGTCGAGCGTCGTCTCCCGCCCGGTCTCGGCGCCGTCCGTGGTGCTCGCCGGGGCGCTCGCCACCGACCGCTCGGCGGAGGAGTCCCGCTGGTCGGCCCAGGACTGGATGCCGACCGTCACGACGACGAAGTACCCCACCACGCCGACGAACGCGAAGATCGCGATGCCCACGACCACACCCACCACAGCCCGCACCACGGGCGAGGTGGAGTCCGGCCCGTCGTCAGGGCCTCTGTCCAGGCCGTGGTCCGGCCCGTCGTCCGGCACCCGCGTCGTCATGTCCCGAGTCTGTCCCGCGCGGGCGTCGGAGGCCACCGAGATTCCGCCGCTCCTACTGCTCGCGCGCGGCGCGGACGCCCTCGAGCCAGCGGTCGAACTCCTCCGCGAGCTCCTGCGGGGACATCCGGAGCGCCTCGGCCGGGCTCGTCGCCTCCCGGCCTGCGACGTACAACCGGCGCACCATGTCGGTCTTCGGGGTCCACGGGCGCATGGAGGCGTCCCTTCTCTCGGCTGTTGGCATCGCGCACATACTTCAGCACGCCACGGGCAGGCTCGCGCGCGCTCGACCGGGGTTCGGGACAGGTTCCGCACGACGTCACACCCGCGGTGCGAGGATGGGACGGGCCCGGACGCACCGGCGCCTCGCCCGAGGAGGTCCCATGAGCCTGTACGACATCCCGTTCGACGCCATGGACGGGACAGCGCACACCCTGCGCGAGCACGCGGACGACGTCGTGCTCGTCGTCAACGTCGCGTCGCGCTGCGGCCTCGCGCCGCAGTACGCGACGCTCGAGGCGATGCAGGACAAGTACCGCGACCGCGGCTTCACCGTCATCGGGTTCCCCAGCAACCAGTTCCTCCAGGAGCTCGGCACCAACGAGGCGATCCAGGAGTTCTGCTCGCTCACCTACGGCGTGACGTTCCCCGTGGTGGACCGCGTGCGCGTCAACGGCCGGCACGCGCACCCGCTGTACACGGAGCTCAAGAAGACGCCCGACGCGGACGGCAAGGCGGGGCGCGTCACGTGGAACTTCGAGAAGTTCCTCGTCCTGCCCGGCGGCGAGGTGCACCGGTTCCGGCCGCGCACGCTGCCCGACGACCCGGCGATCGTCGAGCTCGTCGAGACGCACCTCCCCCGCTGACCCCGCCCGCCCCGGCAGGCCCGGGCAGCGACCGCTCAGCGGACCACGAGCGCGGGGTGCCGCGGGTCGTCGACCCGCACGACGACGTCCGCCACCTCCTCGGGCCGGACCTCCTGCGCGTACCGCGTCCAGGCGGCGAGCGTCCACGCCGCGTCGGGCGCGGTGCGGCGCGCGAGCGTCGCGGGGCGCAGGGCGAGGTGCACGGAGAGGTCGAGCGCGAGGCCGAGCCCCAGGCAGAGGGCGCCGTCGAGCACGACGACGAGGCCCGGCTCGGCCTCGACGTACGCGGCGCGCGTCGACCGGCTCGTCGCGGGGTCGCGCAGGCTCGGCAGGTAGCGGCCGGACCCGCCCGGCCCGACGGCGTCGAGCGCCTCACGCTGGAGACCGGCCACGTCGACCCACTCGTCGAGGAGCGCGTCGGGGTCCTCGCGCCCGCGCTCGAGGCGCAGCGACGCGGGACGCCAGAAGTCCTGCACGCGCACGCGCGCGACCGGACGGCCCGCGGCGCGCAGCGGCGCGACCAGGCGGTCGGCGAGCGCCTCGGGCCGCGTGGAGGGGTGGCCGTCCACGAGGAGGCGGACCGCCCCGGGCCGCTCGCGCCCGACGGCGAGCACGCGCTCGACGACCCGGTCGACGAGCACGTCCTCGCTCACCGGCTCGACGCGCACCGGTTCGGCCCGCATCGTTCGACCCGCACCGCGTCAGGATGCCACGGGCGGCGCGACCGGGTCCGCGCGCTCGGCCAGCCACGCGCGCGGCGAGCGGCCGACGCGGTGGCTGAAGGCGCGCGAGAACGCGGCGGGCGTCGCGTACCCAAGCTCGGTCGCGGTCCGGCTCACCGAGGCGCCTGCGCGGAGCCGGTCCTGCGCGACGGTGACGCGCCAGCCGGTCACGTAGTCGCCGGGCGGCTGCCCCACGACGGCCGCGAACCGGGCGGCGAACGCGCTCCGGGACAGGTGCGCCGCACGCGCCATCGAGGCGAGCGTCCAGGACTCCCCCGGTGCCTCGTGGACGGCGACGAGCACGGGCGCGAGGCGCTCGTCGGCGAGGCCGGGGAGCAGCCCCGGCGGGAGGGCGAGGTCGTCGGCGTGGTCGAGGATCCACCGGAAGAGCTGCACGAGCACGACCTCGAAGAGCCGGTCGGCGAGGACGCGGCGGCCGCAGCGGACGTCGTCGATCTCGCGGAAGAGCAGGTCGAGCGCGGGCTCGAGCCCTGCGACGTCGTCGAGCGGCAGCACGAGCACGGGCGGCAGCGTCCGCACGAGGGGGTGGGTGGCGCCACCCTCGACGTCGAGCGTCGCGCACGCGAAGTCGGAGTCCTCGGTGGGCGCGTTGTGGAACGCGTGGTCGAGCGGGCGCGGGTAGAAGAGCAGGCTCGGGCGGTCGACGCTGCGGCGCTCGACCCGGCCGTCCGCGCTGACGTGGGTCATGTCCATCTCGCCGCGCCGGAGCACGTGCAGGAAGCCACGGCCTGGCCGCGCGTCGAACGTCGTGACGCCGCACAGCGGCCCGGTGTGGAAGAGGTGCGTCCGCACGCGGAACCGCTCGAGCAGGTGGGAGAGCCGGTCCACGGGAGCCATCCCCCCAGGATGCCAGACGATCGGACACGTTCCGAGGACGATTCGTTCCCCGTCGTCCGGCGCGAACGACCAGGCTGGAGCACGTCGGCCCGCCCCGGGCCGGCGTCCCGCACCCGGAGGAGATCCCCGTGTCCCGTGTCCCCCTCGTCAGCCCCGAGTCCGCCACCGGCCCCGTCGCCGACGGGCTCGACCAGGTCCGTGCCGCGTTCGGCGGCGTCCCGGCGATGTTCCGGGCGGTCGCGAACTCGCCCGCCGCCCTGCAGAGCATGTGGGGTGCGTTCGGCGCCCTCGGCACCGGCACGCTCGGCGCGGCCGTCGGCGAGCAGATCGCCGTCGCCGTCGCGAACCGGAACGCGTGCGAGTACTGCCTCGCCGCCCACACCGCGCTCGGGCGCAAGGCCGGCGTCGCGCGCGACGACCTCACCGCCGCGCAGGACGGCACCGCGTCCGACCCGCGCGTCGAGGCGCTGCTGCGCTTCGCGCTCGCCCTCGTGGACGAGCGCGGCCACGTGAGCGCGCAGGACGTGCAGGCGGTGCGCGACGCGGGGTGGACCGACGAGCAGGTGGTCGAGGTCGTCGCGCACGTCGCGCTCAACCTGTTCACCAACTACGTCAACGTCGCGCTCGACGTCCCCGTCGACTTCCCCGCCGTCGGTCTGCGCCGCGCCGCCTGAGAGGAGCCACCGTGCCGTCCCACCCCGCCGCACCGTCGCGCCCTGCCGCACCGTCCCGCCCTGGCGACCCACGCTCCCCGGCGCCCGCCCCGGGACCCGCGAGCGCCGTCGTGCTGGAGGTGCGCACCGGCGGGGTGGGCACGGTGGCCCACCGTGGGCGCGACGTGCCGACGGCGTTCCGCAAGCGGCCGCGCCTCGGCCCCGTCGCGGTGGGGACGGAAGGGCTGGAGGGCGACGCGCAGGCCGACCGGCGCGTGCACGGCGGCCCCGAGAAGGCCGTGTGCGTGTACCCGGTCGAGCACTACGCGGCGTGGCGCGACGAGCTCGGCGCGGACCTCCCGCCCGGCGCGTTCGGGGAGAACCTCCTGACGCGCGGGCTCACCGAGGACGACCTGCTGCTGGGCGACGTGCTCGCCCTCGGGACGGCGACCCTCCAGGTGAGCATGCCGCGCCGCCCCTGCTACAAGCTCGCGGCCGTGCACGGCCTCGTCGACCTCCCGGACCGGGTCCAGGCATCGGGTCGCACGGGCTGGTACCTGCGCGTGCTCACGCCCGGCACGGTGCGGGCGGGCGCGACCGCCGTCGTCGTCGACCGGCCGCGCCGGAGCGCGACGGTGCGGGAGGTCAACCGGGTGATGAACCTCGACCGCGACGACCTCCCGGCCGCCGCGGCGCTCGCCGCGCTCCAGACGCTCCCCGCGCGCTGGCGCGACACGCTCGCGCGCCGGCTCCGGTGCGGGACCGAGGACGACCGGGCGCGGCTGCGGGGGCCGCTCGCCGAGGGTCCGTAGCGCCCGCCGCTCAGGCGTGGGGCGGCGCACCGCCGTCGGACGCCGCGGCCTCGTCCCCGCGCGGCAGGCGGACGACGAGCAGGCACGTGTCGTCCTCGTCGCTGCGGCCCCCTGCCTGGTCGAGCAGGTGGTCCCGGACGGCGGCAGCTTCCGCGTCCGCCGGGGCGCGGCCGAGGGCCCGCGCGAGCTCCGCGACGCCCTCGCGCTGGCCCCGGGCGCGGGACTCGACGAGGCCGTCGGTGTACAGCACGAGCGCGCTCCCGGCACGCAGCCGCAGCCGGGCGGCCGTGACGGGCCGGGGCGTGACGACCCCGATCGGCGTGGTGAGCGACTCGTCGAGCGGGCGGACGGCGCCGTCGGGCGTGCGGAGCAGGGGCGGCGGGTGGCCGGCCCGGCAGTAGACCAGCTCGCGCCCGCCGTCCGCGTCGGACGGCCCGAGCGTCGCGACGACGCACGTCGCGACGTCCGCGAGGCCGAAGCGCTTCACGAGCCCGTCCAGGCGCTCGACGACCTCCTCGGGCGTCGTGCCGTCCGCCGCGACGGTGAGGAGCGCCGACCGGATCTGACCCATCGCGGCGGCGGCGTGCATGTCGTGCCCGACGACGTCCCCCACCACGAGCAGCACGCGGCCGTCGGGCAGCTCGATCGCCTCGAACCAATCGCCGCCGACCGCCGCGGCGCCCACGGACGACCCACCTCCCGCCGGCCGGTAGACCACGGCCACGTCCAGCCCGTCGAGGGATCCGAGCCGCGGCAGCATGCGCTCCTGCAGGGTGTGCGCGGCGTCGCGCTCGCGCTCGTAGAGCCGCGCGTTGTCGAGCAGGAGGCCGATCCGGTGGCCGAGGTCCTCGAACATCACGGCGTCCTCGTCCTCGAAGAACCCGGGCTGCGCGCTGACCACGGCGAGCACGCCGACGATCCGGCCGCGGGCCCGCAGCCCGACGGACATCGCGGAGCCGAGCCCGAGCTCGTGCATGGCGGCGAGCTCCTCCTCGTCCGCGTGCGGCGAGACGAGGTCGGGCGTGACGTCGAACGGCCACGCGAACCGCGCGCCGCCCCCGAGCACATCGACCGCGGCGAGCGAGCGGTCCGCCCAGCCCGGCGTCCGGGACAGGCGCCGGGCGGCATCGGCGAGCGCCGGGTCGTGGGACGCGACGTCGGTGCGCGAGCGCCCACCCGGGTACGTCACGACGACCGCCCAGCACGAGAACACCTCGGCCACGGCCTGTGCCGCCTCGGCGAGCACGTCCTCCGTGCCGAGGAGCTCGCCCAGCCGCTCGACGAGCCGGGTGGTCGTGGTCAGCCGGTGGTTCGCGGAGATCGCGGCGTCGAGGGCCGCCTCGCGCGAGCGTGCCGTCTCCACCCGCGCCGTGACGTCGGCCTGGACGCCGACGAAGTGCGTGAGGGTGCCGAGCTCGTCGTGCACGGGCGAGATGGTGAGCTGGTTCCAGAACGGCGTGCCGTCCTTGCGGTAGTTGAGCAGCGTCTCGCCCACGGTCCGGGCGTCCACGACGCCCTCCCGGATCCGCGCGACCGCGTCGCGGTCGGTCGCCGGGCCCTGGAGGAACCGGCAGTTCGTGCCCAGCACCTCGTCCGCCGTGTACCCGGTCGTGGCCGTGAACGCCGGGTTGACCCACACCAGCGGCATGCCGGGGGCGCGCGCGTCCGCGATGGTGAACGACACGTCGCTCGCGGACATCGCCCGACGTTCGAGCGCGACGGCGAGCCGCTCCGCCTCGGCCAGGGCGGCGGCCGGGGGGTCGGACGGGGAGGTCGAGGTGGCCACGGGGCGCCTCACGGTCGGGCGGCGGGCGTCCTGTGCTCGAACGCCCGGAACACTGTCGCACGCGGCGGCGGCCCGCGGGGACGCACCTCGACGCGTCGGTACCCGCGCCACCCGCGCCACCCGCGCGCGGGTCGGGTGAGCGCGGGGTGTCAGCGGGCCGACGCCGCCGGCACGAGCGGCTCGACGGCCGGGACCGTGGACGCCGTCCGGGACGGTCCGGGCGGCGTCTCGTCCCTGCCCGGGCGGGTGGCGAGCAGCGCCCACAGGATGCACGCGAGGTCGACGACCTCCTGGAGCCACGCCCCCGCGAGCGCGGGGAGACGCCCCGTCGCGGCCACGACCATGAGCAGCCCGGACAGGGCGATCCCTATGCCGATGGCCTGCCACGCGACCCGCACCGTGCGGCGGCCGATCCGCACGGCGCCGACCGTGCGCGCGAGGTCGTCCCGGACGACGACCGCGTCCGCGGACTCGGTCGCCGCCGTCGAGCCGCGTGCGCCCATGGCCATGCCGACGTCGGCCACCGCGAGGACCGGGGCGTCGTTCACGCCGTCCCCGACCATCATCACGGGGCGGTCCGGCAGCCCGCGGACGGCGTCGACCTTGTCCTGCGGGAGGAGGCCGGCGCGCACGTCGTCGATGCCCACCTGGTCCGCGACGTGCCGGGCGGTCGCCGCGCCGTCGCCGGTGAGCATGACGGTGGTCCGCACGCCCGCGGCGTGGAGGGCGGCGACGGTGGGGCGGGCCTCGGCCCGCAGCTCGTCGGCGAGGAGCACGGTCCCGGCGTACGCGCCGTCGACGCCCACGTGGACGGCGCTGCGGCCCGCGCCGGGCACGGGGACGCCCGCGGGCGCGCCCGCGACGACGAAGGCCAGCCGGCCGACCGCCACCGCGTGGCCGTCCACCGTCGCGCGGGCTCCCCGGGCGGTCTCCTCCGTCGCGTCCCGTGCGGCGGGCAGCGCGAGGTCCCGCTCCTGGGCCGCGCGGACGATGGCCGCCGCGAGCGGGTGCACCGAGTACTGCTCGACCGCGGCCGCGAGCGCGAGCACGTGATCCGGCGTGCGGCCGCCCGCGGGCAGGACGTCCACGACGACCGGCGCCCCGTGGGTCAGCGTGCCCGTCTTGTCGAACGCGACGGTGCGCACGCGCGACAGCTGTTCGAGCGTCCCGGCCGACTTCACGATGATCCCGTTCCGCGCCGCGCGGGACATGCCGGACATGAAGGCGACCGGGGCCGCGATGATCAGCGGGCACGGCGTCGCGACGACGAGCACCTCGGCGAAGCGCGCGGGCTCACCGCTGAGCACCCACGCCACGACGGCGAGCGCGAGGGCGGCGACCGTGAACGGCACCGCCACGCGGTCGGCGAGGCGCACGAACGGCGCCTTGGACTCCTGCGCCTGCTTCACGAGCTCGACGATCGCCTGGTACTGCGAGCCCGCGGCCGTCGCGGTCGCTCGGACCTGCGCCGCGCCGCCGCCGTTCACCGACCCGGACAGGACGACGTCCCCGCGCCGGTGCTCCACCGGGAGCGACTCCCCGGACAGCGACGACTCGTCGAACGTGGCCGCCGTGCTGAGCAGGACGCCGTCCACCGGGACGACCTCCCCGGGCCGCACCCACACCTCGTCGCCGGGGCGCACGTCGTCGACGGGGACGTCCTCGAGCTCCCCGCCGGGCCCGGCCCGGTGGGCGACGCGCGGGGCGCCGGCGAGCAGGCTCGAGAGCTCGCGCCGCGCGCGCCCGTTCGCGTAGTCCTCGAGCGCCTCGCCGCCCGAGAGCATGAGACACACGACGAGCGCGGCCCAGTACTCCCCCACGAGCACCGTGGCCGTGACGGACAGGACGGCCAGCAGGTCGACGCCGTACGCGCCCGCCCGCAGGTCCGCCACCATCCCCCGCGCCCGGACCACGACGAGCACGAGCGCGAACGCCGAGACCACGACCTGCGCCGAGCGGTCCGGGCCCCAGGCCTCGAGCACGCCGCCGAGACCGCCCACCGCCACCGTGGCGACCACCCACGGGTAGCGCCGGGCGGCCTCCGTCACGCGGTGGCCCGGTCCGGTCATGCCTCCAGGGTGGGCAGACGCCGGGACCTGGCGGTAGGGCCGAACGGCCGCGACCGCACGGGACCAGCGGGCACCGTCCGGCGGGTCGGCGCGTCGACGGGTCCGCAGGTCAGCGGGTCAGACGACCGGCAGGCGCAGCGCCTCCCCGAGCGGGACCGACGGGCCCTGGAACGGCACGACGTCCTGCTCGCACGTGGCGCCGTCGGTGGCGTCGAGGTCCACGAGGTACCGCGCGACGGCGCCGTCCGCGCACGCGCTCTTGCCGATGATCGTGTGGCCCCAGCCCTCGACGGTGAGCACGCGGGCGTCGGGCCAGCGGTCGGCGTAGGGCTGCGTGAACCCGTACGGCGTCGCGGGGTCGAACCGGGTGCCGACCACGAGCACGGGAGCCTCCGTCGTCTGGTCCCACGGGCCCGTGAAAGCGTCGCGGTCCTCGACGGGCACGAACTCGCACTGGACGCCCACCCAGCCGCGGAAGCGCCCGAAGTGCGGGTACTGCGCGTCGAGCGCGTCGACCTTCGCGGGGTACTGCCACGGCCGGCCGGGGGTCGTCGTGTCGACGCACAGGCTCGCGAGCGCGCCGCCGACGGACGCGTAGTCCTCGGCGAACCCGGCGCGGCGGAGCAGCTCCCCGAGCGAGGGCAGGGCACCGAGCGTGCGCTGGCGGTCCGCGGCCGCGGGCGGCTCGACGGCGCCGCTCAGCACCGCGAGCGACGCGAGCGTGAGGTCGAGGTCGCCCCACGCGGCGGGCTCGTACAGGTACTGGAAGACGAGCGCCACCGTGTCCGGGTACCCGACGCGCACGCTCGTGCCGTCGGGGAGCGGCACGTCGACGGGCGCCTCGCGGAGCGCGGCGTAGGTCGCCTCGACGACGTCGGCCGGGTCGCCGAGCGACGCGAGCGCGCACGCCGACGGCCCCGCCTCCGAGCACAGCCGCGTGAACTCGCCGAACGTCTCGGTCGCGCCGGCGGCCTGCCCGATCCGGGCGCCGATCAGCTCGCGCGACCCGACGCCCGACCACGCGTCGACGTCCATCGTGCCGTCGAGCACCAGGGCGCGGACGCGGTCGGGGAACAGCGCCCCGTACGTCGCGCCGAGCACCGTGCCGTAGGAGTACCCCACGTAGCTGAGCTGCTCGTCGCCCACCGCCTGGCGCAGCAGGTCCATGTCCCGCGCGACGTTCGCCGTCGACGCGTGCGCGATCCGGTCGCCCGAGAACAGCGTGCACGACGCCCCGAACGCCGCCATCTGGCCGAGGTAGCGCGCCTCCTCGCGGTCGGTCACGGGGAACGCGGGCAGGCCCGCGAGGAACGCGTTCTCGCGGTCCTGGTCGCGGAAGCACGTCGCGGGGTCGGACGTCCCGACGGCACGCGGGTCGAACCCGATGACGTCGAACCGGGCGAGCACGTCGTCGTCGAAGAGCGAGCCCCCGAGCAGGTGCAGCGTCTCGACGCCCGGGCCGCCCGGGCCGCCGAAGTTGGTGAACAGGCTCCCGATCCGCTGCTCGGGGTCGGACGCCGGGAGCCGCGTCAGGCCGATGGTCGTCGTGCGGCCGTGGGGGCGGTCGTAGTCGGTCGGCACCTGCGCCGTCGCGCACTCGAACGCCTCGAGGCCGTCGCCGTCGCACGGCCCCCACGCGATCTCGGGCACGGGGGCCTCGACCTGGGCGGGCGTCGTCGTGGCGGGTCCGGTGCGGGCCGACGCCGTGGCGGCGCCGGTGCGGGCTGGCTCACCCCCCGGGCCCGCGACGGCCGCGGCGGGTACCCCGCCGAGCAGGAGGACCGCCGCCAGCGACGAGGCGGCGGCGCGGACGGTTCGTGTCGTCATCGATCGCGAAGTCATCGCTCCCCATCCGACCACGGCCCCGCGAGGAGCGCACCCGGGCCGACGCGCGGCACGGTCACCGGTCCTCCCGGGAGCGGCGGCAGCGATTTCCGTTGCCCTCGGTCGTGCGCCCGTCGAGAGTGTCGGCATGCTGATCAGACGCGAGCGCCCGTCGGACGTCCAGTCGATCCGGGCCGTCACCGTGGACGCCTTCTCCGCGGTCGAGCACGCCGCGCCGTCGGTCGAGCCCGACGGCGCACCCGGCGAGGCCACCCTGGTCGGGTGGCTGCGGGAGGACCCGGGGTGGATCCCGGAGCTGTCGCTGGTCGCCGAGACCGGGTCCCACGACCCCCAGGTGGTCGGGCACGTCGTCGCCACCCGCGGTCAGCTCGGGGGCCGGCCGGCGCTCGGTCTCGGACCGCTCAGCGTCCGTCGCGACCACCAGCGGCGCGGCGTGGGTTCCGCGCTGATGCACACGATCCTCGGTGCGGCGGACGCCCTCGGCGAACCGGTCGTGGTGCTGCTCGGGGAGCCGGCGCTCTACTCCCGGTTCGGGTTCGTGCCCGCGAGCGCCCTGGGCATCGAGGCTCCCGAGCCGGCGTGGGGGGACTACTTCCAGGCGCGCGCCCTGAGCGCCTGGCGCGGCGAGCACGCCGGGCGGTTCACCTACCCCGCCCCGTTCGACCGCCTGTGAGACAAGTCCACGAGGCGATGGCCAGGATCGAGGCCATGCACGAGGAGAACGACTCCACGGAGGAGGAGAAGTGAACGCCGCCGAGCACTACAGCTACCGCGTGTCCTGGTCCGCAGACGACGGAGAGTTCGTCGGTACGGTTCTCGAGCTACCCTCCCTCTCCTGGCTCGAGCCCGAGTCGGCCGCCGCGTTCGCCGGGATCCGGAAGCTCGCCTCCGAGGTGGTCGAGGACCTGGCAGCCTCTGGCGAAGAGGTCCCCGAGCCCCTGTCCGAGCGCCACTACTCCGGCGAGTTCCGTGTGCGGATCCCCCGGCCATGCACCGCCGGCTCGTCGAGGAGGCTGCCGCGCAGGGCATCTCCATGAACCGTCTCGCCAACCACAAGCTCTCCGCCTGAGAGAGCACGAAGCGCGCGTCCCGAGAGCTACCTTCTCGCGCGGGCTCCGTCGTACCGCTCGGCCCTCCCAGGCCGCGACCTCGAGCCCGGTACCGCGTGCGACCGAGACGCCGGCCGCGATGCCGGATCTCGCCGGTCAGCGCAGCACCACGACGGCGACCCCCGCCGCGACGGCGAGGGGCGCGAGCACGAGGCCCTGGCGGATCACGTGCCACGCGGGCGGTGCCTCCTGCCCGAAGGTGTGACGGCGGTACTGCTGCCACCACAGCACGGTCGCGAGCGACGCCCAGGGCGTGATCAGCGGTCCGGCGTCGACCGCGACGAGCAGGGTCGCGAGCCGCTCGACGTCCTCGCCCGCCGCGGGGAGCAGCGCGAGGAACGCGGGCAGGTTGTTCACGAGGTTCGCCGCGACGACGCCCGTCGCGGCGAGGCGGGCGAGGTCGCCCGGTCCGGTCCCCGTGCCCGCGACGGCGGCGAGGAGGTCGCCGAGCCCGTGCGCGTGCCAGGTCTCCACGACCACGAACAGCGCCGCCACGACCACGGCGGACCTCCACGGCAGCATCTCCCGCACCGGCACGAGCGGGCGCACGCGCCGCCACCACGTCGCGAGCGCGAGCACCGCCGCGCCCGCGAGCGCCGTCGGCGCGACGGGCAGCTCGAGCGCGAACGCCACCGCGAGGAGCACGACGACGGCCCCGGTGACCCGCAGGAGCACCCGGTCGGGCGGCGTCGGGCCAGGGCCCACGAAGTCGAACCGCCCGCGCAGGTGGCGTCCGTGCAGCACGAGGAGCACGACGACCGTCACGGCGAGCACCGCGAGCGCCGGCGCCCACATCACCCCGACGTACCCGGTGCCGAACCGGTCCGCCGCGAGCAGGTTGGTGAGGTTCGAGACGGGCAGCAGGAGCGACGCCGTGTTGGCGAGCGCGAGCACGGTGAGCGCGAGCGGCAGGGGTCTGGTGCCGGTGCGACGCGCGAGGGCGAGCACGACGGGCGTGACGAGCACCGCCGTCGTGTCGAGCGACAGCACCACGGTGCTGGTCGTCGCGAGCAGCACGACGAGCACCCACAGCACGATCCGCCGACCCCCGGCGAGCCGCGCCGCCCGGGCGGCGACGGCGTCGAACAGGCCCGCGCCCGCGCACAGCTCCGCGACCACCGTGATGGCGAGGAGGAACACGAGGACCGGCCCGGCGCGCACGAGCAGGTCGCGCGCGTCCGCCGCGGGGAGCAGCCCCGTCGCGGGGAGCGCGACGACGACCACCGCGGCGAGGAGCCACGGCGGCAGACGACGGCGGCGTCGCCGGTGAGCCGTGCCCGCGGCGGCGTCGGAGTCAGCACCGACATCAGCGGGAGGCTCGGTCGTCACGGCGGTCACTGTACGACCGACGCACGTCGCTCGTCGGTCGGGGGCGCGGTCAGCAGCAGTCGCAGGACGGGGCGGCGGCGTCCGTGGGGGCGGCGTGCACGACGGCGGTCGGGGCGCAGCACGCGTCGCCGCGCCAGGCCTCGACGCCCTCCTTGACCGCGACGGCGGCGATGACGAGCGCGGCGAGCGGGTCGGCCCACGACCACCCGAGGGTCGCGTTGAGGACGAGCCCGACGAGCAGGACCGCCGACAGGTACGTGCACAGCAGCGTCTGCTTCGAGTCCGCGACGGCGGACGCCGAGCCGAGCTCGCGTCCGGTGCGGCGCTCGAACCACGACAGGAACGGCATGACGGCGAGGCTCACCGCGGCGAGCCAGATGCCGACGACCGAGTGCTCGGGTTCCGCCGCGCCGAGCAGCGACCGGACGGCGTCGACGGACACGAACACCGCGAGGCTGAGGAACGAGACGGCGATGACCCGCATCGCGGCCCGCTCGCGCCGGTGGGGGTCGGGCGCCGCGAACTGCCAGGCGACCGCGGCAGCCGAGAGGACCTCGACGAGCGAGTCGAGCCCGAACCCGACGAGGGCGGCCGACGACGCGACCCGTCCGGCCGTGATCGCGACGACGGCCTCCACGACGTTCCACGAGATCGTCGCGGCGACGACCCACCGCACGCGCCGCTCGAGGACGGCGCGGCGCGCGGTCGTCAGGGCGGGGGCGGACGGCGGTGCGCCGACGGGGACGGAGGTCATGAGCACGTGCACCCGTCGGGGCCGCAGCAGGTCGGGTCGACCTGGACGACGAGCCGCAGGAGGTCGTCGAGCGCGGGCGCGAGGTGCGGGTCGGCGAGGCGGTACCAGGTGCGGCGCCCGTCGGGGATCGCCTCGACGAGCCCGCACCCGCGCAGGCACGCGAGCTGGTTGGACATGACCTGGCGGGAGACGCCGAGCGCGTCGGCGAGGTCGGACGGGTAGGCGGGCGCCTCGCGCAGCGCGAGCAGGACGCGGGCGCGCGTCTCGTCCGACAGGGCGTGCCCCAGCCGCGCGAGCGCGGCGGTGTGGGTGAGGGTGACCGTCTCGACCATGGGTGCGACAGTACATGGACACGTGTATTCACAAAAGGATGTACCGCGGAGGGGCGCCCGGCGGGCGGGGCGTGGGTGGTCGGCGTGAGGATGGGGCATGCTGCTCGCCGAGGTCGCCGCCACGTCCGACGCCGTCGCCGCCACGCGCTCGCGCCTCGCCAAGCGCGCGGCCATCGCCGACCTGCTGCGGCGCGTCGCGGACGACGCCGAGGCCGGGAGCGCGGAGGTGGAGATCGCCGTCGCGTACCTCGCGGGCGAGCTGCGCCAGCGCCGCACCGGGCTCGGGTGGCGGTCGCTGCGCGACCTCCCCGCCCCCGCCGAGGAACCCGGCCTCACGCTGACCGACGTCGACACCGCGTTCGCCCGCATGGCGGACCTCTCCGGCCCTGGGTCGTCGACCGCGCGCCAGGCCGAGGCGGCCGCCCTGTTCGGCGCCGCGACCGCGCGCGAGCAGTCGCTCCTCGCCGGGCTCGTCTCGGGCGAGCTGCGCCAGGGCGCGCTCGACTCCGTGGTGGTCGACGCCGTCGCCGAGGCGGCGGGCGTCCCCGCCGACACGGTGCGCCGCGCGGTCATGCTCGCGGGCGCGACCGGGCCGGTCGCCCGCGCGGCACTCACGGCGGGCGGCCCGGAGGCCGCGACGGAGGCGCTCGCGACGTTCCGGCTCACCGTCGGCCGCGCGGTCCGGCCGATGCTCGCGCAGTCCGCGCCCGACGTCGGCGCCGCGCTCGACAAGCTCGGGGCCGCACCGGGCGACCCGTCGGGCACCGCCGTCGCCGTGGACCTCAAGCTCGACGGCATCCGCATCCAGGTGCACCGCGACGGCGACGAGGTACGCGTCTTCACGCGCTCGCTCGACGACATCACCGCGCGCGTCCCCGAGATCGTCGCAGCCGTGCGGGCGCTCCCCGCCCGGGCGCTCGTCCTCGACGGGGAGGCGCTCGTCGTCGGGCCCGACGGCGTCCCCCGCCCGTTCCAGGAGACCGCCGCCCGCTCCGCGACCCAGGGCGAGCGCACCGCCGCCGAGGAGGCCGAGCTCGCGGCCTCGCTCGAGCTCTCCCCCTTCTTCTTCGACGTGCTCCACGCCGACGGCCGCGACCTGCTGGACGAGCCGCTGCGCGACCGGCTCGCCGTGCTCGACGACCTGCTCGCCGACGCGGCGGGGCCGCTCGCCGTGCGCCGCCTCGTGACCGACGACGCCGCGGCGGCGACCGCGTTCTTCGACGCCGCCGTCGCCGAGGGCCAGGAGGGCGTCGTCGTGAAGTCGCTCGCCGCGCCCTACGCGGCCGGGCGGCGCGGCGCCGGGTGGGTGAAGGTCAAGCCACGGCACACGCTCGACCTCGTGGTGCTCGCCGTCGAGCGGGGCTCGGGCCGGCGCAGCGGGTGGCTGTCGAACATCTGGCTCGGCGCGCGCGACCCCGAGGGTGGGTTCGTCATGCTCGGCAAGACGTTCAAGGGCATGACCGACGAGATGCTCGCGTGGCAGACGCAGCGTTTCCGCGAGCTCCGGACCTCCGACGAGGGGTACGTCGTGCACGTGCGCCCCGAGCAGGTCGTCGAGATCGCGTTCGACGGCCTCCAGCGCTCGACCCGGTACCCCGGCGGGCTCGCGCTGCGCTTCGCGCGCGTCGTCCGGTACCGCGACGACAAGACGGCCGCCGAGGCGGACACGATCGACACCGTCCGGGCGCTCGCGCGACCGCTCGGGGGCGGCACGACGGACGGACCTGACGCGGAGGGCTGAGCGGACGGCGCGTCGAGCGCGGCGGAAGGCCGTCCGGCGGTGGGTGCATCCGCGGGCGGCGGTCCGGGTGAAGGAGAGGTGGACGCCGCACCGGCGTCCGACGGCGTTCCCGCCGTCCCGTGCACGACGAAGGGACTCGACGATGAACCTCCGACGCACGCTCACCGCGGCAGGAGCCGCGCTCCTCGCCCTGACCGCCGCGGCCGCACCGGCCGTCGCAGCACCCGCCCCCTCGGCGGCGCCGCCGTCGGGCACCGCGAGCCTCGCCTCGGTGCTCGCGGCCGACGGCGACACGTTCGACCGCAACTGGTACGACTTCGACATCGTCGACCAGGCCGTGGCCGCGGTCCTCGCCGCCAAGCCGGACAGCCCCGTGGCGGTCCTGGCCGACGGCACGGTGCCGCTCACCGCGTTCCTGCCGAACGACCGGGCGTTCCAGCTCCTCGCGCTCGACCTCACGCACCGCTGGCAGCCCACCGAGGAGCGCGTGCTCACCTCGCTCGCCGGCGCGGTCGGCATCGACGCGATCGAGCAGGTCCTGCTGTACCACGTCGTCCCCGGCGCGACGATCGACTCCGGCACCGCGCTGCGGTCCGACGACGTCGTCCTCACCACGGCGCAGGGCGCGACGTTCCGGGTCGACGTGCTGAGCAAGCGCCTCGCCCTGGTCCGCCTCGTCGACCAGGACCGCAACGACCTCGACCCGTTCCTCGTGAAGAGCAAGCTCGACCTCAACAAGGGCAACGTCCAGATCGCGCACGGCATCAGCGCGGTGCTGCGACCGCAGAACCTCTGACCAGCCCGACCCCACGTGCCCGGCCCCGCACCCGCGGGGCCGGGCACTTTTTTTGATGCGTGTGCATCCAGATCCGCACCTGCGGGGGAAGAGGGGGTGTCAGCAGATCGAGCGCCCGGGACGGACCGGGCTCGACCACCGGAGGACACCATGCACCGCACCGCACGACGCACCGCCGCGCTCGCGGGCGCAGCGACCCTCGTCGCGCTGGGGGCCGTCGCGCTCCCCGCCCAGGCCGCCACCGACGACGGCGCCTCGCTCTCCGTCCTGCACGGCGTGCCGGACACGCCCGTGGACGTCTGGGTGAACGACGAGCTCACGCTCGACGACTTCCAGCCCGGCGACCTCGCGGGTCCGCTCGATCTCCCCGCCGGGACGTACACGGTCGCGATCACCGCGCCCGACGCGACCGACACGAGCTCCCCGGTCATCGGCCCGGTCGACCTCCAGCTCGCGGGCGGCACGAGCTACACCGCCGTCGCGCACCTCGACGCGGGCGGCCAGCCGACCGCGACGCTCTTCACGAACGACACGAAGCCGACGGCCGCGGGCCAGGGCCGGCTGACCGTGCGGCACGTCGCCGCGGCGCCCGCGGTCGACGTCCTCGCGGGCGGGGAGGCGGTCGTGACCGGCCTGGAGAACCCGAAGGAGGCCGTGCTCGACCTGCCGGCCGGCACGATCTCGGCGTCGATCGCCGCCGCGGGCACCACGGAGCCCGTGCTCGGCCCGGCCGACCTCACGGTCGCCGAGGGCGTCAACACGATCGCGTACGCGTGGGGCAGCCTCGACGCGGGCAACCTCGCCCTCGCGACCCAGACGGTCGAGGGTCTGCACTCGTCGCCGTCGGGCGTCCCGGCCGGGCTCTCGGGCCTCGCGGCGGCCGACGCGCCGAGCACCGCGACGGGCGTGGCCATCGCGTTCGGCGCGTCCCTGTTCGGCCTCCTGCTCGTCGCCGCGACCGTCATGCTGGCACGCGCGTGGCGCCAGCAGCACGCGGCCCACGCCGTCCGGAGCGACCGGACGGCATGACGCAGCGCACGACCGCCGGTCCCGCGCGCCCCACCCGGGGCGCGCGGGCCGGCCTCCGGACCCTCCTGGGGGCGGTGCTCGTCACCGCAGCGGTCGTCGGCGGATGCTCCCTGCCGTCCGCCGACGGGTCGACCGACGGACTCCTCGGACCGACGGCCGACCCCCTCCCCACCCCGGCCCCCCACCAGGGCGGGGAGGAGACCGCGGGGACGCCCGGGCCGGCCCGGGACGCACCGGTGCCGGTGCGCCCGGCCCGGGACGTCCCGGCTCCCCCACCCCCGGCGCCCGTACGGGTCGTCGTCGGTGACCTCGGGATCGACCTGCCCGTCGAGGCGGCGGGCGTCGACCCCGAGGGACGCATGGCGCTGCCGGGCTCCGGGGACGTCGCCGCCTGGTACCGGTTCGGCCCGGCCCCGGCGAGCCCCACCGGGACGACCCTGGTCGCGGCGCACGTGGACGACCCGGACGGCGTCGGGCCGTTCGCGCGGCTCCGCGAGATCACGACGGGCGCGAGCGTCGACGTCGTCGACGCGACGGGCACCTCGTACACCTACACAGTGACCGACATCAGGAGCATCGCGAAGCCCGACGTCCCGCTCGACGCGCTGTTCGACCGCGACGGCGAGCGCCGCCTCGTCCTCGTGACGTGCGGCGGCCGCTGGGACGCCGAGCGACGCTCGTACTCGGACAACGTCGTCGTGACCGCGGTCCCCGCGCGGTGACGGCCCGCACGGGCGCTACGATCGCTGCTACCCGCTCGCCGCTGCCGCCCGGGTGGTCGGCACCGACCCTCGAGGACCCGCCCTGAACGTGACCGAGACCGGGACCACCGACCCGGACCTGTGGCGCCTCGGTCGCGACTTCGCCGACGGCGACGAGCAGGCGCTCGCCGAGGCCTACCGACGCTGGTCCGCGCTCGTGCACACGATCGCGCTGCGCTCGCTCGGCACGCGCGCCGACGCCGAGGACGTCACCCAGCAGGTCTTCGTCGCGGCGTGGCGCGGCCGGTCCCGGTTCGACCCCGACCGGGCCCGGCTCCCGGCCTGGCTCGTCGGGATCACGCGGCACACGGTGGCCGACGCGCACGAGGCCCGCTCGCGGGTCCGCCGGTCGGAGGAGGCCGCGGCCACGACCGCCCCGGACCCGGGTCGCGCGGCGAGCGAGGACACCGACGTCGGGCGCGTCGCCGACCGCGTGCTCCTCACCGAGGAGCTGCGACGGCTCGGCGACCCGGGGCGGACGATCCTGGAGCTCGCGTTCTTCCGCGACCTGACCCACGTGCAGATCGCCGAGGAGCTCGGCCTGCCGCTGGGTACGGTCAAGAGCCACGTACGACGAAGCCTGATCCGGCTGCGCGACCGATTGGAGGTGGACGGTGCAGCACATCGATGACGAGACCCTCGCGCTCCTCGCGCTCGGCGAGGACGTGCTCGACGACGACGCGCGCGCGCACCTGTCCTCCTGCGCGGAGTGCGCCGACGCCGTCGCCCGCCTCGCCCGCGTCGTCGACGCGTTCGACGGCGCGGACGCGGCCGACGACCTCGTCGCCCCCGACGCCGCGGTGTGGTCGCGGGTCCAGGCCGAGCTCGGCCTGACGAGCGGCACCGCCGCGCCGCCCGTCGTCGCCCCCGCGGCGGTCACCGACGCTCCCGCAGGTCCGACGCTCCCGCGGGCCGCGGCCGGGCCCGGGACGGAGGACGGCGGCGCGACCGGCACGGCGGTCGTCGTGCCGCTCGCCCCGCGACGCCGTCGGATGTGGGTCCCGGTCGCGGCGGCGGCCGCCGCGGCGCTCGTCGTCGGCGGTGTGGGCGGCATCCTCTGGGAGCGGCGCGAGGTCGAGCCCCCCGAGACGACGGTCGCGAGCGCGACGCTCGACCCGCTGCCCGACTGGCAGGGCGCGAGCGGCGACGCGCGCGTCGAGGAGCGTCCCGACGGGCGCCGCCAGGTCGTGGTGACGGTCGACGCCCCCGTGCCCGACGGCACCTACCGCGAGGTGTGGCTGCTCGCGGAGGACCTGAGCGGCCTCGTGAGCCTCGGCGTGCTCGACGGCACGGAGGGTCGCTTCGACGTGCCTGACGGCCTGGACCTCGCCGAGTTCCCCGTGGTCGACGTCTCCGAGGAGCACTTCGACGGCGACCCGTCCCACTCGGGCGACTCGGTCGTGCGGGGACCGCTCGACGTCTAGGCGCACGGTCGTCGCGCCGGGACCGGCACTCACGCCCGCGCGTACTCCGCGAGCGTGACGCCGGAGCGGAACGTCTGCGTGCCCGTCGATCGCCAGGAGAGGGGCGCGTAGTCCCGCTCGCCGAACAGCGGGACCCCGGCGCCGAGCATCACCGGGTTGACCTTGAGCGCGAGCCGGTCGATCTCGTCGACGAGCACGGCGGCGAGCGCTCCCCCGCCGCACAGCCAGATCCCCCGGCCGTCCTCCCGCTTGAGCGCGCGGACCGTCTCGACCGGGTCGGCGCCGGTGAACAGCACCCCCTCGCTCCCCTCGGGCGCCTCGTGCGTGCGGGTGAAGACGATCTGTCGCAGGTGCCGGTAGGGGTTCGGCAGGTGGTGGTCGGGAAGGCCGACGGCGTAGGTGTTCCAGCCCATGAGGACGGTGTCGAAGGGGCCGTCGGCGACCGGCAGCCCGGCGGCCCCGGCCAGGTCCGTCGGCGCCGTGCCGCGGTACCGGGACCAGATGGGCGCCATGTGGTCGCCCTCGGCGAGGAAGGCGTCGAACTCGCCCCCCGGCCCGGCGATGTACCCGTCGAGGCTCACGGCGACGTAGTAGGTCAGCTCACGCATCATGTCTCCTGACAACTACAGATGAAGTGGTTGTCGGTGAGACTACAACAGGTGCAGTGGTTGCGATAGCCTCGGCGCATGGCGAAGAACACCGCACGGCGCAGCGCCCTGGCGGACGCCGGGATCGCCGTGCTCGCGCGCGAGGGGTCGCGCGGCCTGACGCACCGCGCGATCGACGACGAGGCCGGGGTCCCGACGGGCACGACGTCGAACTACTTCCGGAGCCGAGACGCCCTCGTCGCGGGGCTCTTCGAGCGCATCGGAGAGCGGCTCGCGCCGGCACCCGAGGACCTCGCCCGACGCGCGGCCCAGACGCCCGACCGCGCGCTGTTCGCGGACTACCTCCGCGACATCGTGCGCCGGTTGTCGACCGACGCCGACGTCACCCGAGCCCTGTTCGAGCTGCGGCTCGAGTCCGGCCGTCGGGGCGAGCTCGCGGCCGTTCTCGGCCCGTGGCTGCGCGCGGGATTCGAGGCCGACGTCGCGTTCAACCGGTCGGCCGGCCTGCCCGGCGGACGCCGGGAGATCGCCCTGTTCCACTACGCGATCGACGGGCTGCTCCTCGACCGTCTCACCACGCCGATCGACCCCGACATCCCGACCGACGACGTCGTCGACGCGCTCGTGGCGGGGTTGCTCCCGGAGCACTGAGCGGCCTCACGCCCACCCCGGACGGCCGCTCCTACGACGCGCGGCGCCCGTCGAGCCGGTCGAGCCAGCCGCGGACGGGCCCGAGCGAGACCAGGCCCGACCCGGCCCCGGCGAGCTCGTCGGGGGTGCGGGCGAGCGCGCGTCGGGCCTGCCCGGCGAGGGAGCGGTCGCCGAGCCGCAGGGCGGTCTCCGCGCGCAGCGCCCACAGCAGCTCGCGCAGGTGGTCGGCGGGCGGCTCGGGCGCCGCGCGCGCGAGCCGCGCGGCGGCGTCGGGGCCGCCGGCGTCGAGCGCGAGCAGCGGCTCCGCCCACGGGGCGTACGGGCCAAGGTCGGCGGCCTCGATCCCGGCGAGCGGTCGCCCGTGCCGCATGCGCACGGTGAGGAGCGCGAGCGGGAGCAGCCCGTCGCGCACACCGGGCATGCGCACCCCGGCGAGCCGGTCGTCGGCGGCGCGGTACGCGCGCGCCGCGGCGTCGGGCGGGGCGGTCTCGGCGTCGCGCATCGCCCGGTACCAGGCGGTGAGCATCGGGACCACGGGTGACTCGTAGCCTGCCGCGACGTCCTCGGCCGCGGCGGCGTGGGCGTCGGCGTCGGGGAACCGGCCCGCGCCCGCCGCCGCCTGCATCCGGACGAGGTGGCCGAGGATCGCGAAGGTCGGGAGGTCGTGGTCCTCCGCCAGGGCGACGAGCTCGGCGCCGGTCCGGTCCCGCTCGGGACCGGCGCCCGGCCGCTGGAAGGACTGGAGGAACTGCGCGTTGAGCGCGAGCGCGAGCGTCGCCGGGTCGCCGAGGTCGCGCGCGATCCCGACGGCGTCCTCCGCCGCGGCCCACGCCCACGCGTCGCGCGTCCCGCGGTGCTCGATGCCGACCACCGCGAGCAGACGCGCGCGCAGCACCGGCGCCGCGCCCGGACCGAGGCGCCCCAGGGTCCGCCGCGCGACGCCGACGAGCGCGTCGGCCGCCACCGGGTCGTCGCTCCGGGTCCAGACGGCCGGGACGTCGTACGCGGTGACGGTCCGGGCGGCGAGCACCGGGTCGCCGGTCGCCTCGGCCGCGAGCGCCGCGGCGACGCGCTGCTCCTGCGCGGTCGCGAGGTGGTCGCCCCCGGCGACGGCGAGCGTGCGCGCGACGTCGACCGTCGAGCGCAGGTGCGTGCGCGAGCCGGTGGGGGCCGTGACGGCGAGGCGCGGCCCCGGCGTCGGGCCGTCGAGCGACGCCGCGTGGCCCAGCACGTCGCGCTCGAGCCGGACGAGCTCGGGGCCCGGGTCTAGGCCGAGCTCGTCGGCGAGGCGGCGGCGGGCGCGCCGCAGGACGTCGAGCGCGTCCGTCTGCCGCCCGTCGCGGTACAGCGCGAGCGCGAGCAGCGCCCACGCGTGCTCGCGCCACGGGTGCGCGGCGGCGTGCGCGTCGAGCACGACGACCGCCTCCGCGGCCCGGCCCTCGCCGAGCAGCGCGTCCGCGAGCAGCTCGACGGCGCGCGCGTGCACCTCGACGAGATGCCGGCGCTCGGCCCGGACCCACTCCCGCTCCGGCAGGTCGGCGTACGGCTCGCCGCGCCAGGCGGCGACGGCGTCCGCCAGCGCGCGCGTCGTGCCCGACGCCGCGTCCCCGGCCCCGGGAGACGCGCTCGCCCGGGCGACGGCCGCCTCCAGGCGCGCCGCGTCGAGCGCGTCGTCCGGGAGCCGCAGCGCGTAGCCGCCGTGCGCGGTGACGAGGACGCGCGGGGGCGTGCGCGGCGCGCGCCCGGGCTCCAGGCGCCGCCGCAGGTCGCCGACGAACGTCGCGAGCGCGCCGCGCCGGTCGCCCGTCCCCGCGCCGGGCTCGTCCCACAGGTCGTCGGCGAGGCGGTCGAACGGCACCGGGCGCCCGCGCGCGGCGGCGAGGCGCGCGAGGAGCTCGCGCTGGCGCGGTCCGCCGGGGTCGACGTCCGCGCCGTCGCGCAGCACGCGGACCGGCCCGAGCACCTCGACGCGCAGCTCCACCACCCCGCCATTCTCGCCGCACCGGGGCACTGATCGGACGGCACTGATCGGACACTGATCCGCGGCCCGAAGGATGGCGACGAGCCGGCCGGGCACGACCCCGGCACGGCCGAGAACCGCCCCGAGAGAGGACACCCCATGCACATCCCCGGCTTCGAGACCCGCACCGTCGAGGTCGCGCCCGGCGTCGCGCTGCGCGCCGAGACCGCGGGCGAGGGCACGCCCGTCGTGCTCCTGCACGGCTTCCCGCAGACGCGCCACATGTGGCGGCACGTCGCGACCGACCTCGCGCGCGACCACCGCGTCCTCGTGCCCGACCTGCGCGGCTACGGCGAGAGCGCGAAGCCCGCCGCCACGACGCCCGACGTCTACGCCAAGCGCACCATGGGCGCCGACGTCGTCGCGCTCGCCGACGCGCTCGACGTCGACCGGTTCGTCCTCGTCGGCCACGACCGCGGCGCGCTCGTCGCGTTCCGCGCGGCGCTCGACCACCCCGACCGCGTGAGCCACCTCGGCATCCTCGACGTGGTGCCCACGCTCGACACGTGGGCCGTGCTGCACGGCGTGGACGCCGCCGTCGCGTTCCACCTGTACCTCATGGCGCAGCCCCCGGGCCTGCCGGAGACGATGATCCGCAACAGCGCCGACGCGTTCTTCGGGTCCTTCCTCGACGCGTGGACGCAGGACCCGGCCGCGATCCCCGCCGACGTGCGCGCGCACTACCTCGCGTCGAGCCGCGACGCGGTCGACTCGATCGTGGCCGACTACCGCGCGACCGCGACGGTCGACGTCGAGCACGACCAGGCGTCGCTCGACGCGGGCGACCGGCTCGCGATGCCCGTCGCCGTGGTGCAGCAGGACTGGGGCGCGCAGCTCGGGTACGACGCCGCGGGCGTCTGGCGGCGCTGGGCGCCCGACCTCGAGCACCTCACGACGACGGCCGGCCACTTCCTGGCGGAGGAGGCGCCGGGAGACGTCGCCGCGGTCGTCCGGTCGCTCGCGCGGCGCTGACCGTCCGGCCCGGCGCCTACCGCAGGAGGGACACGACGCGCCGGGCCCGGTCCGGGCTCGGCACGGTGCCCTCCTCGACGACCCGCCGGGCGAGCTCCCGGAGACGCACGTTGCGGTCGTTCGAGACGCGCTTGAGGAGCCCGAACGCCTGCTCCGTTCCCACCCCGAGCGCGGCGGCGACGACGCCCTTGGCCTGCTCGATCGGCCCGCGGCTCCGGGCCGCGGCCGCGATGTCGCGCTGGGCCTGCTGCTCCGCCCGGTCCCGGACGGCGACCGTCACGTCGACGAAGCTGCCCATCAGCTCGACGAGCCGGCCGGTGTCGCGGTCGCGGCGGCCGTGCCCGACGAGCACGAGGACCCTCTCCCCGCCGCGCGCGTCCATGATGCGGTGCATGCTCGAGAACGGCTCCCCGTCGACGCGGGCCCGCTCCAGCAGGTCGCGGACGCGGTCGCGGTCGTCGGGGTGCTTGTGGGCGAGCACGAGCGACGTCGTCGGCACGACCTCCCCGGGCTCGAAGCCGTGCAGGCGGTACGTCTCCGGCGACCACCACCAGGCGTCGGTCGCGAGGTCGACCCGGAACTGCCCGGGCGTCGCGCCGTCGCCGAGCGAGACAGGGTGCAGCGGTGCGGGGTTCTCCACGGACATGGGTCGTCTCCGTCGTCGTTCAGCGGGGTGGTGAGCCAGGTCCAGACTCGACTCCGGGGACTCTAGCCCGGCGTCGGTTTCCTGCAACCGGTCCGGGGACTGCCCGTGACGGAGCGCGTCGGAGCGTCGGCCCGCCGCCGACGAGCGAGTGCGGGGTGCGCTGTCAGACTGACCGTGCGCGAGGGAGGGAGGCACATCGTGGGCGCCGCGCCGGATCTGTTGGAACTGCTCTCTCGCGCGCTCTCCCGGGCCGACCGCAGCCTCCCCCTGGCCACGCGGTTGTGCCAGGCGTCCGCGACCGTCCTCGGAGCCCGGAGCGCGGCGCTGACCGTCGCGCCGACGGCGGACGACCGGCTCACCGTGTCCACGGCGGACGGCCTCGCGGCTCGGATCGAGGGGCTGGGCGAGGTGATCGGCGAGGGCCCGGTCCAGCGCGCCCTCTCGGAGGACCACATCGTCGTCAGCGGGGCCGACGACGGCCGCGACGAGCACGACTTCCCCGTCTTCTCCCACGCGGTCGAGGCGATCACGGGCCCGGGCGCGTACCACGCCGTGCCGATGCACGCGGGAGGGCGGGTCGTCGGCGTGCTGAGCCTCGTCACCTCCTCCCGGACGCTGGCGCGGGGGCCGGAGGACGTGCAGCTCCTCGCCGACACCATCGGGCTCTCCCTGCTGGGCGACCTGGACTCGTTGGACTGGGCGCCCCGCGCGGAGGTCCACCAGGCGACCGGCATGGTCACCGCCCAGCTCCGCATCCCTCCCGGCGACGCGCTCGCGGTGCTCCGGGCGCACGCCTACGCCCGGTCCACGACGCTCGACGACGTCGCCGAGGAGGTCGTCACGAGGCGGCTCAGCTTCGCCTACGACGAGGAGCACGCCGTCCAGACGCTCCGGACCGACGACGGCTGACCTCAGGCTCTCGACGGCCGCACAGGCCCCGCGCCACCGGTCGCCGTAGGCTCGACGACGTCCCGACCGCCACCCGCCCACCCCGAGGAGCCCCCGTGCGCGCGACCGTCATCCACACCCCGTACGACGTCCGCGTGGAGCGGCGCGACGACCCGCGCCTGCTCGCGCCGACCGACGCGATCGTGCGCGTCGAGGCCGCGTGCGTGTGCGGGTCGGACCTGTGGACGTACCGCGGCGTCAACCGGGTCGAGCACCCCGTCGCGATGGGGCACGAGTACGTGGGCACGGTCGAGGAGGTCGGCGCGGACGTGCGGACCGTGCGCCCGGGACAGCTCGTCGTCGGGTCGTTCTTCGCGTCCGACAACACGTGCCCGATCTGCCGGGCCGGGTACCAGACGTCGTGCGTGCACCGGGAGCCCGTGCGCGGCGCCCAGGCCGAGCTGCTGCGCGTCCCGCTCGCGGACGGGACGCTCGTCGCGACGCCGGAACGCCCCGACGACGACCTCCTGCCCGGCCTGCTCACGGCGTCGGACGTGCTGGGGACCGGGTGGTTCGGCGCCCGTGCGGCCGAGGCAGGCCCGGGCAAGACGGTCGTCGTGGTGGGCGACGGCGCCGTCGGGCTGCTCGCGGTCCTCGCCGCCGCGCAGCTCGGCGCCGAGCAGGTGATCGCGATGAGCCGGCACGCGCCGCGCCAGGAGCTCGCGCGCGCGTTCGGCGCGACGGAGGTCGTCGCGGAGCGGGGCGACGAGGGCGTGGAGCGGGTCCGCGAGCTGACCGACGGGCTCGGCGCGCACAGCGTCGTCGAGGCGGTGGGCACGCAGGACTCCATGAACCAGGCGCTCGGTGCCGTCCGTGCGGGCGGGCACGTCGGGGTCGTCGGGCTGCCGCACGGCGTCGACCTCCCGGCGGTCGACATGTTCTACCGGCACGTGCACTGGTCCGGCGGGCCCGCGCCCGTGCGCCGGTACCTGCCCGAGCTGCTCGACCTCGTGCTGGAACGGCGCATCGACCCCGCGCGCGTGTTCGACCTCGAGGTCTCGCTCGACGACGCGGCCGAGGGCTACGCCGCGATGGACGAGCGGCGCGCGATTAAGGCGCTGCTGCGCCCCTGACGGTGGGCGACCGCGGCTGCTAGGGTGCCCGCATACCGCATCGCGTGGCGGCCTTCCCAGCTCATCACTTCGCCTGGAGGCAGCCGCATGTCTGCACGTCCCCGTGTCCGGACCTTCCGTCGCGACGACCGCGACCAGCTCACGGACCTCGTCAACTCCCACCTCTCCGCCGTCGTGCCGGGCGCGCGGCTCTCGGTCAACAGCGTGCTCGGGAGCCTGGAGCGCCAGCCCGACGAGCACGTCGTCGACCCGTGGGTCGTCGAGCGCGCGACGTTCGTCGTCGAGTCCCGGCACCGGGTGGTGGGCGCCGCGCACCTGCACCGGTTCACGGCCGGGCCGGAGGCGAGCGACGACTACCGCGACGCCGGCCTCGTGCAGTGGCTCCTCGTCACGCCGCCCGACGACGAGGGCCTGGAGCAGTCCGCCGAGGCCCGCGCGGCCGCGGACGCGCTGACGGCCGCGTGCCACGCCCAGCTCGCCGCGTGGCAGGTGCGCGTGGCGTACGCGGACGGGCAGCTCCCGTTCGCGGGCGTCTACGGGGTGCCGGAGCAGTGGCCGCACGTCCGCGAGGCCCTGGAGCGCGCGGGCTTCCGTCCCGGAGAGCACGCCGAGACGGTGCTGCTCGCCCCGACCTCGGCGCTCCCCCGCGCCGTCCCCGTGCCGGACGGCGTCGCCCTGCGGCGCACGCTCGGCCCCGGCGGGGGCGTGCGGTTCACCGCGCACCGCGGCACGGAGACGGCCGCGTACGTCGAGATCGACACGACCCTCGGCCGCGCCGAGCGGCAGGCCGCGACGGGAGGCACCGCCGAGCTGGTGGACCTCGCGCCCGGCCCGGGGGCCGACGACGCCCTGCTGGCCGGGGTGCTGGCCGAGGCCCGAGCGTGGCTCGAGCTCGCCGGGGTGCACCGCGTCCTGGTCGGCACGGACGCGACGGACCACGAGGAGATCGCGCAGCTGCGCGCCTGGGGGTTCCGCGAGCTGACGACCGTGAGCCGCGGCTGGCGGCTGGCGGCGCCGAATGTGGTACGTTAGTACCAGAGTTGCGTCGAGGTAGCTCTGCGGACGAGGGAGCAGTACCCGCACGGACAAGACTGACTCAGAGGGGTTGCTTGTCATGGCATGGCTCGTCCTGGTCCTCTCGGGCCTGCTCGAGGCGGTGTGGGCCACCGCGCTCGGAGCGTCGGAGAACTTCCGCCGCTGGCGCCCGACCGTCGTCTTCTTCGTCGCCATGTCGCTGAGCATGGTCGGTCTCGCCTGGGCGATGACCACGCTCCCCACCGGGACCGCGTACGCGGTGTGGGTCGGGATCGGCGCGACGCTGACCGTCGTCTGGGGCTTCGTCACGGGCAAGGAGCGCGCCACCGTGGCGCGCGTCGGCCTGCTCGTGCTGCTCGTGGGCTCCGTCATCGGGCTCAAGGCGGTGAGCTGACCGTGCCGTGGATCATCCTGCTCGTCAGCGCCGTCTTCGAGGCCGTCTGGGCGACGGCGCTCGGCACGTCCGACGGGCTGTCCGTGCTCGGGCCGTCCGTCGTCTTCTTCGTCGCGCTCGCGCTCAGCATGCTCGGCCTCGGCTGGGCGACCAAGCACATCCCGATCGGCACCGCATACGCGGTGTGGGTCGGGGTCGGCGCGGCGCTCACCGTCACCTACGCCATCCTCACGGGCGACGAGTCCGTGAGCGTGGGCAAGGTGGTCTTCATCGCCGGGATCATCGCCGCGGTGGTGGGCCTCAAGCTCGTGCCGTCGCGCCCGGGGCGGGCGGCCGAGAGGGCTCCCGACCCGGTGGCCGACGCGTCGGCCAGATCTGCGCAGGCGCCCGCGGGAACCGCGCGGCACCGCCTGTAGCGCTGCGCCGGGCCGCTCCGCCGCGCCCCTGAGCACGCGATTCGTCGCTCGGGGGCGCGGTGCGGGAGCATGTGCGCCGGGGCGACGGGGTCATGCAGCGGCCCGGACGCCGCCCTCGAGGCCGCAAGGAGCAGAAGTGAACGGTTCGGCCGACGCCGTCCTCTCGACGTGGGTGCCCTCTCCCGGCGCCGTCGCCGCCGGGGAGTTCCGCTACTACCCGGACGAGGACAGGTGGTGGTGGTCGGACCCGCTCCTCGAGCTGTTCGGCTACTCCCCGGGTGAGGTCGTCCCCACGACGGAGCTGCTCCTGTGGCACCACCGCGCCACGGGCAAGGACCGGGAGCAGACGCTCACCGCCATCGCGCGCGCGGTGTCCGGCGAGGCGCCGGTCCAGGTGCAGATCATGCGGGACGCGAGGGGCCGGGAGCGCGCGGTCGTCGTGCTCGTGGACGTCGCCTGGACCGACCCGACCCGCGTACCTGTCGCCCGGGGCGTCGTGCTGGACGTGACGAGCGTCGTCGGCGTGGGTGCACGGGCCCAGGCGAACGAGCAGATCGGCCTGTGGGCACAGTCCCGCGCCGCGATCGAGCAGGCCAAGGGCATCATCGCGCTCGCCTACCGCGTCACCCCCGACGCCGCGTTCGCGTCGCTCCGCCGCTCGTCGAGCCTCGCCAACGTCAAGGTGCGCGACATCGCCGAGTCGATCGTCGCCGTCGCGCAGGACCTGCCGGTCGGGGTCGACCCGCGCCCGGCGCTCGACCGCGTGCTCGCGGGCGTCCAGGCCGCCTGACCGCCGTCCCGTCCGGGTGCGGGCCCCCCGGAGCAGCGGCACCATCGCTGACGTGGGACGTCGTGCGCGCATCACCCGGTCCGGGGCCGCGCTCGGGCTGCTGCTCGGGCTCGCGCTCGGCACGACGGCGGGCTGCACCGTGAGCCGGCAGGAGCCGGGCCAGGCGACCGCCGCCGTCGCCGACGCGGTCGCGCAGGCCGGGTCGGCGGTCGAGACGACGCGGCTCACCGTGCGGCTGCTCGACGCCGACCGCGTGACGACGCCCGTCGCGGACGCCGCCGTGCTCGACCAGGTCCGGGTCCTCGAGGAGTCCACGACCGCCCTGACCACTCTGGTACCGCCGGACGACGTCTCGTCCGCGCAGCGCGACGCGGGCCTCGCGGCCGTCGCCGACGCGACGGCCGAGGTCGTCACCGCGCGCGCGTGGGTCGCACGGGAGGCGGGCGGCGACCTGTCGGCCGCCGGGGCGGTGCCGCTCACGGCGTCCGAGCTCCAGGCCGACCTCGCGCGCGCGGCCGACGACCTCGACACGGTGCTCGCCCTGGCGGGTGGCGCGTGAAGCAGCTGCTCGGTGTCGCGCTCGGCATCCTCACGGCGATCGGCGGGTTCGTCGACATCGGCGACCTCGTCACGAACGCCGTCGTGGGGTCGCGGTTCGGGCTGTCGCTCGTGTGGGTCGTGGTCGTGGGTGTCGTCGGGATCTGCCTGTTCGCGTCGATGTCGGGTCGCGTCGCGGCGGTGAGCGGTCGCGCGACGTTCGAGATCATCCGCGAGCGCCTCGGCCCGCGGGCGGCGGGCGTGAACCTCGCGGCGTCGTTCGCGATCAACCTCCTCACGCTCACCGCCGAGATCGGCGGCATCGCGCTCGCGCTGCACCTCGCGAGCAGCGTCGAGCCGCGGCTGTGGATGCCGGTCGCGGCGTTCGCCGTCTGGCTCGTGCTGTGGTGCGTGAAGTTCCAGGTGATGGAGAACGTCGCCGGCCTGCTCGGGCTGCTGCTCGTCGGGTTCGGGGTCGCGCTGTTCCTGCTGGGGCCGGACTGGGGTGAGCTGCTGCGCCAGGCGGTGCCGCCGTCGCCGCCCGCGACGGAGCACGTCGCGACGTACTGGTACTACGCCGTCGCGCTCTTCGGCGCCGCGATGACGCCGTACGAGGTGTTCTTCTTCTCCTCCGGCGCCGTCGAGGAGGGCTGGACCGCGAAGGACCTCGCGCAGAACCGGGTCAACGTGCTCGTCGGGTTCCCGCTCGGCGGGCTCCTGTCGGTGGCGATCGCCGCGTGCGCGGCCGTCGTGCTGCTGCCCGCGGGCATCGAGGTGTCGTCGCTGTCGCAGATCGTGCTGCCCGTCGCCGAGGCCGGGGGGACGCTCCTGCTCGCGGTGGTGATCGTCGGGATCGTCGCGGCGACGTTCGGCGCCGCGCTCGAGACCGCGCTGTCCAGCGGGTACACGCTCGCGCAGTACCTCGGCTGGTCGTGGGGGAAGTTCCGCCGCCCGGCGCGCGCCGCACGCTTCCACCTGACGATGGTCGTCGCGCTGCTGCTCGCCGTGGCGATCCTCATGACGAGCGTCGACCCGGTGGCGGTCACCGAGATGTCCGTCGTGTTCTCCGCGGTCGCGCTGCCCCTCACCTACGTGCCGATCCTCCTCGTGGCCAACGACCCGGAGTACATGGGCGAGCACGTCAACGGGCGCGTGACCAACGCGCTCGGCATGGTCTACCTGGTGATCGTCGTCGTCGCGGCGGTGGCGGCGGTCCCCCTGATGATCGCGACGGGAGCAGGGTCATGAACCGCGACGACTCCGTGCCGACCGGGGTGCGCCTCGTGGACGCGCGCCTGCACCTGCTGAGCCGCCAGGTGCTCGACGTCGACGGCGAGCCGGTCACCACCGTCGACGACCTGGAGCTCGTCGCCGCGCCCGCCGGGGACGACGACGCGCCCGACCGCTCGCCGGACGACCGCCCGCGGGACGCGGTGCCCGGCGAGCCGGCGGAGGTCGGCGCGGTCCTCACCGGCCCGGTGCTCGTGACGCGCCTGCTCGGCGGCCGACCGCCCGCGTCCCGCTGGGAGCGGGTGCCGTGGTCCGACGTCGGGCACGTGGGCACGGCGCTCGAGCTCACCGTCCGCGCGGACTCGCTCGACCTGCACTGGACCGAGGACTGGCTGCGCGAGCACGTGGTCGGCCGCGTCCCGGGGGGCCGGCACGACCCCGAGGAGGGGTCGTGATCCTCGGCGACCTGCTCGACGCGCGCGTCCTCGGGCCCGACGGCGAGGACCTCGGGTTCCTCGTCGACGTGCGCCTCGCGCTCGACACGCTGCCCGACGACGCCCCGCCCGCGGGCGGGGCCGACCCCGACGACGCGCACCGCGAGGACCGGGCGCTGAGCGAGCAGGTGCGACGGCGCAGCCGCGTCGGGCGCGCGCGGGTCGTCGGGGTCCTCGTGAGCCCGCGGACCGGGTCGTCGTTCCTCGGGTACGAGCGCACGGGCGTCACGGCGCCGTGGCCGGTGCCGCAGCTCGTGCGGCGCCGGCACCGCGGCACGTTCCTCGTGCCGTGGGACGACGTCGCCGCCGTCGGGCGGGGCGAGGTCCGGCTCGCGCAGGGCTACCGGCGCCAGGACGCCGCCCTCCCCTGACGACGCCGCGCGTTGCGAGCGCCGCGCGGCCCCGTGACGCTGGACGGGACGGTGGAGCCAGCCGCCGCCGGCCGTCCCGGGCGGCACGACCGCCCGGCGCCACGGGAGGACCCCATGAAGGCGCTTTTCGTCAGCTGCACGCTCAAGAGCTCCCCGGAGCCGTCCAACACCGAGGCGCTCGGGCGCGTGGTCGCCGAGGCGCTCCAGGACCGCGGGGTGGAGGTCGAGCACGTCCGCCTCGTCGACCTCGCCGTGCCGCCCGGCGTCGTCACCGACGTGGGCGAGGGCGACGAGTGGCCGCGCGTGCACGAGCGGCTGCTCGCGTCGGAGATCCTCGTGGTCCTCACGCCCACGTGGCTCGGGCGCCCTTCGTCGCTCGCGCAGCGCGTGCTCGAGCGCATGGACGCGATGATCTCCGAGGAGGGGCCCGAGGGGATGCCGGTCGCCTACAACCGGGTCGCGGGGGTCGTGGTCACGGGCAACGAGGACGGCGCGCACCACGTCATCTCGGAGGTGAGCGGCGCCCTCGCGGACATCGGCTACACGATCCCGGGCCAGGCGTGGACCTACTGGAACCAGGGCCCGGGCCCCGGGCCGGACTACGTCCAGACCGGTCACGGCCACGAGTGGGCGCGCGAGACGGGGCGCCTCATGGCGCACAACCTGCACGCCGTCGCGGCGGCGCTCGCGGCGCACCCCGTCCCCGCTCCCGGCTCCTGACCGACGGCCCCTACGACTCCGCGATCCGCTTGATCGCCGCGAGCCGGCGGTCCCACGCCGCCCCGATGGCTTCGAGAGCGCGCGCGGTCTCGCCGAGCCGGGTCCCGACGGCCCGGTGCCGGACCTCTCGTCCCACGCGGACGGACTCGACGAGCCCGACCTCCGCGAGCACGGCGAGGTGCTTCGCGATGGCCTGACGGCTCACGGGGAGCCGCTCGGCGAGCGCGGACGCCGAGAGGTCCGCGCTGCCGAGCTCCTGGAGGATCCGCCACCGGGTGTCGTCCGCGAGCGCGGAGAACACCGGCGCGAGCTCCGTCGACGCTGCGCTCACGCGTGCCCGCCCTCGCCCGCGAGCGCGCCCTCGAGCAGCTCGACGAGCTCGTCGAGCTCGCTCGTCCACCCCTGCCGGTGGCTCTCGAGCAGCTCGTCGGGGTCGGCGGCCCGCTCGAACCCCGTCTCGACGACGTGCAGGACGGTCGTCGGCCCCTGCGGCTCGAGCGTGAAGCGCGCGACGGTCGACGTCGTCTCGTCCAGGGGCTGCCCGACCGGGGTCCCCCACCGGAAGGCGAGCGTCGTCGTGGGGTCGTACTCCTCGATGCGCACCTGGACGTCGGGGACGTCGGGCCAGCTGAACACGCCCTCGCCGCCGACGCGCAGGTCGGGCAGGGAGGTGCGCCGCCCGAACCAGCGGCTGATGAGGTCCTCCTGGGTGAGCGCCGCCCAGACGCGGGCGGCCGGGGCGTCGATCGTCACGGTCCGGGTGACGGTGTACGACGCCGTGTCGACGACGGCCGGCTCGTTGGTGGTGGTCATGGTGCGTCCTCTCCGTGGGGAAGGTCTTGCTGTGCAACTCCACGGTTGCACTGCGCCCGGTCGAGCGCAACCCCCAGGTTGCATCTGGGCCCACGACGCCTCACCCGCCTCCGAGCGCGATCCCCGCCACGGCGGCCGCGAGGCACACGAGCAGCATCCCCAGCGCGTGCACGAGCGCGACCGTGCCGCGGCCCGCGAGCAGGAGCCGCGCCCCCTCCACCGACGCCGTCGAGAACGTGGAGTACCCGCCGAGGAACCCGACGCCGAGCACCGCCACGACGTCCCCCTGGCCCGGGTGCGTCGCCCCCCAGCCCGTGAGGAGCCCCAGCAGGAAGCACGCCGTCACGTTGACCACGAGCGTCCCGAGGGGCGTCGACCAGCGGTTGTGCCGCGCGACGACCGTGTCGAGGAGGAACCGGGACGCCGCCCCGAGACCGCCCGCGACGGCGACGAGCAGCAGGTCGGGGAGCCCCGTCACCGCGCGCCACCGCCCCGGGCGACGCGCCGCCGTCGGGCCGCGGCCCCGAGCGCGACCCCGCCCACCGCCGCCGCGACCCCCAGCGCGACGCTCCCCAGCGCGTAGGCCGCGCCGAGGGCGGCGTGCCCGCCGCTCGCGAGGCGCTCGACCTCGACGACGAACGTCGAGTACGTCGTGAAGCCCCCGAGCACGCCCGTGCCGCACCCGAGCCGGACGGCGCGGCGCCCGCCCGAGTCGGGGCCCGCGCGCAGCAGCGTCTCGAGCAGCGCGCCGAGCACGAACGAGCCGACGAGGTTGATCCAGAACGTCGTCCACGGCCACGCTCCCGGCACGGGCGCGAACGCCTGCTCGAGCAGCGCGCGCGCCGTCGTGCCGACCGCTCCCCCGGCCGCGACGAGGCCCGCGAGCGCGAGCAGCGGGGTCCGGCGCGTCACCTCTCCCACGGGGTGCGGAGCTCCTTCCAGTCCACGACGGCGAGCGGGACCGTGAGCACCGGACGGTGCTGGTGGTGGGCCAGGTGCACGGCGACCGACCCCTCGACGAGCTCGCGCACGTGGGCGAGCGAGCCCTGCGCGCGCGAGCCGACGACGATCACCGCCGCGTCGACGGCGCGCGCGAGGTGGGTCAGCGCGCGGTCGGGCCGCCCCGCGAGGTAGCGCAGCTCCCACGGCACGCGTGCTCCCGCGAGCTCCGCGGCGACCTCGGCGCGCAGGCGCTCGGCGGTGCCCTGCCAGGCGTCGTCGGCGGAGTCCGGGTCGAGGGACGCGTGCGTCACGGACCCGTCCGGGTGCTCCTCGACCACGGCGCGCGACGCGTCGGCGTACGCCGCGACGAGGCGGGACCTGGCGGCGTCCGCCCAGGCCGCCGCCGTGCGGACGACGAGCGGGTCACCGCCCGGGACGACGCCCACCACCACGGCGTGCCCCGCGAACGGGACCATCCGGTCGAGCGCGGGCTGGGGCACCGGCCCCGCGTGCGGCCGTGCTCTCATGCGGCCTCCTCCCGCGGGCAGCGTCCTGCCCGCCGACGTGCGACGAGTCAGGAACCATCAGCCCTGGCGGCGGTTCGGGCGGCTGCGCCCCGGCGGGATCCATCACCGCTCCCAGCGTAGCCAGCGCCGGGACCGTCCGCTCAGCCGGCCTTGGGCTTCGCGAACTTCTTCTCCTCGAACGACTTGGCCAGCTCGTGGTCGGTGACGACGAACCCGACCGCCTGCGCGACCGGGAGCACCTGGTCGCGCTCCAGGCCGTCGTCGATCCCGAGCCGGTACATGATCACGACGGTGCCCGTGCTCAGCATGACCGACGGCGCGTCCCCGTCGTCGAGGATCGCGTACGAGCCCTGGAACCCGGGCTGCGGGACCGCCGCGGCGAGGGTCGGGTGGGCCGGGCCGGTGGTGTCGGCCACGGGGTCGCCCTCGGGCGCGTCGTTGAACGCCGCGGCGGCGCGCTCGGCCTCCTCCTTCGAGCCGACGTCCAGCACGACGACGTCGAGCGCGACGGTCGGGCCGTCGTCGGACACGACGCGCGCCTCGAACCCGGCCTGGCACGAGCCCGCGAGGGCCTGGATCGCGGGGATCGCCGGGACGTCGTCGCACGCGAAGTCGCGCCGCGCGACGAGGGCGATGCGGTCGTCGTTGACGAGGTAGTCGTTGTCGGAGAAGTACTCCCACGACAGGGGCGCGAGCCCGGGGCCCTTCTCGGGGTCCATCTCCGCGCCCGCGCGGTACTCCTGCGCGAGCCACGGCTCGTCGTCCGTGACGTCGGTGTCCGCGGGGTCCTCGGTCTCCTCCGGCTCCGGCTCCGGCTCGGGCTCCGTCGGCGCGTCCGACGTCGCGAGCGCCTGCTCGGCCGTCGGCCCGGGGTCGGGCGCGGCGTCGTCGCGCAGCCCGAGCCACACGCCGAGGGCGCCCGCGACGAGCACGAACGCGCCCACCCCGGCGAGCACCGGCACGAGCCACGGGCGACGCCCGCGGCCCGGCGGGGTCGCGTACGGGGAGAAGCCGTACGGGTCCGACGGCGGCGCGGTCGCCGTCGGGACGACCGTCGCGTCGTCGGGCGCGCCGTAGCCCGGGCCCGACGGCGCCCCGTACGGCGCGGACGGCGTGCCGTAGGGAGCAGGGGGCGGGGTGCCGTGGGTCGGGGCGCCGTAGGGCGCCCCGGGCGCGCCCGCGTACGCCCGGGGCGGCGGGGGCGCGGTGTGCCCGGACGACGTCGCGGCGGGCGGCCACGTCGCACCGGTCTCCGCGGGGGGCCAGGTCGCGCCCGTGTCCGTCGGCGGGAGCGTCCGGTGCGGGTCCGGGCCGCGGTAGCCCTGGGGCGCGGGCGGCGCCCCGCGCTGCCCGTACGGGTCCGTGCCGTACGGGACCTGGGCGTGGGGCTGCCCGGGACCGGGCGGAGGCGGCGGGGGCGGCGTCCCGCCCGGGGTCGCGGCGCCGTCGTCCCCGTACCGCCGCGGCGGCCGCATGACGGTCTGGTCGTCGACCGGCTCGTACGGCTCGGTGGGGTCGGACATCGGGCGGGTCCTCTCGTCGTGGGCGGCCCGTGCAGGGTATCCCGGGAGCCGCGCCGCACCGGTGGTCCGCCGAGCGGCGTCTCAGTCGAGCGGGTCGCGCGCGAGGGGGCACGTCATGCAGTGCCCGCCGCCCCGGCCGCGCCCGAGCTCCGCCCCGACGATCGTCACGACCTCGACGCCCGCGCGCCGCAGCGCCGCGTTGGTCAGGGTGTTGCGGTCGTAGGTGACGACGACGCCCGGCTCGACGGCGACGGCGTTGTTCCCCGAGTCCCACTGCTGCCGCTCGGACGCGTACGCGTCGCCCGCCGTCTCCACGACGCGGAGCGCGGGCAGGTCCAGGGCGCGCGCCACCACGTCGACGAAGGGAGTGTCGCCCTCGTCGGTGATCTCGACGCCCGGCGAACGGTCCGACGGCCGCAGCGTGAACGTGTGGATGCCGTCGACGATCGCCGGGTGCACCGTCACGAGGTCGCGGTCCGCGAACGTGAACACGGTGTCGAGGTGCATCGCCGCGCGCAGCCGCGGCATGCCCGCGACGACCACCTGCTCCGCCGCGCCCGCGTCGAACAGCGCCTTCGCCAGCTGCGAGATCGCCTGCCGCGACGTGCGCTCGCTCATCCCGACGAGCACCGCGCCGTTGCCCACCGGCATGACGTCGCCGCCCTCCAGCGTGGCCTGCCCCCAGTCCTGCTCCGGGTCGCCCCACCACACCGTCGACTCCCGGTACTCGGGGTGGAACGTGTAGACCGCCTTCATGAGGAGCGTCTCCTCCTGGCGCGCCGGCCAGTACAGCGGGTTGAGCGTCAGGCCCCCGTAGACCCAGGACGTCGTGTCCCGCGTGTACAGCGTGTTGGGCAGCGGCGGGAGCAGGTACTCGAACCCGCCCGTCGACTCGCGTGCGAGGTTCACGTAGCCGGTGCGGTAGTCGTCGGGCAGGTCGGTCGTCGCCAGGCCGCCCACGAGGAACCGCGCGAGCTCGCGCTCGCTGAGCGAGTCGAGGTAGGCGCGCGTGCCCTCGACGAGCCCCAGGCCCACCTGGTTCGGCACGACCCTGCGGTCGAGCACCCACGCCCGCGCCTCGGGGATAGCGAGCGTCTGCGCGAGGAGGTCGTGCAGCTCGACGACCTCGACGCCCCGGTTCGTCAGCTTGTTGACGAAGTCGAGGTGGTCGCGCTGGGCCGCCTCCACCCACATGACGTCGTCGAAGAGGAGGTCGTCGGAGTTCGTCGGGGTCAGCCGCTCGTGCGCGAGGCCCGGCGCGCACACGAGGACCTTGCGCAGGCGCCCCACCTCGGAGTGGACGCCGTGCTGGGAGGGCGGGACGGTGGACGGGACGGCGGACGCGACGCTCATGGGTGCTCCCTCTCGGTGGTGCGGTCGGTACGGTCCGGTGCTCTCACAGCGACACCCACCCCGCCGCGAGGCCGACGACGGCGAGCACCGCGAGCGCCACGACGACGCCGAGCAGCGCGAGCTCCGCGGGCCCGAACGCCCGCCGCCCCTGCTCGCGGCGCGTCATGACGAAGAGGACGGTGACGGGCGCGTAGAAGACGAACGCGAGCAGCGCGAGGTCGAGCCCGGCCGCGAAGAGCAGGAAGGCGGTGTACGCCGACGCGAGGACCGCCACCACGAGGTCGCCCGTCAGGGTGCGGGCGGGGGCGCCGTCGTACGTCTCGCGCGTGAGCCGCAGCCGCAGCGCGTACAGCGCGGCCAGCAGGAACGGGATGAGGGTCATCGAGGCGGTGAGGTCGAGCGCGAAGTCGAACGCGTCGTCCGAGAAGTAGGTGACGACGAGCACCACCTGCGAGAGCGCCGTGCTGAGCAGCAGCGCGTTCACCGGCACGTCCTCGCGGCGCGTGCGGGTGAGGAACCGCGGCATGTCGCGGTCCTTGGCCGCGACGAACAGGACCTCCGCGGCCATGAGGGTCCACGCGAGGTAGGCGCCCAGGACGGAGACGATCAGCCCGACGCCCACGAGCACGCTCCCCCACGGCCCGACCGCGGCCTCCAGCACGCCCGCCATCGACGGCTGGCGCAGCTCCGCGATCTCGGCCATCGGCAGGATCCCGTAGGACACGATCGTCACCGACGCGAAGATCGCGAGCACGCTCGTGAACCCGAGGATCGTCGCCCGGCCCACGTCCTCGCGGCGGCGTGCGTGCCGCGAGTAGACGCTCGCGCCCTCGACCCCGAGGAAGACGAACACGGTGACGAGCATCGTGTCGCGCACCTGGTCGAACAGCGACCCGGTGTACGAGGCGCCGTGGAGGTTCTCCGCGAAGACCGCGGGGTCGAACGCGAGGGCGGCGAGCAGGACGAACACGAGGATGGGCACGAGCTTGGCGATCGTGACGATCCGGTTGATCGCCGTCGCCTCCCGGATCCCCTGCCGTACGAGCGCGAAGAAGAGCCACAGCCCGACCGACGAGAGCACGAGCGCGAGCACCGTGTCGCCCGTGCCCAGGGCGGGCACCCACGCCCCGAGCGTCGACATGATGAGCACCCAGTACGTCACGTTGCCCACGCACGCGCTCGCCCAGTACCCGGCGGCGGCGTAGAAGCCCGTGAACTCCCCGAAGCCCGCCTTCGCGTACGCGTAGACCCCGGCGTCGAGCCCCGGCTTGCGCACCGCGAGCCGCTGGAAGACGAGCGCGAGCGTGAACATGCCCGCGCCCGCGACGACCCACGCCACGAGCGCACCCGCGACCCCGGTCTCCTGCGCGAAGCGGCGCGGGAGCGAGAAGACGCCCGCCCCGACCATGGACCCCACGACCATGGCCGTAAGCGTGAGCACGGTGACCTTCGTGGTGCCGGACGCCGTCCCCCGCGCCGTGTCCTCAGCGGCCATGCCCCACGCCCCTCGCGCTCGCGTGCCGGCCCGCGCCGAGCGGCTCGGCGGCGCCGTGCTGACCCGGTCGATGATGGCAGCGTCCCGGTCCGGTCGCGCGTCGGGTGACGGGGATCCCTCGCGCGGCCTACCCCGGGCGCCGTACCCGCCGCCCGATCTCCTCCTCAGGGTGGACACGCGCGCGCGATCGGTACGCGTACGCTGCCCGTGGGTCGCCGGACGCGGCAGGGGGGAACTGCTCGACCGACGAGAGACCGACCGTCGTCCGACCCACCTCACCGCACATGGACATGCTCACCTGGACCGCCGTCGACCACCGGACCTGGCGCGCCCGCAGCGCCTCGCGCGAGTACGTCGTCCGGCGCGACGACACCGGCACCTGGACCCTCGACGGCCCCGACCGCACGTGGGCCGCGCTGCCGAACCTCGAGATCGCCCAGGAGGTCGCCGCGCTCGCCGACGAGGTGCACCACGACGACGACCTGATGACGAGCTACCACGTCGTGACCGCCACGGGCGCTCGGCGCGGCGAGCCGTTCGGCGCCGAGACGGACGAGGACGCGCTCGACGTGCTCCGGGCCCGGCGCCGGGCCGGCAACCTGCCGCTCGCACCCTTCCGCCTGGAGACCACCGACGGCCGCCTGGTCGGCTCGTGGGACAAGGCGGTCCAGATCCCGGGTCGGCCGGTCGGCGACGGGGCGCCCGGGCCGGCCTGACGCGTCGGGCGACGGCACCGGTCGGGACGGCGGCAGGACGCCGCCGGGAGGTCGAGCGGGTTCAGACCGTGCCCCGCCGCGCCGCGAGGGCGGCCCGCCGTCGTCGGCTGCTCTCGACGTGCGCCGTGGCGAGCTCCGCGGCCCGGTCGCCGTCCCGGGCGCGGACCGCCTCGAACAGCGCCAGGTGCTCCTCGGTGACGTCCGCGAGGTCGTCGTGCTGCGAGAGCGCCCACCGCATCCGGCTGCGGATGCCCTGCATCATGTCGTCGAGCAGACGGTTGCCCGCGAGCGCCGTGACGATCTCGTGGAAGTCGGCGGCCGAGCGGCGCGACCCCACCGGGTCGGCCGCGCGCGCACCCTCCTGCTCGCGGTCGAGCGCCGCGCGCAGGCGCTCCAGGCCCGCGGCCTCGTGGCGCTCGGCGGCGAGGCGGAACGCGAGCGGCTCGAGCACGGTGCGGACCTCGTCCAGGTCGGCGAGGTCGGCGTCGGTGAACGCCCGCACGACGGCCCACGTGTGCGGCCGCAGCGCGACGAGCCCCTCCCCCTCCAGGACCTTGAGCGCGTCACGCACAGGGATGCGGCTCACGCCGAACCCGGCGGCGAGGTCGCGCTCGACGAGGCGCGAGCCGGGCTCGCGCACGCCGTCGAGGATCTCGTCCCGCAGCCGGGACGCGACCCGCGCGGACTCCAGCACTCGCTCCTCGGCTCCGGCCACGCGTCGATTCTCGCACCGGCCCGGGTGCCGTTGAGAGCCCGCGCGGACCGTGCGAGGGTGGACGAGACCGCGTCGAACGAGGGAGTTCCGATGACGAGCACCACCCGTACCCCCGCCCGCCCGGCCCGCAGCCGGGGGCGCCGCGCCCGCGTCGCCGGGGCGACCGCCCTCGCCGCGGCGATCGCGCTCGCGGCACCCGCCGCGGCGGTCGCGCCCGCGGCAGCACCCGCCGACGACGGCTACGAGGTGATCCTCGACGGCACGCAGGAGTCGTTCGACGCGTGGGAGTACGCGGGCGACGGCGGGTTCGACCGGCTCGACGACGGCACGGTGCGCAGCCGCGCCGGTGCGGGCGGTGGGTTCGGGACCCTCTGGTACCCGGTGCGGCAGTACGGCGACTTCTCGATGGTGGTCGAGTACCGCGACGACGCCCCCGGCGACGCGCGCGCGAACAGCGGGATCCAGGTGCGGTTCCCCGACCTGTCCGGGCCGGTCGAGGGCTGCCCCACGACGTTCAACGGCAACGAGACGGGCAACCTGTCGTGGATCGCGGTGAACTGTGGCCACGAGATCCAGGTCAACGACTCCCCCGAGGGCGGCTCGAACGACCCCCGCAAGACGGGCTCGGTCTACGGCTTCGCCGACCTCGCCCTCGACGAGGCCCGCCCCACCGCGAAGGGCACGTGGAACGAGCTGGAGGTGCGCGTCGTCGGGCAGCACTACACCGTGATCCGCGACGGCGTCGTGATCAACGAGTACGAGAACCTGCCGGGCGTGCCCTTCCCCGACCGCCCGCTCGACCCGGACTCGAGCTCGCGCGGGCTCGTCGGGTACGTCGGCCTCCAGGCGCACGGCTCCGCGCCGGACGTCGTGTCGTTCCGCGAGGTACGGGTCCGCGAGCTGCCGCCCGTCCACGTCGAGGCCGACGCGCGGTGCCTCGGCGGGACGGCGCACGTCGCCGTCCGCGCCGAGAACGTCGGGAGCGACCCGATCGACCTCACGCTCGGCACGCCGGCCGGCGAGCGCACGTTCGACGCCGTGCCGCCGGGGCGCAACGCGTACCGGTCGTTCAGCGCCCGGGCGGCGGCCGTCGACGCGGGCACCGCGACGCTCACGGTCCCCGGCGCCGACGGACCCGTGGTCGTCGAGACGCCGTACGAGGGCGTCGACTGCTAGCTGCGGGACGTGCGCCCGACGAGCGCGCGGAACGCGAGCGTGAAGCTGACCACCGCGACGAGCGCGATCGCGGCGACGCCCTGCCACAGCGCCGTCGCGTCCCATCCGTCCATGATCAGCGAGCGCAGCGCAGCGAGGAGGTAGGTCACCGGGTTGTACCGCGCGATCGTCGCGAGCCATCCCGTGAGCGCGTCGAGCGGGAGGAACGTCGTCGTGAGGAAGGCGAAGGGGAAGAACAGCAGGAAGCTCGAGTTCACGGCGGCCGGGTTGCCGGTGCGGAGCGCGATCGCGTACGGGAAGCCCGTGAAGGCGAGGCCCCAGAGGCCGGCGAGCAGCAGGAAGAGCAGGACGCCGGGCACCCCGGTCGCGAACTCGACCCCCAGCGCGAAGCCGAGCACCAGCACGGGGACGGACAGCGCCACGACGAGCACGAGGTCGGCGACCATGAGGCCGAGCAGGAGCGCGGTGCGGTGCATCGGGGTGAGCAGGAGCCGGTCGAAGTACCCGTCGGTGATGTCGGTGACCAGCGCGCTGGCACGGGACACGCCGGTCACCGCGAAGACGATGGCCACCGGGATCTGGAACGCCTGGAAGTCGCTCACCCCGGTCGCGGTCGCGACGTCGGACAGCGCGCCGACGTTGACGACGAAGAAGAACAGGGGGATGACGAGCGCGGGGACGATCGCCTCCGGCTCGCGCGGGATCTGCCGCAGCGCACGGATCGCGACCGAGGCCAGGTCGCGCCAGAACCCGGCGGGCCGGCCCGTGATGGTCCGGGCGGCGGCCGCGGCGCGGGACGTCGTCCCGGTCATGAGGGCTCCTCCTCGCCGTCGAGGATGCGCTGGCCGGTGACGCGGAAGAAGACGTCGTCGAGGGTGGGGCGGCGCAGCGTGAGCCCGTCGACCGGGACCCCTGCGCGGTCGAGCGCGAGGGCGACCGGGCTGACGGCCTGGGCGCCGTCGGTGACCGCGACGACGAGGCGCCGCTCGGCGACGTCGATGGAGTCGATGCCGTCGAGACCGTCGAGCGCCGCGCGGGCGCGGTCCGCGTCGGCGGAGGTCTCCACGACGACGAGGTCCGTGCCGACGGAGCTCTTCAGCGCGGTGGGCGTCCCCTCCGCGACGATCCGACCCCGGTTGATGATCCCGACGCGGCCGGCGAGCGCGTCGGCCTCCTCCAGGTACTGCGTGGTGAGGAAGACCGTCATGCCGAGCTCGCGGTTGAGGCGGCGCACCTCCTGCCACACGGCGGCGCGGCTCGTGGGGTCGAGGCCCGTCGTCGGCTCGTCCAGGAAGAGGACCTCGGGGTTGTGGACGAGCGCGAGCGCGAGGTCCAGGCGGCGCTTCATCCCGCCCGAGTACGTGCCGACACGCTCGTCCAGCGCGTCCCCGATGTCGATGAGCTCGCGCAGCGCCGCGACCCGCTGGTCCACCTCCCGGGAGGTCAGCCCGTAGAAGCGTCCTTGGAGGCGCAGCATCTCGACGCCGGTCTGCTTGTCGTCGAGCGCGGCCTCCTGGAGGGCGGCTCCGATCCGCAGCCGGACGGCGGTGGGGTCGCGCGCGACGTCGTGCCCGGCGACGACCGCCGTCCCGGCGGTCGGGGCGAGGAGCGTGCACAGGATCCGGGTCACGGTGGACTTCCCCGCCCCGTTGGGGCCGAGGAACCCGTACACCTCCCCGGCCGCGATCGCGAGGTCGACGCCGTCGACGGCCTGGTGCTGACCGAAGCGGCGCTCCAGGCCTCGCGCGACGATGGCGGCGTCCGGCATGGTCTCCTCCTCCGTGCCCGGCGGCGGCCGCACCACGGACCCCGCACATTCCTCAGTCTGCTGAGGAATGTGCGGCAGCGCACGGGGAGCGACCCGCGCAGCGCGCGGTCCGCGCCCGCCCCACGAACCGGGTCAGATCTCCGAGCCCGCGCCCACCGTGACCTCGACGTGCGGGGCGTCCCCGAGGTCGCGCGTCGCGACGACGACGCCGCGCTGCCGGTAGTCCCCGGCGCGCGGGGTCGCCGGGACGGGCGCGAGCGCGTCCGGGCCGCTCCCGGCGCGCACCTGCACGCCGTCCGCGGTCGCCGCGACGCGGTAGACCACCCGGCGCGAGCGGCCGCCGAGGTCCAGGTCGACGGCGAGCCCGTCCGCCGCCGCGGGCAGCACCGGGTCGACGACGACCTCCCCGCCGCGCTCGGTCAGCCCGAGGACGCCCTGGACGAGCTGGCGCAGGTAGATGCCCGGACCGCTGGAGTACACGCGCCACCCGCCGCGCACCCCGACGCTGCCGTCGCGGAGCCCGTCGAAGTCGCGCGCGAAGCTCTCGCGGTCGGGGAAGTCCGCGTCGCTCGACGAGAAGTAGGCGTTGCGCTGGCGCGGGGCGGCGTGCGCGAGGCGCCGGCCGAGGTCGACCGGGCTGATGCGCAGCAGCTCGTCGAGCGCGCGACCGCGGCCCAGGGCCGCGAGCGCCTCGACGTAGCGGATGTGCGCGTGGACGTACATGAGCCCGATCTCGCGGCCGACGTTCGCGGCCTGCTCGGCGCGCAGGAACGTGTGCGGCACGCCCTCGTCGAACGCGGCCGGGTGGTCCATGAGGCGCACGCCGTCGGGGAAGTGCAGGTGCTCCAGCACGAGCCGCTCGTGGCCCGCGGCCTCCTCGGGCGTGAGGATGCCCGCGATGATCGACTGCGTCATGGGGATGAGGCGGTACCGCATCCCGGAGACGGTGTCCGACGGGTGGATGACGAGCTCGTCGCCGTCGGCGCCGTGGCGCACGTACCCGGCGAGGACGCCGTCCACGAGGGCGCGCTCGCGCAGGTCCGCGCGGACCTCCGCCGCGAGCGTGCCCGCGCGCCCGGAGAGCGCGGCGAGGTCGTCGCGGCCGGCGGTCGTGCGGGCGAGCAGCTCCGCGGCCTGCACGAGCAGCGCGGAGGTCCACGTCGACGCCAGGTCGGTGCGCATGCGCGGGTCGGCGGGCTGGAGCGTGTCGTCCCAGTCGCCCTCGCCGTAGGCGGGCAGCGCCGTGCCGGGCAGGCGGTCCCGGTCGAGGTGGTCGAGCAGGCGGGTCACGTGGTCGCTGACGGTCGCCGCGGCGTCGGGCCCCGAGGCGGCCGGGCGCCGCTGCTCGTGGTCCCAGAACGGGACGACCTCGTCGAGCACGGCGAGGTCGCCGCTCGCCTCCAGGTACTGGGCGAGCGCGAACAGCGGCCACACGACGACGTCACCGTGCGAGGAGTCGTTGTACCGCTCCGCGTAGGCGTCGAACATGAACCACTGCGGGAACTCGCCCCACGTGTGCTGGTGGGCCAGGACGCGCAGCACGATCTCGCGTGCGACGTCGTGGCGGCCGCCCGCGAGCGCGAGCTCGAACGGGCCCTGGCACACGTCGCGCGTGCCCCACGCCGCGCCCGAGTACTGCTCCAGGCCGTGCGGCACGAGGAGATGGATCAGCGCGTCGTGCACGTACCAGGGCACGAGGAGGTCGAGCTCCTGCGTCTCGACCGTCGCGTGCGGCGCGAACCGCAGCCCGCGCATCACGCCGCGGACGGTCTCGACGTGGCGCGCGAGGGTCGCGTCGACGTCGGCCAGGGGGTCGTGCGCGCCCGCGAGGAGCCCGAGCGCGGCGTCGGTCCCGCGCAGCGAGCCGGTGAGCGCGAGCGTGAGCGACCCGGTGCCGGTCGTGCTCGTGAGGCGGCGGGTCGCAGCGCCCCCGGCGCCGGTCTCCGAGCCGGTCTGCGTGGCGGTCTCCTCCACGGCGAGCCGCGCGGACGACGCCAGGGCGTACCGCAGGTCCGGGTAGTGCGCGTCGACGTCGCCGCCCGGCACGGGCCGCACCACGACGGCGTCGCCCGGGGCCGCGGGGACGTGCTCGGCGAGCCAGCCGCCCGCCTCGTCCTCGAGCTCGAGGGTCGCGGTGACGTGCAGCGGGCGCTCGCAGCGCACGGAGACGTCGATGCGGTTCTCGCGGTCGTGCGCGACCGTCCGCACGTCGACCCGCCCGAGCGGCGTCTCGTAGAGCCAGCGGACGCCGCCGACGTCGAGCACGAGCGCGGACGGCAGGCCGAGGAGCCGGGGCCCGCGCCCGTCGTCGACGAGCACGCGCAGGCCGCTGCTGCGCAGCAGGTTGAGGTGGTGGCGGTGCACCGTCGCGAGGCGGTTCGCCGTGGTGTTGCCGAGCACGACGTGCGACGCGAAGACGCCGGGCGCGAACGCGGTCGTGGACAGGACGTCGTCGGTGGGCAGCACGTCGTCGCCCGCCTTGAGCACGTGCCCGTGCGAGCGCTCGGTGACGGTGTCCTTGCGCGCGTCGACGACGTGCGTCCCCGTCGCGGTGAAGAACGACAGGAGCGTGCCGTCGGCGTCGCGCTCGGGCAGGAGCACGTCGTCGGACCCCAGGCCCACGGCGGCGAGCAGCCCGGCCTCGTCGAGCTCGTCGCCCGCGAGGAGCGGGGCGTCGCGCAGCGCGGAGGCGGTCGGCGTGAAGGGTGCGGTCGGGCGGTCGGCGGCCGCGGCGGCGACCGCGGCGGCGGCCCAGCCGGACACCTCGTCGAGGTGCGCCGCGAGCGGCCCGGGGGCGTCGGCGTCGACCACGGTCACGGTGTGCACGACCGCGGTCCCGCCCGAGAGGTCGAGCGGGCGCGAGACGAGCGTCGGCATCGCGTACTCGTACTGGAGCACGCCCGGCTGCACCGGACCGAGGAGGCCGTGCGGCAGCCCGTCGCGGCGCGAGCGCGCGGTGAAGACCTGGAGCGAGTCCGTGAGGTGCGCGACGGCGCCCTCGACGAGGAACGCGACCGCGAGCGGGAGGCGCGGCTGCGCGGACATGGTCTGCCGGCTGACGAGCACGGTCCCGGCGTCGGGGTGCTCGAGCGCGCGGTGCAGCAGGTACTGACACACGTACGGCTCGCTCGACAGCGCCGCGGCGGGCGGCGCGAGCGCCAGGTCCTGCGCGTGCACGACGTCGTAGCGCGTGCCGTCGTCCGTCGCGGGGCCGGCCGTGAGGTCGACGCGCCAGACGAGCGCGCGCCCGTCGAGCGTGAGCGCGACGCGCGTGGCGAGCCCGAGCGCCGCGCCCGACCACACGACGCGGTCGGCGCCGACCTCGACCGCCGTCACGGCGGGGGCCGAGCCGGTGAGGCGCGCAACCTCGACCGTGCCGTCCGGGCGCGTGGCGCGCAGCAGGATCCCGCCGGGCATGCGGTCGTGCTCGCCCGGCAGGTACTGGTTCACGAGCAGGCCGTCCGTGCTGACGGCGCGCACGTCGCCGCCGCCGGTGAGCTCGACGGTCAGCCCGCCCGAGGTGAGCGTGGCGCGGGCGGGGGTCTCGGTCGCGGTGAGGGTCACGCGGTCTCCTGCTCGGTGGTGCGGGGCTCGGGTGCTGCGGGCGACGTGCCGTCGGGGCGCAGCAGCGCGAGGAACTGGTCGAAGAGGGCGACCATGTCGACGTTGTCGGGGTCGAGCAGCCACTGGAGCTGCAGGCCGTCCATGACGGCGGAGAAGAGCTGGCCGATCGCCGCCGGGTCGACCTCGGGGCGCAGCTCGCCCCGGGCGACGGCGTCCTGGAAGCGGGTGTCGTCCTGGTGGCGCAGCGCGCGGTAGCGGTCGCGGACGACGTCGTGCGCGGGGTGGCTCGCGTCCGTCGCCTCGGCCGCGACCACCACGTGGAGGGACACGAGGCCGGGCGTCTCTGCGTTGCGCCGCACCTGGTCGCGGATGGTCGTCAGCAGGTCGGCGCCGGCGGCCTCGTCCTCGCCGCGGCGCACCCGGTCGCGCCGGTCGCGCTCCTCCAGGGTCGCGGTGAGGAGACCGGCCTTGCTGCCGAAGTGGTGCAGCAGCCCGGCCTCGGAGATCCCGACGCGGGCCGCGATCTCGCGCAGCGAGCTGCCGCGGAAGCCCTGCTCGCCGAACACCTCCACCGCCGTGCGGAGGATCTCGCGGCGGCGCTGCTCGCCGCGGACGATGCGGCGGTCCGGGAGGCCGGCCGCCGTCGTGCCGCGAGCGCCCGTCGCGGTCGTCGTCCCCGGGCCCCCGGCCGTCCCCGTCGTGGCGCCGCCACCTGCGGGGTCGCTCTCGTTCATCACCGTCTCCTTCGGCAGGTCTGTCGGCGCCAACGGTACGGCCTGGACGCCCCGGTTGAAAATACTAACCGAGCGCACGCTAAGGTAGTTTCCACAGCGGCTCACACGGACGAGCCGACTGCTCGATGAGGAGGATTGCTCATGAAGCTCGGACGCAAGGCGGTCGCCATCGGCGTCGTCGGACTCCTGGCCCTGACCGCGTGCGGTCGCGCGGACGACGACTCCACGGGTGGTGAGACCAGCGCCGGATCCACCACGACGGTGGACGACGCGCCCGCGGAGGGTGACATCACGATCTGGGCGATGGGTGAGGAGGGCGAGAAGCTGCCCGACTTCGTCCAGGGCTTCACGGAGGAGAACCCCGACGCGAACGTCGAGGTCACCACGATCCCGTGGGCCGACGTCATGACGAAGTTCCAGACCGCCGTCGCCGCGGGCACCGTGCCCGACGCGATCATGATCGGCTCGTCCTTCATGCCGACGATGGTCGCGACCGGCGGCCTCGCCCCCGTCCCCGAGGGCCTCGTCGACAACGCCGACTTCGTCGAGGGCGCCGCCGCCTCGACCGTCGCCGACGGCGTCGCGTACGGCGTGCCGTGGTACGTCGAGACGCGCGTCCTGTACTACCGCTCCGACCTCGCCCAGGCCGCGGGCGTCGAGGCTCCCACCAGCTGGGAGGAGCTCACCGCGTTCGCGGAGGCCATGAAGGCCAACGGCTCGACCTACGGCCTCCAGCTCCCGATGGGCGACGCCGAGGACTCGACGCAGGTCATCCTGCCGTTCTACTCGCAGGCCGGCGGCTCCGTCCTCAACGAGGCCGGCGACGGGTTCGACCTCGACAACCAGGCCATGGTCGACGCGCTCGACTACTACGCGTCCTTCTTCACCGAGGGCCTGTCGCCGCTGTCCGGCTACGGCGACTCGCAGAACAGCGCGTTCGTCGACGGCTCCGACCCGGCGTTCATCTCCGGGCCGTGGATGGTCAACGTGCTCGCCGACCTCCAGGGCGACGACTGGGTCGAGCAGAACGTGGCCACCGTGCCCGTGCCTGCCGGCTCCGCCAACAACGACTCCTACATCGGCGGCGCGCACCTCGGCGTCTTCGCCGAGGCCAAGAACGCCGACGGCGCCTGGAAGCTCATCCGCTGGCTCTCCGAGCCCGAGACGCAGCAGGCGTGGTTCGACGCGACGAGCGACCTGCCCGCGCTGAACAGCGCGTGGGACTACGAGGCGCTCACCTCGAACCCCCGCACGCAGGTGCTCCAGGAGCAGCTCGAGAACACGATCGCCCCGCCGACCGTCCCGAGCTGGGACGAGCTCTCGGCCACCATCGAGACCGAGGCCGAGAAGGTCGCCAACGGTCAGGTGACCTCCGAGGACGCGGCCAAGGCCATCCAGGCCAAGGCCGACACGCTCGGGCTCGGCTGGTAACAGGGCCCGTCGGTCATGACCACCACCACCGAGGGACGGCGCCGGCGTACGGCCGGCGCCGTCCACCGGCGACGGCAAGCGCTCGTCGCCTGGCTGTTCGCGCTCCCGTTCGTCGCGGTCTTCACGGTCTTCATGCTGGGGCCGCTGCTCGCGTCGTTCGGGATGTCGTTCTCGGACCTCACGATCCGTGACATCAAGACCCCGTTCGCGGTGAACTTCGTCGGGATCGAGAACTTCACCGGCGTCTTCCAGGACGAGCTGTTCCGCAAGGCGCTGGTCAACACCTTCTACTTCGTCCTCGTCGGCATCCCGCTGACGATGGTGCTCGGCCTCGCCCTGGCCGTCGCGCTCAACTCGGGCATCGAGAAGTTCCGGAGCGTCTTCCGGGTCGGCTTCTACACGCCCGTCGTGACGTCGATCGTCGCCGTGGCGGTCGTCTGGCGGTTCATCCTCCAGGACTCGGGCCTCGTCAACACCGTGCTCGGCTGGGTCGGGATCGACGGTCCCGACTGGCTCAACGACAGCACGTGGGCGATGCCGTCGATCATCCTCATGGCCGCGTGGCGCAACATGGGCACGCTCATGATCATCTTCCTGGCCGGCCTCCAGGCGATCCCCCGCGACGTCTACGAGGCGGCCGAGGTCGACGGCGCCGGCTCGTGGCGGCGCTTCCGCTCCATCACGGTCCCGCTGATGCGCCCGACGCTGCTGCTCGGCGCGGTGCTGCTGTCGGTCGGCTTCCTCCAGGTGTTCGAGGAGCCCTTCGTCATGACGAAGGGCGGCCCGGTCAACTCGACGCTGACCATCAGCTACTACGTCTACAACCAGTTCGGGTACGGCAACTACGCGTTCGCCTCCGCAGCCGCGTACGTGCTCTTCGCGCTGATCGCCGCCCTCGCCGCCGTCCAGTTCCGCCTGCTGCGGTCGAAGGAGGATTGACATGACCGTCACGTCCTCGCGGACCCCCTCCGCGACGTCGGCCCCCCAGGACGCGCCGCGCCGTCGGCCGCGACGCCCGGTCCGCTGGTCGCGCGGCGCCACGTACACCGCGCTCGTCGTCGGGCTGCTCCTGACGCTCATGCCGTTCATCTGGATGGCGCTCGGCAGCTTCAAGACGCAGGGCGAGCTCCTGCAGCGGCCCATCACCTGGTGGCCCGAGAACCCGACGCTCGACAACTACGAGCGGTGGCTGTCCCAGCTCAACTACGGGCAATACTTCACCAACTCGATCGTCGTCGCCGTCGCCGTGGTGCTCGGCAACATCATCTTCTGCTCGATGGTCGGCTACGCCCTCGCGAAGATGCAGTTCCCCGGCAAGAAGGTGCTGTTCGCGCTCGTCATGCTCACGCTGATGGTCCCGGGCGTCGTCACGCTCGTGCCGATGTTCGTGCTCGTGTCCAACATGGGGCTCGTCAACACCTACCCGGCGCTCATCCTGCCGTTCCTCGCCGGCCCGCTCGGCGTGTTCCTCATGCGGCAGTTCATGCTCGGCATCCCGGACGCGCTCATCGAGGCCGCCCGGATCGACGGCGCGGGCGAGTTCCGGGTCTTCTTCCGGATCGTGCTCCCCCAGTGCGGGCCGCCGCTCGCGACGCTGAGCATCCTCACGTTCCTCGGGTCGTGGAACAACTTCCTGTGGCCCCTGGTCGTCGCGCAGACGGAGAACATGTACACCCTCCCCGTCGCGCTCTCGCTGTACTCGGTCGGCTCGAACGGCACCTACTACGGCCTGCTCATGGCCGGGTCCGTGCTCGTCGTGACGCCGATCCTCATCCTGTTCCTGTTCCTGCAGCGCTACTTCGTGCAGGGCATCGCCATGACCGGCATCAAGTGACCGGCGACCGACGAGGAGAGCCTGTGTCGATCACCTTCCCCGAGTCCTTCGTCTGGGGCGCCGCCACGGCGGCCCACCAGATCGAGGGCAACAACGTCAACAGCGACTGGTGGGCGCGCGAGGTCGACCCGGCCTCGACCCTCGCCGAGCCGTCGGGCGACGCCGCCGACTCCTACCACCGGTACGCCGAGGACGTCCGGCTCCTGGCCGAGTCCGGGCTCACCTCGTACCGGTTCTCGATCGAGTGGGCGCGCATCGAGCCGGCCGAGGGCCGCTTCTCGCGGGCCGAGCTCGACCACTACCGCCGCATGATCGACTGCTGCCTCGAGCACGGGGTCACGCCGCTCGTCACGCTGCACCACTTCACGTCGCCGCGCTGGTTCGCGGAGGACGGCGGCTGGACCGACCCGCGGTCCGTCGACCGGTTCGCGCGGTACGTCGAGCACGTGCTGCCGCTGCTCGACCGCGCGTCGCACGTGTTCACCATCAACGAGCCGAACATCCTCGCGATGATGATCACGGCCGCCAAGGGCGCCGAGCAGCTCCAGGCCGGCACCATGCACGCGCCCGACCCGGTCGCGACCGAGCACCTCGTCGCCGCGCACCGCCGGGCCGTCGAGCTCGTGCGGACCGTCGGGGTGCCCGTCGGGTGGCCCGTCGCGCCGCAGCAGTTCTTCGCCGACCCGGGCGCCGAGGAGGTCCTGCGCGAGTACGCCTACCCGCGCGAGACCGTCTTCCTCGAGGCCTCGCGCGGCGACGACTTCGTCGCCGTCCAGGCCTACACGCGCACGCGCATCACCGTGGACGGGCCGCTGCCCGCCCCGGAGGACTCGGAGAAGACGCTCACCGGGTGGGAGTACTACCCGGCCGCCATCGCGGAGGCCGCGCGCCTCGGCCACGAGATCACCGGCCTGCCGGTCCTCGTCTCCGAGAACGGCATCGCGACGGCGGACGACGCGCGCCGCATCGACTACACGCGCGACGCCCTGCGCGCGCTGCACGCCGAGATGGAGGCGGGCCTCCCGCTGCTCGGCTACCTGCACTGGTCGCTGCTCGACAACTACGAGTGGGGCTCGTTCGCGCCGACGTTCGGGCTCGTCGCGTGGGACCCGGAGACCTTCGAGCGCACGCCCAAGCCCAGCCTCGGCTGGCTCGGCGGCGTCGCCCGCGGGACCGTCTCGCTCGACGGCTGACGCGCCGCGGTCACGACCGCGCCGCACCCCTCGCACGTCACGACGCGGGGCAGGGACGACGTCCCTGCCCCGCGTCGTGCGTTCGCCCGGGTCGCGTCATCCCGCCGCGCGGGCGTCCGTCTCGAACTGCGCCGCCGCGGCGACGGTGTCCGGGTTCTCCAGGAGCGCCGCGCAGAGCGCGGTGGACAGCGTGAGGTCCTCGATCCCGCGGGCCGCGAGCGCCGCGACCTGGGCCGTGTCGCGCAGGCTCGCCGCGAGCACGCGGCAGCCCTGGCCCGACGCGCGCAGCGCGGCGTGGAGGTCGGCCGTCTGCCCGACCCCGTCGAGCCCCAGGTCGCTCATCCGCCCGACGTAGGGCGCGATCCAGCCCGCGCCCGCCGCGTCCGCGACGAGAGCCTGCGACGCGTGGTAGACCGCCGTCGCGAGCACGGGCACCCCTTCGCGCGTGAGCCGACGGGAGACGGCGAGCCCGTCGCGCGTCGCCGGCAGCTTCACGACGACGTCCGGGCCGAGGTCGGCGAGCTGCCGCCCGTGGGTCTCGAGCGCCGTCTCGTCCGGCCCGACGGCCTGCAGGAACACCGTCCCGGCTCCCGCCGCGCGGGCCCACCGGAGCACGGTGGGGACGTCGTCGACGGTGAGGCCCGCGCGGCGCAGGATCGTCGGGTTCGTGGTGACGCCGGCGAACAGGCCGGTCGCGAGCAGCCGCTCGACCTGGTCGCGGTCGGCGGAGTCGATGTACAGCATGCGTTCTCCCTGGAGGGTGTGGTCAGGTCGCGGACGGCCGCGGACGGTCCGCGACCGTGGCGAGCAGGTCGTAGTGGGCGGCGTCGATCGTGGCGGGGTCCGTGCGCGGCGGGACGGCGTCGAGCGCGAACGGGCGCCACCGCTCGGCCGTGCCGGCCACGGTCGCGCCCTCGAGCACGGCCACCGCCTGGACGCAGGCCCCGCGCGCCGTCGCCTCCGGGGCGGCACGGCGGACGACGGGACGTCCGAGCGCGTCGGCGAGGACCTGCCGGTACGCGAGCGAGCGCGCGCCGCCGCCGTTGACGACGACCTCGCCGCTCGTGTCGACGCCCGCGCGCTCCAGCGCCCGGGCGGCCCCGACGAGCCCCGCCACGACGCCCTCGTACGCGGCGAGCGCCACGTCCTCCCGGGTCGTCTCGCCGGTGATGCCGCCGAGCACGCCGGTCGCGCCCGGTCGCCGCGGGGTGCGCTCGCCGTCGAGGTAGGCGACGAGCGTCGGGCGCTGCGCCCGGACGGGCGCCGCGAGGGCCAGGCGCTCGAGGGTCGCGTGGTCGACGTCGAGGAGCCGCGCGAACGTGTCGGTGACCTTGGCGGCGTTGAGGGTGCAGGCCAGGGGCAGGTACCCGCCGGTCGCGTCGCACACGGAGTCGACCGTGCCGAGGGGGTCGACGACGGACGTGCGGCGCGGGCTCAGGACGACGCCCGAGGTCCCGAGCGAGACGCCGAGGTCGCCCTCGGCGAGCCCGAGCCCGACGGCGGCGAGGTGCTGGTCCCCTCCGCCCGGCCCCACCACGACGCCCGGCCCGAGCCCGAGCTCCGCCGCGACGTGCGGGCGCACCGTCCCGGCCGGGGTGTCCGGCCCGAGGACGGTCGGCAGCACGTCGGCCCAGCCGACCTCGGACGAGACGAAGCGCTCCAGGAGCTCGGGTCGCCACTCGCCCCGGTGGACGTCGAGGTAGCCCGTCCCGGCGGCGTCGGACCGGTCGGTGACCGCCTCCCCGGTGAGCCGGTACGTGAGGTAGTCGTGAGGCACGAGCACGTGCGCGACGCGGTCGAGGAGCGCGGGTTCGGTCGTCGCCACGTGGGCGAGCTTCATGATCGTGAGCGCCGACGACGGCGCCATGCCGACGTCCTGCATCCACCGCTCGAGGCCGTACTCGTGGGCGATCCGCGCCGCCTCCGGGCCCGCCGTCGTGTCGTTCCACAGGGGGGCGGTCGCCAAGGGCTCGCCGTCCCGGCCCAGGAGCACGAGACCGTGGCACTGGGCGCCGACGGCGAGCGCGACCACCTGCCGCGCGTCGGCGTCGGCGTCGCGCAGGGCACCGGAGAACGCCGCGCGGAACGCCGCCCACCACGCGCGCGGGTCCTGTCTGCTGACCGGGGGCGCGGTCCGCGGGTGGGGGGCCGAGGCGGTCCCCACGAGCGCGCCGTCGTCCCGGCGACGCAGCTCGACGGTGCAGGACTGGGTCGACGAGTCGACCCCTGCGACAAGGTCCATGTCTACTTCCAGTAGGGCTCGAGGGGAGGCAGCTCCTGGGGCGCCTCGTCGATCTTGCCGACCGCCCCGGAGGGGTGCGAGTGCAGGACGTTCGCCCACGAGTACCCGCGCATCCGCATGAGGACCACGGCGAGCGCGTCGCCCCACGCCGCCGTCACGAGGGTCGAGCCCATCGCGATGACCTCGCCGGGGTCGATCCCGGGGATCATCGTCAGCTCGACCACGACGTCCGCGTTCCGGGCGAGGCGCGACGAGGCGTCCGCCGTGACCGCCACGACGGTGTCGACGCCGCGCTCCTTGGCCCGCACGACGAGGTCGTTGATCTCGTCGCTCCCTCCGCCCCGCGAGATCGCGACGAGGATGTCGCCCGGCGCCATCGCGCCCATCGTGCCGTGGAGCGCGTCCGCCCCCGAGATGAACACCGACGGGGTGCCGGACACCGAGAGCAGGTGCGCCATGCGGCGCGCGACCGCGCCGGAGGTGCCCGCCCCCGTGACGAAGACCTTGCCCGTGCACTCGTACACCCGCTGGACCACGTCCAGGAACACGTCGTCCAGGTCCGTCGCGCTCGCGGCGACTCCCTGCGCCTCGTGCGCGACGACGGCCCGGGCGGTCTCCAGCACGGCGGCCCGGCGTCGCGTCGTGATCTCGGGGATGGTCATGGGTGCTCCTCGTCCAGGGGTGTTCGGTGCGGTCACGCGGCGCTCCACGCCGCGTGCCGCAGGTCCACGGAGGACAGGTCGCCGGCCGCGACGACGTCGCCGTCGCACCGGCCCTCCGTGAGGGTGACGACGTCGTCGGCGAGCTCGAGGATCTCCTCCTCCTCGCTGGACACGACGACGACCGTGAGGCCGTCGTCGTGCGCGAGCGAGCGCAGGAGCCGGTGGATCTCGGTCTTGACGCCGATGTCGACGCCCTTCGTGGGCTCGTCGAGCAGCAGCACGCGGGGAGCCTGCGCGAGGACGCGTGCGAGCAGCACCTTCTGCTGGTTGCCGCCGGACAGGCGCTCGACGGGGCCCTCGCGGTCGCCGCGGACCTGCATGCGGTCCATGAGGGCCGTCGCCTCGCGGCGCATGCGCCGCTTGTCCAGCAGGCCGAGCCGGCGGTAGCGGTCGAGGACGGGGAGCACGACGTTGGTCGTCGCGTCCAGCCCCCCGACGATGCCGTCGACCTTGCGCTCCTCCGTGAGGTAGACGAGGCCGCGGCGCTGGGCGTCGGCGGGGGCGGCGGGACGGTACGGCGCGCCGTCGAGCTCTATGCTCCCCGCGAGGACCTTGTCCAGCCCGACGAGCGTGCGCAGCAGCTCGGTGCGCCCGGCGCCGATGAGCCCGTAGACCCCGAGCACGCGGCCCGGGTAGGCCTCCAGGCTGACATCGGCGAGCGCGGGCGTGCGCAGGTTCCGCACGACGAGCGACGGCCGGGCGCCCGCGTCCAGCGGGACGACGTCGGTGCGCTGCGCCGCCTCCGTGACGCCACCCGTCGAGGCGACGGCCTCGTCCCCCGCGATCGCGTGCACGACCGCCTGCCGGTCGACGGTGGCGGCCGGGCCGGAGATGCGGACCTCCCCGTCGACGAGAGCGACGACGTGGTCGGCGACGGCGTACAGCTCGTCGAGCTTGTGGTCGACGAGCAGGATCCCCAGGCCCTCGGTGCGGGCCAGGTCGCGCACGGTCTCGAGGAACCGCTCGACCTGCCCGCCCTCGAGGCTCGTCGTCGGCTCGTCGAGCAGCAGGTAGCGCGCGTCGCGCGCCACGGCCACCGCGACCTCGAGGAGCTGGCGGGTCGCGACGGGGTAGGCGCCGAGCTTGCGGTCGACGTCCACAGCGAGGCCGAACCGGTCCGCGAGCGCGCGGGACTGCTCGCGCATGACGCGCCGGTCGAGCGCTCCCCCGCGCGTCAGCTCGCGGCCGAGGAACACGTTCTGCGTGACGGTGAGGTTCGGCAGGAGCGAGAGCTCCTGGTAGACGGTCGAGATCCCCGCGTCGAGCGCGGCGGTCGGGGAGCCCTGGGGCAGCGCCTGGCCGTCGACGGTCACCGTGCCCTCGTCGGCGGGGTGCGCCCCCGCGAGGACGCGGAGCAGGGTCGACTTCCCGGCGCCGTTGTGACCCACGAGCCCGGTCACGGTGCCCGCCGCGAGCGTCAGGTCGATGCCCTGGAGCACCGGCACGTGCGAGAAGCTCTTGACGATCCCGCTGGCCCGCAGGGCGCCGCCCCCGGCGGCGCCCCGCGGGGCCGACGTCGTGACGTCGGTCATGTCAGCCGACCTCCCCCGGCGCAGGGGTCTCGCCGACGGTGAACGCCTTGAGCGGCAGGAGGATCTCCGGCTCGACGTCCTCGCCGTCGACGTACGCGCGGATCTGCTCGGTCACCTGCGTGCCGTAGCTCTCCGGCTCCTGCGCGACGCAGCCGCGGTACACCTCGGTGAGCGGCTCCTCGGACGCGCAGAACCCGTAGAGCGCGACGTCGGTGCGGTTGCCCAGGGCCTGCAGCGCCCCGTACACGGCCGGTCCGGTCGAGGCCCAGATGACGTTGACGTCCTGGTTGCCCTGGAGCATCTCGCCCGTGACGCGCAGCGAGTCGTCGGGCTTGACGTTGCCGTCGACCTTGGCGACGACCTCCGCGTTCGGGTTGGCCGACACCGCGTCGGTGAAGCCCTCGTCGCGGATGACGACCGGGCGCTCGTCGGGCTCGGTGATGAAGCCGATGCTGAGCGCGGCGTCCGCGCCGAGGTCCGCGAGGACCTGCTCGCCCATGGCCCGCCCGCCCGCCTCGTTGTCCGCGCCGAGGTACTGGACGATCGTCGCCCCCTGGGCGGCCAGGGCGTCCTCGTCGACGATGACGTTCACCGTGAACACCGGGACGCCCGCGTCGTTCGCCGCCTTGACGATCCCGGCGGCGGGCTCCGACTTCACCGGGTTGAGCGCGAGGGCGCAGGGGTCCTTCTGCAGCATGGCCTCGACCTGAGCGAGCTGCTGGGCGTCGTCGTCGTTCGCGACCTGGACCTCGACGTCGAACCCGTTGGCGGCACCGCCGTCCTCAAAGCCCTTCTTCATCGCCACGTAGTACGGGTTGGTGAGGTTCGGCAGGCTGACCGCGACGTATGGGTCGTCCCCGTCGCAGGACGCGGGCAGCGTGGTCTCGGCCTGGTCGGTCGAGCCGCTCCCGCCCGTGCTCCCCGTCCCCGTGCCGGTGTCGACGGCGGAGCAGGCGCCCGTGAGGGCGAGGGCGGTCACGGCGAGGGCCGAGAGGATGGTCGTGCGTCGCATGGAACTCTCCTTCGAGCGGTGGGTCAGGACGTGGCGCGCGAGGCGCGGCGTGGTGAGAGGAGCTGGAGCAGGAGCCTGCCCCTGCCTCCGGTGGTCGAGAGCGAGCGGCGGTAGGTGTCGAGGCTGACGCCGGCGAGGATGATCACGCCGATGACGAGGGGCTGCCAGAAGCTGTCGACGCCGACGACGTTCATGCCGTTCGAGACGGTCGCGATGAGGACCGCGCCGAGCAGGGCGCCCCCGATCGAGCCGACCCCGCCGAACAGGCTCACCCCGCCGACCACGGCGGCGGCGATCGAGTAGAACAGCTCGTTGCCCGATCCCGCGGACGGGTAGCCGACCATGAGGCGCGAGGTCGTCACGACGCCCGCGAGCGCGGCGCACAGGCCGGAGACCGCGTAGACGAAGAGCGTCGTGCGCCCGGTGTGGATGCCCGCCAGGCGCGCCGTCTCCTTGTTGCCGCCGAGCGCGTAGATGTGGACGCCGGTGCTCGTGCGCGCCAGGAGGACGCTGAAGACGACGGCGACGAGCGCCACCACGAGGATCGGCGTCGGGATCCCGAAGACGCTGCCGCGGCCGAGGAAGGCGAACATCGGGTCCCGCACCGTGACCGACGCCGCCCCCGTGAGGATCATCGGGATGCTGCCGGCGATGCCGAACATCGAGAACGTCGCGATGAACGGGGGGAGCCGGAGGTAGTGCACGAAGACGCCGTTGACCAGGCCCACGACGACGCCGACGACGAGCGCGAGGAGGGTGGCGGCCCACCACGGGAGGCCGGCCTGCATCCCCAGGGCGGCCGCCATGCCCGTGAGGGCCAGGTTGGACCCCGTCGAGAGGTCGATGCCACCCGTGAGGAGCACGAAGGTCTGGCCCAGGGCGAGCAGCGCGACCACCGCACCGTTCAGGAGCAGCACCTCGAAGTTCCCGGCGGTGCGGAAGTTCGGGGACAGCAGGCTCATCACCACCACCACGAGGATCAAGATCCCCGCGATCCCGACCTCGTCGGGGACGCGTCGTCGCGACATGTACTTCTCGCCTCCTTGCGGGTGCTCATATGAGCACGCGATTGCTCGTATGGCGATACTATGGAGCAGCGGGCAGAGCGGGCAACACGCCCCGATCACGGATCGATAACATGTGTGCAACTGGACGCTCAGATGAGCAAGAATGAGGGACATGACGGACTTCTCACGCCACGAGCTCGCGCACGTGGCACGCCGCTACTACGTGGACTCGGCCTCCAAGGTCGAGATCGCGGAGGAGCTCGCGATCTCCCGCTTCAAGGTCGCCCGCATGCTGGAGCAGGCCCTCGCCACCGGGATCGTGACGATCACCGTCGACGACGCCGGCGTCGTCGACCCCACCCTCTCGGCACGCCTGCGCACGCACCTCGGCCTCGACGAGTGCCTCGTCGTCCAGGGGCGCGAGACGATCGCCGAGCTCCGCGAGGACGTCGGCGCCGCCGCCGCGGAGCTCCTCACCCGGTCGCTGCGCCCCGGGAACACCCTCGGCTTCGCGTGGGGGCGCACGCTCACGGCGATGACAGAGCGTCTCACCGCGCTGCCCCCGGTCACCGTCGTGCAGCTCACCGGTGCGGTCGGCTCCGACCTGTCCGACTCCCCCGTCGAGGTGATCCGTCGCGTCTCGCTGCGCTCCGGCGGGGACGCCCACGCGATCTTCGCGCCCCTGGTCGTCGAGGACGCCGCCACCGCCGCCACGCTGCGCCGCCAGCCCGACATCGCCCGCGCGCTCTCGCTGTTCGACCGGGTCGACGTCGCCGTCGTGGCGATCGGCTCGTGGGACCCGCCGATCTCCCAGCTCCGCGAGGTCCTCGGGCGCGACGAGCGGGACGACCTCACGGCACGCGGGGTCCGCGCCGAGATCGCGGGCATCCTCCTCACCGCCGAGGGCGACCTCGTGCCCGACTTCGCCGAGCGGTGCCTGTCGATCTCCGCACGCCAGCTCGCGCGGGTGCCCCAGGTGATCGCCGTCGCCGCCGAGCACGAGAAGGCTGCCGCCGTGCACGCGGTGACCCGGTCCGGCCTCGTCTCCGCGCTCGTCACCGAGCAGCGGTGCGCCGAGGCCCTGCTCGAGCTCCCGCCCGTCACGCGCGGTGCCGGGCGATGAGCGCGGCCCGCACCCGCGTCGCGGCGTCCTTCTGGTCGACGCCGCGTGACCGCGTCGCCGCCGAGGCCGACCGGCTGGCCCGCGCCGGGCTCCGCGCCGTCCACTGGGACCACACCGACGGGCGCTTCGCCGCGGCGGGAGGTTTCACCGCGGCAGAGGCGGCGGAGGTGACGGCCGGCAGCGGGCTCGCCGCCGAGGCGCACCTCATGGTCGAGGAGCCGCTCCGCGAGGTCGACCGCTGGGCCGACTTCTGCGAGCTCGTCGTCGTGCACGCCGGGACGCGCGACTGGCGTGCCGCCCTCGACCGGGTCCGCGCCCGGGGCGCTCGCGCCGGGGTCGCGCTCTCGCCCGGTACCGGCGTGCCGTCCGTCGAGCCCGGGACGGACGTCCTCGTCATGTCGATCACGCCCGGCGAGGCCGGCTCGGCGTTCCAGGTCGACGCGCTCACCACCGTCCAGCAGGTCGTCGGCGCGGGTCACGACGTCGGCCTGGACGGCGGCGTCACGCGCGAGATCGCTCCCCGCGCGCTCGACGCCGGGGCCACCTGGCTCGTGTCCGGCACCGACCTCGTCGCGAGCGAGGACCCGCGGGGCTGGCTGTCGGCGGCACGCGCGACGGGGACCGCCCGTCAGGACTGCCGCGACGGGTCCCGATGACCGCCGCGCGCCCGGGTCGCCGGAGCGTCCCGCTGGCGCAGGTCGCGGCCGACGCCGGGGTGTCCGTCCCCACGGTGTCGAAGGTGCTCAACGCGCGCCCGGACGTCTCGGCGGCGACGCGCGAACGGGTCGCGGGCGTGCTGCGCCGGCACGGCTACGAGATCCGGCCCCCCACGTCCCGGAGGACCGGGCTCGTCGACGTCCGCATCGTCGACTTCGAGGGGCCGTGGTCCGAGGCGGTCGTGCGCGGGGCGGTCGCCGAGGCGCGGCGCCTCGGGCTCGACGTCGTGCTGTCCGTCGAGCTGGACCCCGACGACTGCGGCGCGTGGGTCCGGCACGCGCTCGCGCGGGGCACGGACGGTCTCGTGAGCGTCGTCGCCGTGCCCGACGCCGAGGCGCGCGCCACGCTCGCCGCGGCCGGGGTGCCGCTCGTCGTCGTCGACCCGCGCCGCCGTCCGCCCGAGGACGTGCTCAGCGTCGGCGCGGCCAACTTCCAGGGCGCGCTGGAGGCGACGGCGCACCTGCTCGCCCTGGGGCACCGGCGGATCGCGACGATCACGGGCGTCCCCGAGCAGGACAACGCGCTCGCCCGCCTCGCGGGCTACCGCGCCGCGCTCATCCAGGCGGACGTACCCGTCGACGACGACCTCGTGCGCCTCAGCACCTACGGGGTCGCCGCCGGCTACGAGGAGACGCAGCGGCTGCTCGCCCTCGACGACCCCCCGACGGCGGTCTTCGCGTGCAGCGACGACACCGCGCTCGGCGCGCTGCGGGCGCTCCGCGAGGCGGGGCGCTCCGTGCCGGACGACGTCTCGCTCATCGGGTTCGACGACCTGCCCGTCGCACCCTGGACCGACCCCCCGCTCACCACGGTGCGCCAGCCGCTCGTCGAGATGGGCGCCTCGGCCGTGGCGCTCGTGCACCGGGCGCGCACCGCGAGCGGCCGCACGCTGCGCACCGAGCTCGCGACGAGTCTCGTCGTGCGCGCGTCGACCGCCGCGCCGCGCGCCTGACGCGCGCGGCGCGGCGGTCGGCCGCGGTGCGGGGCGGTCAGCCGCAGGAGACCCCCGCGTAGCGGTAGGGCAGCTCCTGGACGGTCGCGCCGTCGTCGGACGTGACCGTCACGGTCGCGGTGCCCGACGGGATCTCCGCCGTGCGCGCCGAGAACGCCCGGTACGTGCTGCGGTGCGGGGCGACGTCGTCGTACGACCGCGTCCCGTACGGGGTGGCGAGCTCCACGGTCGTGCGGCCGTCGGACGTGCTGGTGGCGCGCACCGCCACGGCCGCCCGGTTCCCCAGGCAGCGCGCCTCGACCTCGACGTCGGCGCCGACGCCGGGCGTGAGGTCGGCCGCCGCCGAGAACGTCTCCGCCTCCATGAGCGGGCGCAGCGCGTCCTCGAGCTGGTCGTCGACGAAGTAGTCCTTGAGGCGCGAGTCGTCGAGGACGTTGCCGATCGCGGCGACGATCATCGCCTGGTCGAGCGACAGGTAGCGCTCGGCGACCGTGCCCGAGCGGACCGCGACGGCGTCGTAGAACCCGCCCGGCCCGTACGCGCCGAGGTCGTCGGCGAGGTGGGCCAGGTTGTCGAGCACGCCCTCGGTGTCGTACGCGAGCCCGAGGAACGACGCGTGCGGAGTCACGACGCCGTCACCGAACTCCGGCGCGGGGTTCGTGGCCTCGCGGCAGCCCTCGAAGCCGAGGTCGACGTCGGTCTCGCCGTCGGACAGGTAGCCGTCGGAGCGCAGGCCGATCGCGTCGACGCCGTACTCCGCGTAGCCGCCGAAGGGGTTGCTCGCGGGCGAGAAGCCCCAGACCCCGTAGCCGGCCTCGTCGAGACCGTGCTCCTTGTGCGCCCGGACGACGAGCGGGTGGTTGACGCCCCACGACGTCGGGCCCCACTCGGCCTCGGGGACGAGCATGTCCGGCATGAGCGCCTCGAACATCGAGCCGCCCCAGCCCGGCACGACCGCGAGGTCGCGGTAGCGGTACGCCCCCTCGAAGACCGGGACGCCCAGGTGCTCGCGCGTCTCGCCGATCGGCTTCTGCTCCTGCCACGACCAGTCGCACGTGTCCGGGAACGTGCGGTGGCTCGCGTAGTAGGCCTCCGGCGGTACCTCGCCCTCGGCGATGCCGAGGTAGGTCGCGATGCGCGTCTCCGAGACCGTCGTGTCGTAGTGGTGGCACGTGTAGTACACGTCCGTGCCCGTGCCGAGGTAGTCGCCGGCGACCGAGCACCCGGGCGGCTCCTCGTCCCAGAACCCGCCGCGCAGCAGCCCGACGCCGAGGTCCGGCCGCGCCTCCGCGTTGTAGAACGCGCCGAAGTGCATGCCGTCGTAGACGGCCAGCGCCTCGTCCGCGAGGCTCGGCTCCGCCTCCGCGACGACGCGCAGGCCCGCGGCCAGCCAGCCGTTGTCCACCGAGCTGAGGAACTGGTGCACCGGGTTGCCGTCGTCGGGCCACGTCTCCACCCGGTCGCCCGTCGCGGGGTCGTACCAGTTGTAGAACATGCCGCTCGCGTCGTGCCGGTCGAGCGACGCGACCGTGTCGATCGTCGTCGCGAGGCGGTCGCGCGCCTCGGCCTCGTCGAGCAGGCCCAGGTCGCGCGCCACGACGGTGGACCACAGCCAGCCGCCGATGTTCGTCGGCGACGTGTACGCACTGCTCGACGCCGGGTCCAGGTCACCCTCGATGTTGTCCGCGGGCAGGCCGGTCTCCTCGTCGGTCATGGCCTCCAACGAGGTATACGTGTCCTCCAGGTACGCCTCCAGCGTCGCGCGCTGCGCACCCGTCAGGGCAGGCTGCCCGACGGCGGGCGCCCCCTCCCCGGGGACGCTCTGCGCCGCGCGCGGGGCGTCGTCGGGTGCGACCGGGACGCTCTCGGCCGCGGCGGGGACGGCGAGGCCGGCCGCGAGCGCCAGCCCGCCGACGAGCCCGCCCGCGACGAGTCCCGTCGCCCCGCGTCGGCGCCGCGTTCCCTCGCACGCGCGGTCGGTCGATCCATCCATCAGGCACTCCTTCGTGTCGCGGCCCCGAAATTTCGGCCGAACTTTCCGAATGGGGGCCGAGAGAGTAGCCCGGTCGGCAGGGACGGTCAACGGGCCGGCGCCATCACCGCGGATCTCGTCAGCCGTTCGTGTCGTACCGGCTACGGCCGGCGTGCACCGCGTCCATGTTGTCCTGCGCCCAGGCCCTGAGCTCGCGCGTGGTCCGGTGGAGCGAGAGACCGAGATCGGTGAGCCTGTAGTCGACGGTGACGGGGACCGTCGGAGTCACGGTGCGCGTGAGCATCCCGTCGCGCTCGAGAGAGCGGAGGGTCTGGGTGAGCATCTTCTGGCTCACTCCCGCGATCAGGCGCGACAGCTCGGAGTAGCGCAGCGAGATCGGCTCCCCGTCGCCGCCGGGGCCGTCGCCGCCCAGGGCGCACAGAACCAGGACGACCCACTTGTCGGAGAGCCTGTCCAGGAGCTGACGGCTCGGGCAGGCGGCCAGGAACGCGTCGTAGGCGCTCCTGGCTCGGGCACGCCGTTCGGCTGCGGTCTGCGTCGCCATGGGTGTCGCCGTTCGTCGGGGAGGTAACGCACTTCGGAGTGCGTACTTCCTTGCGGAGAGCTGCTCTCTCATGCTCGTGCACGACGAGGTGGAGCACCAGCCTCATGAACCACGCACACGAGAGGCATGACGAGATGACCACGCACACGACCACGCTCCCCGGGGGGACCTGGGACCTCGGCGGACGCACCGTCACCCGCTTCGGGTACGGGGCGATGCAGCTCGCCGGCCCCGGGGTGATGGGGCCGCCCACGGATCGGGACGGCGCGATCGCGGTACTGCGCGATGTCGTCGACCAAGGGATCACCCACATCGACACCAGCGGCGCCTACGGGCCGCGCGTGACCAACGAGCTGATCCGCGAGGCGCTGCATCCCTACCCGGAGTCGGTGCTGATCTCGACCAAGGTCGGGGCAGACCGCGACGCCGAGGGCGGCTGGCCCACCGCCCGCACGCCGGCTGACCTGCGCCGTCAGGTGAGAGAGAACCTCGAGTCCCTCGGCGTGGAGCACCTCGACCTGGTGAACCTGCGCATGGGCGATGCCCACGGGCCGCAGCCCGGTCCGATCACCGAGGCGATGGAGACGCTCGTCGAGCTCCAGCAGCAGGGGCTCGTCCGACGGCTCGGCGTCAGTAACGTCACCGCCGAGCAGGTCGCCGAAGCCCGTGCGGTCGCGCCGATCGTGTGCGTCCAGAACTTGTACAACCTCGCCCACCGCGGGGACGACCGGCTGATCGACGACCTCGCCGCGGACGGCGTCGCCTACGTCCCGTTCTTTCCCCTGGGAGGCTTCAGTCCCCTGCAGGCAGGCGCCCTCTCGGCTGTGGCAGCGCGACTGCACGCCACCCCGATGTCCGTCGCCCTCGCCTGGCTCGTGCGACGCTCGTCGAACATCCTCCTCATCCCCGGGACCTCCCGGGTGGCGCACCTGCGCGAGAACCTCGCCGGAGCGGCGCTGGCGCTCTCGACGGAGGACGTCGCCGAGCTCGACACCATCGGTCGCTGACTCCACGACCCGGCGGGCGCGCGCACCGCGCCCGCCGCTCGGACCTGCCGGGCACGCCCTGGGGAGGGGGTGGTGGAGGCCCTCGTCCGCGGACGACGACGCTGCGCGTCGAGCGGCCACGGCTCGGTTGTTCGTTTCCGTTCACGTTACCGGCGCTGTTGATTCTCCCCGGAACGACCTCTACTTTCGGACATGAACGAACGTTGTAGCACGTGAACAAACAGAAACGATCACCGGAGATCGTCACGTGCGAGCACCGAATGATCGAAGGAGATCCTCGTGCCCGTTGCTGCCGCCGGACCGATCGACGACCGACCACCGCGTCGCCGCCGGCGCCGCGCCCCCGCTCTCGCTACCGCGATCGCCCTCGCCCTCGCCCTCGGTGGCACGCTCAGCGTCGCCACCGGGCCCGCGACCGCCTCGCCCACGGTGACAGGTCCTCGCGCGGCGACCGCCCTGGGCGTCGTGACTGAGGCGGACCCGGCGGCGCCGTCAGCGACGACCGCCGTCGGCACGGTCCCCGCACCGGACGGCTCGGCGTGGCGCGACGCGGACGGCGAGACGATCAAGGCCCACGGCGGCTCGGTCGTCACGGTCGACGAGGCCGAGGTCGGTCTCGACATCACCGGCGACGGGACGACCGATCAGGAGGTCCACCTCTGGTACGGCGAGGACAAGACGAACGCCACGCGCCCCGTCGACGGCGTGCGCGGCTACTGGTCCACCGACCTCGTGACGTGGCACGACATGGGCCGCGTCCTGCCCAGCCACCAGCACTTCACGCTCCGCGTGGACGCCGCCGGGACGTCGGTCGAGGTGGACCCGGCCAAGCTGGACGCGCTCAAGGAGGTCGCGAACAAGACCGCGCCCGACGCCACGTCCACGCAGACGCAGATCGATGACGCGAAGGACTTCGTCGCCCCCTACGTCGAGACGTGGGCCGACGAGGCCGCGGGCGTGGCCGCGACGTACGACGAGGCCGCGCTGTCGAACGCGTCGTACCGCCTCAACGGCAACGTCAACATCATGGAGCGTCCCAAGATGCTCTGGAACGCGAGGACGAAGAAGTTCGTCGTCATCTACCACGCGGACGGGCCGCTCGCGGACAACGCGGACCTCGTGCGCTGGGTCCGCGGAGGCGGCGACCCCACGAACCAGAACGTCGGATCGCGGTACTCGCGCGCCGAGATCGGCTTCGCGACGTCGGACACCCCGTGGGGCCCGTTCAAGCTCGTCAACACCACGAAGATGAACTGGGCGCCGGGCGTGCCGAACGCGGGCCGCGAGGGCGACTCGCGCGACATGACGATCTTCCAGGACGCGGGCGAGCACGCGGTCGACGCGGTCGCCGACGACGCCTACGCGGTCTACTCCTCCGAGATGAACAAGTGGATGTATGTCTCGCGGCTCAACGCCGAGTACACGGGGCCGCTCGAGACGGGCAGCGACGCCGTGCTCGGCCAGGACTTCTCGAACCGCGTGCTGCCGGACTTCTCGCGCGAGGCGTCGAGCGTCTTCAAGCACGACGGCTGGTACTACATGCTCACGTCCGGCACGGACGGTTGGGCGTCCACGCCCGTCGTCGCCTACCGGTCCCGGTCGATGATCACACCGACCGAGGCCGTCGTCGGGAACGGCGACCGCCACCCGGCGACGGGCCAGTGGGAGCGGCTCGGTAACCCGTGCGTCGGCGACCCGGCGCGCACCGGCGTCGGGAACGCCGACCCGGTGGAGTGCTTCGACTCCCAGCCGACGTTCGTCATCGCGCTCGACCAGGAGGCCGGCCGGTTCGCCTACATGGGCGACCGCTGGATCACCGAGCCCAACGGTTCCGCGGGCGAGCGGTCGCGCTACGTGTGGGCGCCCATCCAGGTGCGCGACGGCCAGGTCACGGTCGAGAACGTCGGCTCGTGGGACCCCGCGAACACGACGCTGTTCCACCCGCTCGAGCCTGTGGAGCCCTGGGAGTTCACCGCGCACGTCGACGAGCGCGACGCGTTCGACCCGACGTTCGACGTCACGGTCGACGGCACCCGCTACGACGGCCTCACCGCCGGCTGGAGCACGACGAGCCTCGACGCCGCGTTCGCCGCGAAGGGCACGCACGCGCTCGTCGGGCACGTCGCCGGCGACGGCCCGCTCGCGGGCCGCTACGTCACGGCGACCGTCGAGGTGGACGGCCCCGTCGACGTGTGCCGCGAGCCCGGCACGACGGTGAGCGCATCGTTCCACCAGACCGAGTGGGGCACGATGCCCGCCGCCCTCGCGTGCGACGGCAACCTCGCGACCGCGTGGTCCACGTGGGCCGGCGGCACGGGGAAGAAGGACCGCGTGACGTTCACCGTGGCCGCCGCGCAGCCGTGGTCGGTCGACGCCGTGCACCTCACCAACACCGAGGGCACGATCACGGGCGTCACGGTCGAGCACCGCGACGCGGACGGCACGTGGCTGCCCACGACCGCGAGCGCCGTCGGGCCGGGACCGAACGGGTCGCGCACCACGGTCTCGTTCGACGCGGTGACGACGGACGCGCTGCGCCTGACGTTCGACACGCCCGGGTCGTACCTGAAGATCAGCGAGCTGACGATCCCGGGCACCGCCCCCGCCACGGCGCCCGCCCTCGCGGTGAGCACGGACGCCGAGGTGCGCTGCCTCGCCGGCTCGGCGTACGTCGCGGTGCGCGCGACGAACGACGACACGGTGCCGGTCGACGTGACCCTCACGACGCCGTTCGGCTCCCGCACGGTCGCCGCCGTCGCGCCCGGGAAGAACGCGTACCAGTCGTTCGCCGCGCGCGCTCCGAGCACGGGCGCGCACGAGGTGAGCGTCACCGCGAGCGCCGTCGTCGACGGAGAGCGCGTCGACGCGCGGCACGACCTCACGACCTCTGCCGCGAGCTGCGGCTGAGCCTCACCGCGGGCCCGGGCCGGCGCACCGCGCCGGCCCGGCTCCGCGCCCGTCCCCCACGCGCCGCCGACGACGGCGGCAGGAAGGCAGACCCATGAGACTCCACGCACCGCCCGGCCGCGGGCGCGGGCGCACGGCGACGGCCGTGACGACCGCGCTCGCGCTCGCCGTCACCGGTCTCGCTGCCGCCGCCCCCGCGGCGTCCGCGCCGGACGCGCCCGCCGCCACCGCCGCGCTCCCCGCAGACCTGCCGGAGCTGCGCTTCGACGACCCCTCGATCGACTGGAAGCAGATCCTCGTCGACGGCGAGGACGTCGAGCGTCGCGCGGACGGCACGCCGTACAACGTGTTCGGCGGCTTCGGCTCCGTGTCGTGCAACAACACGGGCAACCTCCTGCTCGACTACAAGGAGGAGAACCCCGAGGCGTACTGGCGCATCATGCGCCTCATCTTCGACCCGGAGACGGGCGCCGGCCTCAAGCACATCAAGGTCGAGCTCGGCGCGGACAACAACACGTCCTCCGGCACCGAGCCCGCGACGAAGCGCAGCGCCGACGAGCCCGCCAACGTGCTGCGCGGCGCCGGGTTCCACTTCATCGCCGACGCGCTGTCGATCAACCCGGACATCGAGACCGAGGCCCTGCGCTGGGGCGAGCCCTCGTGGACGAAGACCGACCCCGACCTGCGCTACCAGTGGTACAAGGAGACGATCGACGCCGCGTACGACACGTACGGCGTCGAGCTCGACTACCTGTCCCCGTCGCAGAACGAGGTCGGCGGCAGCTTCCGCCAGGCGTCGATCGCGCCCGAGCTCGCCTGGGTGGTCGACTTCGCCGAGCGCCTCGAGGAGGACGCCGAGGCCGAGGACGCGCGCTACGACTACGGCGACATCAAGATCGTGGCGCTCGACACGTACCGCAACGTCGAGCCCGTCGCCGCGGCCATCCTCGCGAGCCCGGCCGCGCTCGAACAGGTCGACGCGATCGGCTACCACTACGACATCGCGGGCGGGCCGAACCTCACGCGGCTCAACAAGGAGCACGGCATGGAGGTGCTGTACTCCGAGGGCGTCGCCCCGATGATCGACCCCGAGTACCGCATCAACGCCGACCCGGCCCGTGGCGGTCTCGGCGGCACCGTGGGCGCCGTCGACATCGCCGACCGGTTCATCAACGCGTACCGCTGGAGCGGCGCGGGCGACGACCCGGCGCACATGACGTCGTTCCTCTTCCAGCCCGCGGTGAGCGCGATGTACGAGGGCACGCAGTACTCGCCCAAGCACCTGGTCCGCGCGTCCGACCCGTGGTCCGGATACTACGAGGGCGGCGTCGGCGTCGCGCTCGTGCGCCACTTCCACCAGTTCGCCGAGACGGGCTGGGAGTACGTCGAGGGCGCCACGTACGGCGACGGGACGAAGGGCGACGGCGGCACGAACGTCGACACCTCGACCCGCACCTACATGACGCTGCGCACGCCCGCCGCGGACGGCGGCGAGCCCGACTACACGCAGGTGCACGCGAACAACACCAAGACCGCACGCCACTTCGAGGTCAAGGTCGCGAACCTCGGCGAGCCGCGTCCGCTCACCGTGTGGGAGACGCGCGGCCCCGACGCGGGCGAGGAGTACGACGCCAACTGGCTGCGGCCGACCGGCTACGTCGAGCCCGTGCGCACGGAGACGGTCGACGGCACCGAGTACGCGGTCTACCAGGTCGAGATCGCGCCGTACTCGATCCAGACGCTCTCGACGCTGCCGCTCGGCGTCGACGGCACGACGCAGGCCTACGACCGTGCGGACTACGCCTCCCCGGCGCAGGACACGGTGCTCGGGCTGCCGTACACGGACGACTTCGAGTACGCCGACTACCCGGCAGCCGACGTCAACGGCACGTCGATGGGCTACGTCGAGCGCCGCGGCGGCTCTCCACGGTACACGGCCGACCAGAACGGCGCGTTCGAGGTCGAGGAGCGCGAGGGCGAGCGCGGCAACGTGCTCGTTCAGAAGATCCACGCCGAGAACCGCGGGTTCACGTGGGACGTCTGGGGCAGCCACGCGCAGGACCGCCCGTCCACCGCTCCCCCGGCCACCGTGCTGGGCGACCACTCGTGGGCGAACTACACGGCGTCGGTCGACTTCCGCCTCGACACCCAGGTGCGCGACGCGTCGCTCGCGAACTTCGCGGGCCTCGGCGTGCGCCAGCTCCTGCCCACGGGCGAGGACCTCGCGACCTACGCCGTGCGCGTGCACGCCGACGGGTCGTGGCAGCTGCGCAAGCTCGGCACCGCGGTCGCGTCCGGGACCATCGCCGGGTTCGACCCCGACGCCTGGCACGCGCTGTCCGTCGAGGCCCGCGACACCGTCATCACCGTGACGCTCGACGGCGAGCCGCTCGCGCGGTACGTCGACGCGAGCACCAACCCGGTCCTCACGGGCCGCGTGTCCCTCGTCAGCGGCTACTACAACACCGAGTACGACGACCTGGCGATCACCCCGATCGAGGGCCAGGCGTGGGAGTCGGCGAAGATCGACGACGCGGACTCGCGCATCTCCTACCCCGACGGCTTCTCGTTCACGCAGGCCGGATACGCGCACCTCAACCGCACGCAGCACGTGCTGTCCACGGGACGCTCGGCCGTCTTCGAGGTCGAGGGCACCGGGTTCAACCTCTTCGGCGCGACCGGCGCCGCGACGCTCGACGTCGCGGTCGACGAGGAGCCGGTGCGCACGGTGGACGTCGGATCGACCGGCGACCGCCAGACGTCGTACTGGCAGCGCGGGCTCGACGGGTCGACGACGCACACCGTGACCGTCACGGTACGCAGCGGCACGTTCACGCTCGACGGCGTCGACGTGCTCGTCGGTGGCGGAGACCCGGTCGTCACCGACCCGGAGACCACGCCGGTCACCGTCGCGACGCCCGTCGCGCGTCTCGCGACCGCGGTCGGCGAGAAGCCGGAGCTGCCGGCCACCGTCCGCGCGACGTCGCAGGCCGGCACGACGATCGACGCCCCCGTCGAGTGGTTCGTCCCCGCGGGCGCGTTCGACACGCCGTACGCGATGGCGACCGTCACCGGGACCTTCGTCGACAACGTGTCGCTCGCCGTCTCCGCCCAGGTCGAGGTCGTGCCGGACGGCGTCCAGTACTTCGTCGACGCCAACGCCCCCGCGGTCCCCGCGTCCTCGGCGTTCGGTGCCGTGCAGGGCCACGTCGAGGCCGGCGGCGCCACGTTGCGCAACGCCGAGGCCGACGCCGCGTGGTCGGCCGACCGCGGCTGGGGCCGGGTCGCGAGCTACTCCGCGAAGGGCCTGCTCAACCAGACCCCGTACGACAAGACGCGCGAGACCGGCTGGTACACCTCGGGTGCGAGCACGCCCCTGCAGTACCGGTTCACGCTCCCCGCAGGCACGTACACCGTGTCCTCGGGCCACACCGAGTGGTGGAACGTCGGCAGCGGCAAGGCCCGGAACATGCAGACCTCGGTCTCGTGGACCGAGACCGACGGCCAGGCCGTCACCGTGCCCGTGGGCAAGGTCGCGTTCCCCCACGGCAGCCTCGGGCGCTCTCAGGTGCTCTCGGGCGAGTTCACGCTCACAGAGGAGACCGTCGTCACGTACTCCGTGGCGAACGACGGCGGCACCGAGGCACCGGTCCTCTCCTGGGTCGCCGTCGCGGGCGAGGAGGACGACCTCGGGGTCGCCACGACCGCGGTCGTCGAGACGCGCTGCCTCGCGGGCAAGCCGTACCTCGCGGTGCGCGTGACGAACGACGACGACGTCGCGCTGGACGTCGACGTCGAGACCGCCTACGGGTCGAAGTCGTTCACGGACGTCGCACCCGGCAAGAGCGCGTACCAGTCGTTCGCCGTGCGGACGACGCCCGCCGAGGGGACCGTGACCGTGACCGCCCGCACGGCAGGCGGCGACGACCGCGAGAGCGTCGAGGAGGTCGCCCACCCGGCGCCCGCCTGCTGAACCTGCCTCCGGCCCCCGCGGGGGCCCGGCACGGACCCCGTCCGATGCGGCTCACCCCTCGCACCCCCGCGGTGCGGGGGGTGAGCCGTCTCACGGGTCTGCGGCCGGAGCGGGTCGGGCGGTCGCGGTCGTCCTTCAGCCGCGCGGCGTGACCGGTCCGGTCGACTCCCGCACGACGAGCTTCGGGCTGATCGCGATCCGGTGGACGGGACGCGACGGGTCGGCGAGACGCTTCGCGAGCAGGTCGACGGCGGCGTGCCCGACGGCGGCGCGCGGTGGGCGCACCGCCGTGAGGGCCGGGCTGAAGAGCCCGGCGACCTCGTCGTCGTACGCGACGACGGACAGGTCGCCCGGGACCGCCAGGCCGCGGTCCTGCGCGTTCTGCACGATCGCGAACGCCTCGGGGTCCGAGTGCGCGAGCAGCGCCGTCGTGCCGGACGCGACGGCCGTGTCGACGACCTCCGCGATCGCCTGGGCGAACTCGGGGCGGTGGCGGTCCGGGGCCAACCGCTCGAAGTGCTCCTCCGACGACAGGCCGAGGTCCGCGCACGCCGCGCGCCATCCGGCCGCGATCTTGCGCGACGTCGGGGACTGCCGAGAGATGACGAGCCCGACGCGCCGGTGCCCGAGGTCGGCGAGGTGGTGCACCGCCATGAGCGCCCCGAGCGCGTGGTCGGAGACGACGGACTCGAGCGCCTCGCGGTGCGGGGCGAGCGCAGCCTCGCGCTCGACGAGCACGGAGGGGACCTCGGTCCGCGCGAGCCACTGCACGAGCTCCTGCGCGTGCGGGCTGTCCGTGCGGGGCGCGAGGACGAGGCCGCGCAGGTTCTCCGCCGCGACGAGACGCTCGAGCGCGGGACGTTCGTCGGCCGCCTCGTAGGACGACCCCCGCAGCACGACGCGCAGGCCGTGCCGACGCGCCTCGGCCTCCATGCCGCGCACCACGCCCGGCCAGTAGTAGTCGAGCGACGGCACGAGCACCCCGATCGTCGCGGTCGGCTTGCGCTCGGGCGCGTCCTCCTTGCCGTCGACCGGCACCGCGCCGCCGTGCACGCGGGCCAGCAGCCCTTCGCGCTCGAGCTGGGCGATGTCGCGGCGGACGGTCACGGCGGTCACGCCCAGCTCGTCCGTCAGGTCCGCGACACGGACGACGCCGTCGCGCTCGAGCGACGCGAGCAGGTGCGCCCGTCGCTCCGCGGCAAGCGGTGCCCGCTGCACATCCTCGGTGGTCACGGTGCCCCCTCCTGGGTGTCCCCGGCGGCGTCGGTGCCGTCGGTCGGGTCGATGATGCCGCTCGCCGCGTCCTGCGCGGGAGTCCTGCGCGCCGCGGTCCCCGGCGTGTCGTCCTGCGCGACGACGAGCCGCAGGCTCTCGCGCCCGGTCACGTCGAGCGCGAGGCGCGTCAGGCGCTCGCCCCAGACGCCGCCGAGCATCGGGTCGTCGAGCACCCGCACGGTCTCCTCGACGGGGACGTCCGCCGGCCAGCGCACGACGACCGGCGTCGCGCCGCCGAGCGGCACGACGCGCGCCGCGCCCGGCGAGGTCGTCACGTCACCCGCGAGCACGAGGTGCACGACGGCGGCGGCGGGCGCGGCCGCGCCGAGGTCCCACGCGTCGTCGACGACGACGCGGGCCGGGCCGCCGGAGCGCTCGAGCCGCGCGGCCCGGCGCCACGACCCGAGCCCTCCGACCGGGTACGCGCCCGCGAGGTCGAGCGACAGCTCGCCGTCGCCCGCGACGACGTCGCGCGCGGCGAACCCGGCACCTGCCTCCTGCGGCGTGCCCGCGACCTCCGGCACGTTGTGCCACGAGCTCTGCATGGTCCAGATCGCGTAGCGGTCGGGGCCGAACGTCTGGGCCGTGTACGTGGGCCGACCCGCGTCGACGAGGACGGGCACACCGTCTGACGCGACGACGAACGACCCGACGTCGTTGTGGTTGTGGTGCTCACCGTTGTGCCCGCCCTTGACCGCGAGCGTGAGACCGCGGGCGCTGCCGACCTCCTCGCGGGCGAGGAGCACCTGCGTCGAGGGGAGCCACACGTCGCGCGGCAGGGGTGCCGCGCCGGGCTCGGCGGCGAGCCACTCGTCGTCGGTCAGGGCACGCAGGAGGCGCGCGAGGCCTGCGGTCTCGTCCGCGACGGGCGCGCCCGGCACGCGGTAGGACGCGGCGTGGCGCCGCGCGTCCTCGTCGCCGACCCTCCGCGCGGCCCGGTGCAGCGCGTGCCACGGCTGCTCGGCCGGCGGGCGCGCACGCCCGTCGGCGAGGTCGAGGTACCAGTCGCCGCCGAGGTGCATGCGGTGGGGGAACGCGACCGTCGCGCGCAGCGCCGGCACGGGCGCGGCGGGGTCGAGCGCGTCGAGGGCACCTCCCGTCGCGTGCGCGAGCACGTCCAGCGCCTCCAGCGCGCGGCACGCCCCGTTCCACCAGTACTCGTAGCCCTCGTCGATCGCGCCGTCGTCCGGCAGGACCGCGACGTAGCGGTCCAGCCCTTCGATCGCGAGGTCCACGACGTGCGCGCGCAGCCCGGCGTCGGAAGGGTCGTCGAGCAGGCGCAGCGCGGCGACGAGCACGTTGCCGTGGATCCAGGGGTTCCAGTTGTGCACGTCGCCGTCGAGCCCGATCCAGTGCCAGTCTCGCCGCTCGAGGAACGGCTCGACGACGCGCCGGCGGGCCTCGGCGCGCACGCGGGCGCGCAGGCCCGGGTAGCGCGCGTCGAGCAGGTCTCCGAGCACGTGGTCGGCCCACGCGAGCTGGCCGACGACCTCGCCCGCCCCCAGGTCCAGGTACGGACGGTCCAGGTCGGGCACGACCCAGCCGCGCGTCGCCCACGCGTCGTCGTGCGCGGGCCAGCACCAGGAGGACTGCTCGCACAGGGCCCAGACGCCGTCGGCGACCTCGTCGACCCAGGCGTCCTCGCACGTGACCGCCGCCGCGACGACGGCGCGCGACAACCGCTGCTGCCGGGAGTGCACGAGCTCCTCGTGGGCGGTCCGGTCGCCGTCGCGGTGCAGGCGCGCGGCGGTGCTCGCCGACGGCAGCGGCCACGGCGTCCCGAGGTCGACCCGTGCGCGCGCGAGCACCGCCGCGACCGTCTCGCGGTCGACGCGCCCCTCCTCCGGGGACCACACCGAGCGGTCGGACGCGGGCGGGACGGGCAGGGCGCACGCGGGGTCGGCGAGCAGGGACGCGAGCGAGGCGGCGCGCTCGACGGGGTCGCCCGTCCGGGCGGCGAAGGTCGCGGCGAGCGGGCCGGTGAAGGGCGTGGGCATCTCTCTCCGTCGAGGTGGTGGCACCGGACCCCGGGACTCCCGGCGTCCTCGCAGGTGAGTGCCGGACGAGGTGGCGCGTCCTGCGCATCACGAGCGCTATAACGATCAGAACCGATCATAACAGAATCGACACGCGCTTGACAGCGTCCGTTTGTGAACGATTGACTCCGAACATGTTCGGTGAGTGATCGCACAACGTGAGTCGCGTCACCGACCCTGCACAGCCGCCGCGCACGGAGGCGCGGAGCACGACGGAGGACACGATGACGTTCGAGAGCACGCGGTCGCAGCCGACCGCGCCGCTCGCCACGAGCCCCCTCACCGGGTGGGACCGTGCGCGCTGGGCGGCGTTCGGCGACCACCTGCTCGCGTCCGTCCTCCCCTACGCCTCACCGGGCCACGCCCGCATCACGCTGCCCGGCCCCGAGGGCGGGTACGGGCGCGCGGTCGACGGCCTCGAGGGCTTCGCCCGCACGTTCCTGCTCGCGGGGTTCCGCCTCGCCGGCGAGCGCGGCGCCGACCCGCACGGGTACGCCGAGTGGTACGCCCAGGGTCTCGCCGCCGGCTCCGACCCGCACGCCCCCGACCGGTGGCTGCGCCTGTCCGAGCACGCGCAGGCCAAGGTCGAGGCCGCCTCGCTCGCCCTCGTGCTCGACCTCACGCGCGAGTGGGTCTGGGACGGCCTGTCGCCGCTCGTGCAGGAGCAGCTCGTCGACTACCTCGCCGAGGCCGTCGGCGACGACACCTACCCGCGCATCAACTGGGTGTGGTTCCGGCTCGTCGTGCAGACGTTCCTGCGCTCCGTGGGCGGCCCGCACTCGCTCGACGAGATGACCGAGGACCTCGCGACGCACGACACGTTCGTCCGGGCCGACGCCTGGCTCGCCGACGGCGACGAGCGGTCCTACGACCACTACAACGGGTGGGCCCTGCACCTGTACCCCACGCTGTGGGCACGCATGCGCGGCGCGCAGGACCTCGCCGCCCCGCGCCGCGAGCGCGACGTGCAGCTCCTCGACCGCTTCCTCGACGACGCGCTCGCGCTCGTCGGCGCCGACGGGTCGCCGCTCCTGCAGGGCCGCTCCCTCACCTACCGGTTCGCCGCCGCCGCCCCGTTCTGGGTCGGCGCGATCGCTGACGTGCCCTCGCACTCCCTCGGGCTGCTGCGCCGGGCCGCGTCGGGCGTCGTCGACCACTTCGTGCGCCACGGCGCCCCCGACGACCGCGGCCTGCTCACCCAGGGCTGGCACCACGAGTGGGCGCCGATCTCGCAGTCGTACACCGGTCCCGGGTCGCCCTACTGGGCGAGCAAGGGCCTGCTCGGGCTCGCGCTGCCGGCCGACCACCCCGTCTGGACAGCACCCGAGGAGCCGCTGCCGGTCGAGCGCGGCGACGTGCTGCGCGCCGTGGCAGCCCCGGGCTGGATCGTGAGCGGGACGCGCGCCGACGGCGTCGTGCGCGTCGTCAACCACGGCACCGACCACGCCCGCGAGGGCGACCGCGTCGGCGACTCCCCGCTCTACGCACGACTCGCCTACTCGACCGCGACCGCGCCCTGGTCGGACCCCGCGAGCCGGGTCTCGCCCGTCGACCAGAGCGTCACGCTCGTCGACGCCCGCGGCCGGGCCACGCACCGCACCGGCTGGCGCGTGCTCGGCACGCGCGTCGAGTCCCGCGCGGACCAGGAGCCCGTCGGCGTGTCCGGCTCCGTGGCGCGCGCGCACTGGCTGGACGCCGACACGGACGGGCGCGACCACGGCTCCGGGCTGCCCGGCACCGCGACCGATGCGGGCACCCTCACGGTCGTCTCGCTCGTGCGCGGCCCCTGGGAGGTCCGGCTCGTGCGCGTCGACGAGCTCGCGGACGGCGTCGACGCCGCCGCCCTGCACCTGCGCGTCGGCGGCTGGCCCGTCGTCCCCGGCGACGGCCTCGTCGCCGAGCTCGCGGTGCTCGGGGAGGGAACCGCCGCGACCGGGCGCGAGCGACGCACCGGCGCCTCGCCGCTCGGCGAGGAGTCCGCGGTCGACGTCGTCGACCTGCCCGTCGAGCCCGGGCGCTGGCGCGCGGTGCTCCTCACCCTCGCGGGGCCGCCCCGCGACACCTACCCCTCGGTACCGCGCCGCACGATGCCGGCACCCGAGCTCGCGGCGGCAGGCCGAGCTGTCGTCGTGCACTGGCCGGACGGCGAACGCACCCTCACCGACCTGCCCTGACCCACCCCGAACGACCCCGACCCGGCGACAGGAGCCGGGCGGGACCAGGCCCGACGTCGGGCCGCCGAACTCGAAGGAGAGCAAGGGATGAAGCGCACCACCCCGATCGCGATCGGCGCCACCGCCGCGATCGCCCTGACCCTGACGGCCTGCGGCGGGGGGACCGGCGGCGGCGGCGAGGAGACCACCGCCGACGGTCCCGTCACCCTCACGCTCGCCGGGTGGAGCCTCGACTCCACGCCCGAGTTCCAGACGCTGGCCGACGCCTACCACGAGGCCAACCCCGAGGTGACCGTCGAGGTCGTCGAGTACCCCGCGGGCAACGACTACGCCACGGCGATGACCGCCGACCTCGCCGCGGGGACCGCTCCTGACGTGTACGTCCTGAAGAACCTCAAGGACTTCGTGACGTACTCGAACGGCCAGCAGCTCCTCGACGTCTCCGACGTCGTGGGCGAGCTCGACCCGGCGACCGGCGGTCTCGACCAGTACGAGGCCGAGGACGGCAAGTCGTACGCCGTGCCGTACCGCCAGGACTCCTGGGTCCTGTACTACGACAAGGACCTCTTCGCGCAGGCGGGCGTCGCCGAACCCGACGGCTCGTGGACGTGGGAGGACTACGGCACGGCCGCGCAGGACATCACCGAGGCGCTCTCCGCGGACGGCGTCAAGGGCACGTACCTGCACAACTGGCAGTCGACGGTCCAGGGCTTCGCCCTGGCCCAGGGCGAGGACGCGGACCTCCTCTCGGGCGACTACGCGTACCTCGCGCCCTTCTACGAGCGCGCGCTCGCGCTCCAGGACGCCGGCGCGCAGGCCGACTTCGGCACGATCACGACGAACACCCTGACCTACCAGGGCGAGTTCGGCCTCCAGAAGGCCGCCATGCTGCCCATGGGCACGTGGTACACCGCGACCCTCATCGCGCAGCAGGCGTCGGGCGAGGCCAACGACTTCGAGTGGGGCATCGCGCCGATCCCGCAGGCCGACGCCTCGACGACCGGCACCGACAGCACGCCGGTGACGTTCGGCGACCCGACCGGCCTCGGCATCAACCCCAAGACCGACGAGGCGAAGATCGGCGCTGCGAAGGACTTCCTCCGGTTCGCCGCCGGCGAGGAGGGCGCGAACGCGCTCGCCGAGATCGGCATCACCCCGGCGCTCACCAACGACACCGTCACGGAGACGTTCTTCGCGCTCGAGGGCGTGCCCGGCGACGACCTGTCGAAGTTCGCGTTCTCGACGCACGACACGCGCCCCGAGAACCCGGTGGCGGCCCAGACGGCCATCGTCCAGAACATCCTCAACGACCTCCACTCGGCCGTGATGTCCGGCTCGACCGCCGTCGACGCCGCGATCGAGGAGGCCGGGAAGCGGGCCCAGAGCGAGGCCGGCCTCAGCTGACGCCGACCGTGGTGGCCCGGCCGACCGGCCGGGCCACCACCGCGGACCACCCGGAATCGACCACAGGAGTCCCCCTCATGGCGACCAACGCCGTCGAAGAGCGCGAGCTCGTCGCCGCGGCCGGCGCACCCGCCCCGCGCCGCCGGCCGGGCAGCCGGCTGAAGTGGCGCAACACCCTGATCGGCTGGAGCTTCATCCTGCCGAACTTCGTCGGGTTCACGATCCTGACGCTCGTCCCCGTGCTGGTCCTGTTCTACATGTCGTTCACGAACTGGAACGTGTTCGGCGTGGCGGACTGGACCGGGTTCGACAACTACACGCGCCTCGTCCAGGACGGCAGCTACCACAAGGCGTTGCTCAACACGCTCTACTACGCCGTGGTGCACATCCCGCTCACCCTGGCTGCGGCGCTCGGGCTCGCCCTGCTGCTCAACCGCAAGATGCGCGGGGTCGCGTTCTTCCGCACGGTCGCGTTCTTCCCCTACATCACCTCGATCGTCGCGATCGCCGTGGTCTGGAACATGCTGTTCAGCCCCGAGTTCGGCCCGATCAACCAGTTCCTCACCGCCCTCGGCGTCGACGACCCGCCCGGATGGACGACGTCCGCCACGTGGTCGATGCCCGCCGTCATCATCGTCGGCACGTGGCGCGAGATGGGCTACTACATGCTGCTCCTCCTCGCCGGGCTGCAGACCGTGCCCGCCGAGCTGCACGAGGCGGCACGCATGGACGGCGCGAGCGCCTGGCAGCGGTTCCTCAACGTGACCCTGCCGTGCCTGCGCCCGACGATGTTCTTCGTCACCGTGATGCTCACCATCGGCTCGTTCAAGGTCTTCGACCTCATCCTCGTCATGACCAACGGAGGCCCCGGGCAGTCGACCCTCGTCCTGAGCCAGTACATCTGGCAGAAGGGCTTCGTGGAGAACCAGTTCGGCTACGCGTCCGCGGTCTCGGTCTCCCTCTTCCTCATCTGCATCGCCGTGACGCTCTTCCAGTTCTTCTGGAACAAGAAGAAGGAGGCGTGATGGCCACCCTCGACAGCCCGACGCCCACCGGCGCGCCCCTCGCCACAGAGCCCCTGCTCCGGCCGGAGAAGCGGCGCCTCGGCTCGACCGTCGGCAAGACCGCCGGCTACGTCGCCATGGTGGTCGCGGCCGCCGGGCTCCTGCTGCCCTTCGTCTGGATGATCGTCTCGTCGCTGAAGACCAACAACCAGGTCTTCACCGTCCCCGTCCAGTGGGTCCCGGACCCCGTGGTCTGGCAGAACTACCTGGACATCTGGACGCGCTCGGACATGACGACGTGGCTCGGGAACACCCTGCTGCTGTCCGTCGGCGTCACGTTCCTCCAGGTCTTCACCGGGAGCTTCGCCGCCTACGGGTTCGCCCGGATGCGCTTCCCCGGGCGCGACGTGCTCTTCCTGGTCTACATCGGCACCATCGCCGTGCCGTGGCAGTCGTACATGATCCCGCAGTTCGTCATGCTGTCCGACTTCGGGCTCGCCAACACGCTGTGGTCGATCCTGCTGCTCCAGGCGTTCGGCGCGTTCGGCGTCTTCCTCATGAAGCAGTACTTCGAGTCGATCCCCGAGTCGCTCAACGAGGCCGCGCGCATCGACGGGCTGTCCGAGTGGGGCATCTGGCGCCGGATCATGCTGCCGCTGTCGGTGCCCGCGATCGCCAGCCTCACGCTCCTGACGTTCGTCAACACCTGGAACGACTACCTCGGGCCGCTCATCTACCTGCGCAGCCCCGAGCTGTGGACCGTCCAGCTCGGTCTCAAGACGTTCATCAGCCAGTACAACGCGGAGTACGCGCTCATCATGACGGGCTCGGTGCTCTCGGTGCTGCCCATCGCCGTGATCTTCCTCCTCGGCCAGCGGTACTTCGTCGAGGGCATCGCGACGACCGGCGTGAAGGGCTGACGCCGTGGCCACCACGACCGTCACCCCGGCCAGGACGCCCGTGCGCGCGTCGAAGGGCTCGACGCAGCCCTCACGCCGACGCATCTTCAACCACGAGATGTACGAGCTCGCGTTCGGCACGGTCTACACAGGGCTCGTCACGAACGTGCTCGTCGTGCTCTGCGCGCTGCCCGTCGTCGTGCTCCTCCTGACGACGGACCCGGCCGCCTCCTGGCCGGCGATCGCACTCGTCGCGCCCCTGTGCGCCCCGGCGCTCGTCGCGGCGTTCGAGGTCTTCCGGGCGTTCTCGGCCGACGGGACCGTCCAGCCCGTGCGCACGTTCTGGCGCGGGTACCGCACGCACTGGCGCCGCGCCGCGGCGCTCGGGGCGATGACGACCGGGCTCCTCGTCGTGGTCGCCGTCGACGTGCGCGCGGTCTGGGCCCTGCCCGTCGGCGCGGTCGCGATCCCGTTCTTCGTGACGCTCGGCGTCCTCGGGTCGCTCACCGCGCTCGTCGCCGCGGTGGCCCTGCCCGACCACCCGACCCTCCGGCTTCGCGTGCTGCTGCGCGTCGCGCTCTTCGCGGGCGTGCGCCGCTGGTACCTCACGGCGCCCTCGCTGCTCGTGCTGGGGATGCTCCTCTCGCTCGTCGCGGCGCAGCCCGCCGTGGGCCTGGGCCTCGCCCTCGCCCCGCTGCTGTTCGTCGCCTGGGGCGCGGCCCGCCACGCGCTGCGCTCCGTGCTGGACGCGGCCCCCACCGCCTCCCCGGCCCACTGAACCCGCACACGACCGTCGGCGCGCCGTCGTGCGCCGACCAGAAGGAAGTCCTGATGACGCTCGCCACCGAGCTCGCCACCGAGCTCGCTCCCGCCCTCGACGCAGCGATCGCGACGGTCCGTCGCAACATCGCCACGTTCGGCGACAGCTACCCCGACGACACGACCCGCGACGGCCGCTACCCCCTGCGTCCGGCGACCCCCGAGTTCGCCGAGGGCGCGAACCGGGGCTGGACCACGAGCTTCTGGCCGGGCATGCAGTGGCTCGCCCTGGAGATGACCGGCGATGATGCGTTCCGCGCCGCGGGCGAGCGGCACGTCGCGGACTTCGCTCGCCGGGTCGCCCAGGGCCAGGACCTGCAGACCCACGACCTCGGGTTCCTCTACACGCTGTCGTGCGTCGCGCCGTGGCGCCTGCTGGGCGACGAGACCGCCCGCACCGCCGCGCTGGCGGCCGCGGACCACCTCATGGTCCGCTTCCTCGAGCCGGCGGGCATCCTCCAGGCGTGGGGCGACCTGTCCGACCCGGCCCAGCGCGGCCGCACGATCATCGACAGCCTCATGAACATGCCGCTGCTTACGTGGGCGGGCGAGCAGACCGGCGAGGCGCGTTTCCCCGACGCCGTGCGCCGCCACACCGAGCAGCTCGAGGCGCACATCCTGCGCGACGACGACACGACGTTCCACACGTTCTACTGGGACGCGGTGACGGGCGAGCCGCTGCGCGGCGGCACCGAGCAGGGCGCGGGCGACGACTCGTGCTGGGCCCGCGGCCAGGCCTGGGGAATCTACGGCTTCGCGATGAACTACCAGGTCACGCAGAACCCCGCGCTGCTCGAGGCGTCGCGCCGCTGCGCCGACTACTTCCTCGCGCACCTGCCCTCCGACGGCGTGCCGTTCTGGGACCTCGTCTACACCGACGGCAGCGACGCCCCGCGCGACAGCTCGGCCGCGGCGATCGCGGCCTCCGGCCTGCACGAGCTCGCGTCGGTCGAGACCGACCCGGAGCGGCGCGAGCGCTACGCGAGCGCCGGGCGCGAGATGCTGCGCGCGCTCGTCACCGGGTACACGCCCGCCGCCGAGGGCGTCGAGTCCGACGCGCTCCTGCTCCACTCCGTCTACGACGCGCCGAAGAGCGTCGGCGTCGACGAGGGATGCCTGTGGGGCGACTACTTCTACCTCGAGGCGCTCGTGCGCCACACCGTCCCGGGCTGGGTGCGGTACTGGTGAGGCTCGTCACGCACGTCCACGACGGCGAGGAGCGCCCCGGCGCGCTCGTGCCCTACGGCGCGGGCGACCGCCTGCTCGACCTCGCGACGGCCCTGGGACCCGGCGTCACGGTGACGGACGTCCTCGCGGACGCCGCCCTCGGTGCTCGGGCACGCGACGCGGTCGCGGGTGCCGACCCGGCGTCGCTGCCCTCCTCCGACGACTTCCGGCTCGCTCCCCCGGTCCGTCCGGGCGCGATCCTGTGCCTCGGGTACAACTACCGCGGACACGTGCCCGACGGCGAGGACCCGACGACGAACGACCCGGAGTTCCCCGACGTCTTCGTCAAGACGCCGAACACGCTCAGCGGGCCGGACGACGTCGTCGCGCTGCCGGCCGTCGCGGACGACGTCGACTACGAGGGCGAGATCGCCGTCGTCATCGGGCGCCGCGCCCACGCGGTGAGCGTCGAGGACGCGATGGACCACGTCGCCGGCTACACGCTGTTCGACGACGTCTCCGACCGCTCCTGGCAGCGGCGGCAGAGCCAGTGGGCCCTGGGCAAGTGCTTCGACGGGTTCGGCCAGCTCGGCCCCGCGGTCGTCACCGCGGACGAGGTGCCCGACTTCCACGACCTCACGGTCGAGGTCGTGCGCGACGACGTGGTGACGGTCTCGCAGAGCACGTCGACGATGGTGTTCCGCCTCCCCTTCCTCGTCTCCTACCTCAGCCAGGTCATGACGCTCGAGCCGGGGGACGTCGTCTCGACCGGCACGCCGCAGAAGCTGCCCGACGCGCTCGCGACCCACCGGCCGCTCGCGGACGGCGACGCGGTGACGATCCGGGTGACGGGGTTGGGGGCGCTGACGACCCGCTTCGCCGGCACCGCCCGCACCACCGCACAGAACGAAGGAGCGAACGCATGATCCTCGACCAGTTCCGGCTCGACGGGAAGGTCGCGCTCGTCACGGGCACGAGCCGCGGGCTCGGGCAGGGCAGCGCGGTCGCGCTCGCCGAGGCCGGCGCCGACGTCGCACTGCTCGACCGCAGCCTGCCGACCGAGACGATCGCGAAGGTCGAGGCGCTCGGCCGCCGCGTGCACTCCGTCCGGCGGGACCTCACGACGGCGACGCCGGACGAGCTCCACGGGGCCGTCGCGGAGGTCGAGGAGGCGCTCGGCGCCGTCGACGTCCTCGTCAACAACGCGGGCACGATCCGCCGCGCGCCCGCCGCCGAGCACCCGGTCGAGGACTGGGACGCGGTGCTCTCCGTGAACCTCGACGCGGTGTTCCACCTCTCGCAGGCCGTGGGACGGGGCATGCTCGAGCGCGGGAGCGGCAAGATCGTCAACGTCGCCTCCATGCTGTCGTTCCAGGGCGGGATCCTCGTGCCCGGCTACGCCGCCTCCAAGCACGCCGTCGCGGGCCTGACGAAGGCGCTCGCCAACGAGTGGGCCGCGCGCGGCGTCAACGTCAACGCGATCGCCCCCGGGTACATGGCGACCGACAACACCGCCCCGATCCGCGCCGACGAGGCGCGCGAGCGCTCCATCGCCGAGCGCATCCCCGCCGCCCGGTGGGGCACGCCGGACGACCTGGCGGGCGCCCTCGTGTTCCTCGCGTCCGACGCCGCCCGGTACGTCCACGGCGTGATCCTGCCCGTCGACGGCGGCTGGCTCGTGCGCTGAGCCGACCGGCCCGTCCCCGGCCGCGAGGCCGACCGAAGCCTGACCGAGCACCAACCCGCACTACCAGGAGAGCAGAACCGTGGAACAGCGTTACGCCACCAGCCCCGAGCAGATCACCGGAGCGACGACGCAGGAGCTGCGCGACCGATTCCTCGTCCAGGACCTGTTCGTCCCAGGCGAGGTGAACGTCACCTACACCCACCACGACCGCATCGTCCTCGGCGGCGCAGTTCCGGGCGACGCGCCGCTGCCGCTGCCCACCTACGACGAGATCCGTAGCGAGTACTTCCTCGAGCACCGCGAGGTCGGCATCGTCAACGTCGGGGGCGCGGGCACCGTGACGACCGACGGCGAGGTGCACGAGCTGCCGAAGGGCGCCTGCCTGTACGTGGGTCGGGGCGTGCGCGAGGTCGTGTTCGCGAACGCCGGCTCGGGCGACGAGGGCCCGGCCGCGTTCTACCTGTTCTCTGCGCCCGCGCACACCGCCTACCCGACGGTGCTCACGCTGCCCGGCCAGGGCACGGTGCGCGAGCTCGGCGACCAGGTCACGTCGAACCGCCGCTCGCTCAACCAGTACATCCACGAGAACGGCGTGAAGTCCTGCCAGATCGTCATGGGCGTGACGTCGCTGCACCCCGGCAGCATGTGGAACACCATGCCGGCGCACACGCACGACCGCCGCACCGAGTGCTACCTGTACTTCGACGTCCCCGCCGACGCGCGGGTCGTGCACCTCTGCGGGCAGCCCTCGGAGACCCGCCATCTCGTGGTGGGCGACCGGGAGGCCGTCATCTCCCCGAGCTGGTCCGTGCACTCGGGCGTCGGGACGGCCGCGTACTCGTTCGTCTGGGCCATGGCCGGTGAGAACCAGTCGTTCGACGACATGGACGGATTCCCCGTCACCGCGATGCGCTGACGCCCTCCGAGCCCCGATCCCGGGTCTCCTGTCGGCCGCGTCCCGACCGGCAGGGGCCCGGGCTCGCGCGGGGCGACGGTGCGTCGGCGCTACGACGAGCCGCGCGACCACGAACGTCCCGTGCCGGCAGTCCACGCCCGAGCGATCACGCACAGCAGGCGTGTGGAGGCGGTGGGGCAGCTGAACGGTGTGCTGCCACTCGCCGGCGGCCAGACTGGGCGAAGGGATCGGTCAATGCTCCGCAGTCCGCATCTCGGCAGCGGACATCGGCGGACAGCGGTCGCTACATCTGCATGTCGGCGAAGCGCTGGTAGTGACCCTGGAACGCGACCGTGATCGTGTCGGTGGGGCCGTTACGGTGCTTGGCGACGATCAGGTCGGCCTCTCCCGCGCGCGGCGACTCCTTCTCGTAGGCGTCCTCGCGGTGGAGCAGGATCACGACGTCGGCGTCCTGCTCGATGCTGTTGTGTGCCGCGATGCCGTTGGCGACGAAGTTGTGTCCGTCGAGGACCGTGGCGTCGTAGACCTGCTTCTCCCCCACCGGCTCGATCGAGACGACCTCGTCCCACAGGAGGTCGTTGACCGCCATGATCTCCAGCTCCTCGCTCTCGAGCACTGCCGCGATCTTGCCGAGGCGGTGCCGGGAGAGACCGTTTCGCCACAGTGCGTCGCTCGGCCCCGCGGCACCCTCCACGACGCTGGGCCGGGCGGACACCGTCGGACCTTCCTCCACGAGCAGGTCGCGGACGACGTCCCACACGTGCTGTGGTCCGGTATCGACGTGCGTCGCCGAGCGCTGGGAGCGGACGATCGCCAGAAGCTCAGCGGCGTTCTCACTCTGGGGGCCTTCGAGCCCGATCTCCTGCAGGAAGCGACGCTGGTCGTCACGCTCGGTGATCTCGAGCGTGACGGAAGAGCCGTCGAGCCCCGGTCGCACGTTGGTGGAGATTCCGAAGCGGAGCAGGAGCCGAGCGACGCCGTCGGCGACCGCGCGGGAGCCGGAGGTGAAGCGGATCCGGCCGCCGCTCCCGTCCGCGCTGATACGCACGTCGGCGCTCGTCGACCAGAGGTGCTTGACGAACAGAGCGATCTGCCGCTTCGGCAGGTGGAAGACGCTCGCAGGGACGAACCCCTCGCTCGCGCTCGCCGCGCGTAGTCCGAGGTCTTCGAGCCACTCGGCAGACGCGGATCGCACCGCGCCGATCACCCTCGTGTGCCCGGTGCGGGCGCCACGCGAGGCACCGTTCGCGAGGAGGTGGGCCAGCATGACGACCTTGCGGTCGTCCCACTCCAGGTTCCGCTCCGGCCCCGGCACGTGGCGCGGCACACCGATGCGCGAGCCCACCTCCAAGTCCCCGAGCGCGGTCCAACCGTCGTAGGTGAGGAACGGGTGGTTCGCCGTCGCCTCGATCTCCTTGCCCGACGCCAGTCGCATTCGGAACACGGGCTTCACACCCGTAGGGAACACGTGCGTGAGGTGACGGCGCACGTACTGGAGCCGGTCGTTGAGCGCCCACACGGGGACGTCCTTCGCGTTGAGCGCGAAGAGCTCACCCAGGCTGGTCTCGGCGCCCGTGTCGGCGCGCAGGATCTTCGTGTCCTCGGTGAGGCAGCCCGACTCACGCAGGTCGCTCATCTGCGGCTTCTTGTCGCCACGCTGTTCCGGACCACGGTTCAGCTGCGAGATCGCGATGACGGGCACCTCGAGCTCCTTCGCGAGCAGCTTGAGCGCGCGCGAGAACTCCGAGACCTCCTGCTGGCGCGACTCGACGCGCTTGCCGGAGCTCATGAGCTGGAGGTAGTCGATGACGACGAGCTTGAGGTCGTGCCGCTGCTTGAGCCGACGGCACTTGGCCCGGATCTCCATGAGCGACATGTTCGGCGAGTCGTCGATGAACAGCGGCGCCTCGGCGACCTTGCCCATCGTCGAGGCGAGCTTCTGCCAGTCCTGCTCGTCCATCTTCCCGGAGCGCATCCGCGTGAGCGGCACCTTCGCCTCGGCGGCGAGCAGACGCATGGTGATCTCGTTGCGGCTCATCTCCAGGGAGAAGATGACGGCCGCCATCTGGTGGTGCACCGCGGCGTGCGTCGCGACGTTGATGCCGAGGACGGAGTTGTGCGTCGGCACCATCGATCGCCCCGCGAGGTACAGGTGCGACGGGTGGTCCACCTCGACGCAGCGCACCGGGACCGGGTCGACGCGTCGGACGTCGACCACGAACCGTGAGGTGAGCCGGGCGGTCCCGGGGCGACGGCGCTCCTTGTGGACGAGCCGCTTGCGCTCCAGCCAGAAGACGTCGTCCTCGGTCGTGAAGGTGATCGTGTACGCCGTGGACGAGGCCTCGGTCCGACCTTGGACGGTCTTCGTCGACCACCCCGTGCGGTACCCGAGGGACAGGACGAGCTCTCGCGTCTCCAGCGCGAGCCGCTCGCTCGTCAGAGCGATCTGGACGCTTCCCTGTGGCGTGACCGTCCCGTCCGTGTCGAGCAGACCCGCGAGAAGCTCTCGTCGTTGCGTCTCGCTCGCACGCAGGTAGGCAACGGGGATCTCACCGGCCGTCGGCAGGCCGAGCGCGAGCAGGTCGTCGGAGGTCGGGTGTGCGACGTGTCCGAGGCCTTCGAGCCGCATCGCGATCTCGGGGTCGGCGGACGTGAACTCTGCGCGCCGAGAGCTGCCGTCGCCCAGCCAGACCCCGAGCGCGTACGGGTGGATCGGGAGGTCGGCCTCGGGAAGGTCAAGCGGCGCCGTCGTGGCGATCGAGTGGTTCGCACGGTTGTCCGCCGTGGCGCAGCGGACCGTGGCGGCGAGCTCCTCGGTCGTGCGGACGGACGCCTCGGGCGTCTCGCCGGCGCGGACCGCGCGTCGCTGAGCACGGGTCGACGTCACCCACTGGTGCTGCGCGTCCGCGACGATCACGGTGCCGTCGTCGAGCTCGACCTCGTAGCAGGGGCGGTCGACCATGACCTCGGTCGCGGCGACGACGCGTGTGGGCGTCCCGTCCGCGGAGACCAGCAGGTCACCGACCGCGACCTCGCCCATCGTCGTCCAGCCCGACGGCGTGGGCAGCGGCGTGTCGAGCGCGAGCGCCTTGCCGATGGCCGGGCGCGCCGCGACGACGATCATCTGGCCGGGGTGCAGGCCGTTGGTGAGCCGGTCGAAGTCCGAGTAGCCGGTGGGGACGCCGGTCATGCCCTCGCCGCGCCCCTGCGCGGCCTCGATCTCGTCGAACGTCGGACCGAGGATCTCCGAGAGCGGGAGGTAGTCCTCGGTCGTGCGCCGCTCGGTGACGGCGTAGACCTCGGCCTGGGCGTTGTTGACGATCTCGTCGACGTCGCCGCCGTCGGTCGCGTAGCCGAGCTGCACGATGCGCGTGCCCGCCTCGACGAGACGACGCAGGACGGCGCGCTCGCGGACGATGCGCGCGTAGTACCCGGCGTTGGCGGCGGTCGGGACGCCGGCCATGAGGTCGTGGATGTAGGGCGCGCCGCCGATGCGCTGGAGCTCGCCGCGCTTGGTCAGCTCCGCGACGACGGTGATGGCGTCGGCAGGCTCGCCGCGACCGTAGAGGTCGATGATCGACTCGTAGACGATCTCGTGCGCCGGGCGGTAGAAGTCGGAGCCGCGGATCTGCTCGATGACGTCGGCGATGGCGTCCTTCGACAGCAGCATGCCGCCGAGCACGCTCATCTCGGCGGCGACGTCCTGGGGCGGCGTCCGGTCGAACCCCGACGGCCCCGGCCCTCCGTAGCTCTCCTCGAGCTCCTCGATCGACATGCGCCCCTCGCTCCCCCGGGACTGGAACGGCCCTTGCGGGACCGCACGACCGGGACCACTCTTCGTCGTACACGTGTTCTACCGCGGGCCACCCACACGACTGTCCCGGTGGCCGCGCCCCCCGCCTCCGACAGGCACGACCCCGCGACACTAGATCGCTCCCCGACGCCCTGCAAACGGCCCTGTGCACACCCGGTGGACAGGGACCCCCGTTCCTGTGGACACAGTCCCCCACACTGTGCACACCCGGTGGAAAACGGTGTGGACAACCTCACGATCTTGCTGTGTACATCGCCGCGAGCGGCCTCTGACCAGCCTCATCACTACCCTCAGGGGTGTGGAAGAAAGAAAGTCGGGCGACACGCCGACGACACGCCGGACACCGCCCGGCCACCCCGGCGACACCGAGCCGCCCTCCGGCCCCGGTGCGTCGTCCACAGGTCGCCGCGCTCGGTCCCGGATCGACCGCGAGATCCTCGCCCTCGCCGTCCCGGCGCTCGGCGCGCTGGTGGCGGAGCCGCTGTTCGTGCTCGTCGACAGCGCCGTCGTCGGCCACCTGGGCACCGCGCAGCTCGCGGGCCTGTCCCTCGCGTCGACCCTCCTCGTCACGCTCGTGGGCCTGTGCGTGTTCCTCGCCTACGCGACCACGGCCGCCGTCGCGCGCCGCATCGGCGCGGGCCACACGCGGGAGGCGCTCCAGTCCGGGATCGACGGCCTCTGGCTCGCCGTCGGGCTGGGCGCGCTCCTCGCCGCCGTCCTGTGGACGACCGCGCCGTGGGCCGTCGGCGCGATGGGCGGCACGGGCGAGGTCGCCGAGCACGCCGTCGTCTACCTCCGCTGGTCCGCGCTCGGGCTCCCCGGGATGCTCCTCGTCCTCGCGTCCACCGGCGTGCTGCGTGGTATGCAGGACACGCGGACGCCCCTGTGGGTCGCCGCGGGCGGCGCGACGTTCAACGCGGTCCTCAACGTCGTCCTCGTCTACGGGGCAGGGCTCGGGATCGCGGGGTCCGGGATCGGCACGGCCGTCGCCCAGCTCACCATGGGCGCAGTGCTCGTGGTCGTCGTCGTGCGCGGCGCCCGGAGGCACGGTGCGTCGCTGCGGCCCGCCGCGGGCGGGATCTGGGCCAACGCGCGCGCCGGGGCGCCGCTCTTCGTCCGCACGCTGTCGCTCCGCCTCTCGATCCTCCTCACCGTGTTCGTCGCGACCGGGCTCGGGGAGGTCACGCTCGCGGGGTACCAGGTCGTGAACTCGGTCTGGGGGCTCGCGGCCTTCGCGCTCGACGCGCTCGCCATCGCCGCGCAGGCGCTCGTCGGGCACGGGCTGGGGGCCGACGACGTCCCGCGCGTCCGCGCCGTCCTGCGCCGCACCCTCCAGTGGGGCGTCGCCGCCGGGGCCGGGCTCGGCGTCGTCATGGCCGCGGGCGGCTGGTGGTTCGCGCTCCTCTTCACGTCCGACCCCGACGTGCGCACCGCCGTCGCCGTCGGCATGGCGGTGTGCGGCGCCCTCCTGCCGATGGCGGGCTGGGTCTTCGTGCTCGACGGCGTCCTCATCGGCGCCGGGGACGGCCGCTTCCTCGCCTGGGCGGGCATGCTCACGCTCGTCGTCTACGCGCCGTTCGCGCTCGCCGTCCGGCACTGGGCGCCCGACGGCGCAGCGGGCCTCGCGTGGCTGTGGCTCGCCTTCGCGGGGGTCTTCATGGCGGCGCGCGCCCTCACCACCGGGCTCCGGGCGCGCGGCAGCGCCTGGATGGTCACCGGTGCCGCCTGAGCCGTCGAGACCGCGGCCGGACGCGACGAAGGCCCGGTCCCTCCGAGGAGGGGCCGGGCCTTCGCGGACTGCTCAGCAGCAGATCAGGCAGCGACGACCTTCACCGCGAGGGTCGCGGAGACCTCCGGGTGGAGGCGGACGGAGACCGTGTAGTCCCCGGTCGCCTTGATCGGCTGGCCGATCTCGATCTTGCGCTTGTCGACCGACGCACCGGCAGCCGTCACGGCGGACGCGATGTCCGCCGTCGTGACGGCGCCGAAGAGGCGACCGGCAGCGCCGGCCTTCGCCTCGACGACGACCGGCTTCGACTGCAGCGAGTCGCGGATCGCCTTCGCGTCGTCGAGCGACGCGATCTCGCGGGCCTTGCGCGCCTTGCGGATCGCAGTCACCTGCGACTCGGCGCCCTTGGACCACGGCGTGGCGAGCTTGCGCGGGACGAGGAAGTTACGGGCGTACCCGTCCTTCACCTCGACGACGTCGCCGGGCTCACCGAGACCGGTGACCTCGTGGGTCAGGATCAGCTTGGCCATGAGTTCTCTCCCTCCCGCTCAGCGAGCCGTCGACGTGTACGGCAGCAGCGCCATCTCGCGCGCGTTCTTCACCGCACGGGCGATCTGGCGCTGCTCCTGGACGGAGACGCCGGTCACGCGACGCGCGCGGATCTTGCCGCGGTCGGAGATGAACTTGCGCAGCAGCGCCGTGTCCTTGTAGTCGACCGACTCGATCTTGGCCGACTTCAGCGGGTTGGACTTCTTCTTGGGCTTGCGCACCACAGGCTTCGCCATGGTGTTGCTCCTCTACAAGGTGCGATCCCCGCGCGCGGGCCGCGCCGACGAGCGGCGCGGCACCCGCGGGGACGGGTGTGTGTTCTGGGAGTGGCGGACGATCAGAACGGGGGCTCGTCGGAGAACGAACCACCGGACGACGCGGGACCAGCCGTGGCCCACGGGTCGTCGCTCTGCTGCTGACCGCCGCCGGAGCTGAATCCGCCGCCGGAGGCGCCACCGGAGTTGGCGCCACCTCCGTAGCCGCCACCGCCGCCGAAGCCGCCGCCACCGCCACCCGAGCGCTGGGCGCGGGTGACCTTCGCGGAGGCGTAGCGCAGGGAAGGACCGATCTCGTCCACCTGCAGCTCGACGACGGTGCGCTTCTCCCCCTCGCGGGTCTCGTACGAGCGCTGGACGAGGCGGCCCTGCACGATGACGCGCATGCCCTTCGTCAGCGACTCCGCGACGTTCTCCGCGGCCTCGCGCCAGATCGAGCAGCGCATGAACAGGGTGTCCCCGTCCTTCCACTCGTTCGACTGGCGGTCGAAGGTCCGCGGCGTGGACGCCACCGTGAAGTTGGCCACCGCCGCACCCGAGGGGGTGAAACGCAGCTCCGGGTCTCCCGTGAGGTTCCCGATCACCGTGATGACGGTGTCACCTGCCATGGCCAGCTCCTTCGTGTGTCGTCTGTGTCGTCGACGGCGCCGCGCGCCTCGCTCGTAACGTTCTCGCGTCGCTCATCCCACCACGCGGCGCCCACACGCGCTACGGCGTGCAGCATCCCGGTGCGGGACGGTCGAACGGGGGGACGCGGGGAGGATCAGCGAGCGTCCGTGCGCAGGATCTTGGTCCGCAGGACGACCTCGTTGAGGCCGAGCTGACGGTCCAGCTCCTTGGCGGTGTCGGAGGTCGACGTGAAGTCGACGACCGCGTAGATGCCCTCGGACTTCTTGTTGATGTCGTACGCCAGGCGGCGACGACCCCAGATGTCCACCTTGTCGACGGAGCCGCCGTCGGTCTTGATGACCGACAGGTACTTGTCGAGCGACGGGGCGACGGTGCGCTCCTCGATCTCGGGGTCGAGGATGATCATCAGTTCGTACTGACGCATGCGGATAACCCACCTCCTCTGGTCTTCGCGGTCACGGTCTCTCCGTGACAGGAGGGTTCATGCCTACGTGCTGCTGCCGTCCGACGGGCGGACGGCAGCTCCCCAGGGTACCCGCTCGGCGCGGGCGCCCGGAAATCTGCGGCCGACCGGCGGGTCAGCCTCTGCCCGGGATGATGCCGCCGGCGTTGCCGCCACCCCCGCCGGGGTTGCCTCCGCCGCCCGGGTTCCCGGTCTCCGTGGGCGACGGGTCCGGGTCCTCCGGGTCGGGCGTCTCGGGCGGCGGCTGCTGGCCCGGGTCGGTGCCCTTGGAGACGACGAGCGCGATGGTGGAGCCCGGCGGGACCTGGTCCATCGAGGACTGGCTGATGACGTACCCCCGGGGCTGCTGGTCGGAGAACTCCTCGGTGATCCGCACCTTGAGCCCCGCGCCCTCGAGCTGGGCCCGCGCGGCACGCGCCTCCATGCCGACGACGGACGGCACGGCCACGTTCTCCGGCTGCTGCGGCTCCTCGGTCTCCTCCGGCGTCGGCTCCTCGGACGGGGTCTCCGTCGGGGTCTCGGTCGGCGTCTCCGTCGGCTTCGGCTTGGGCGGGGTGTATGCCGGGAACTCCCCCGCGGGCAGGTTCGCCGTAGCGGTCTGCATGTACGACGTCCAGGCCTCGACCGGCCACGAGCCACCGGTGATCTCGCTGTTGACCCACTTGCCGAACGGCGTGATCTGCTCCTGCTCGCCCTCGGGCCCGGACTGGTAGAGGCCCACGACCGTCGCGAGACCGGGGGTGAAGCCGGCGAACCACGCGGACTTGTTGTCCGTCGACGTACCGGTCTTGCCTGCCGCGGGACGACCGATCGCCTGCGCGGGCTTGCCCGAACCCGTCTCGACGACCTGGGAGAGCGCGTACGTCGCCGCTGCCATCACCTCGGGGTCGAACTCCTGCGTCCGCTTGTCGGCCCCCGGCGCCTCGTAGACGAGGTTGCCGCGGGAGTCGGTCACGGAGGCCACGATGTGCGGGGTCGCCTTCATGCCCTGGGCCGCGATGGTCGCGTAGGCGTTGGTCAGCTCGAGCGGCGTCACCGTCGCGTCACCGAGCACGTTCGCCAGGTTCGACCCGACGTCGGCCTTGATGCCCAGGCGCGCCGCGACGTCGGCGGTCTTCTCCGGCCCGACCTCGAGGTTGAGCTCGGCGTAGGCGGTGTTCACCGACTGCGCGGTCGCCTCGGTGAGGTCGACGTTCCCCCAGTCGTGGTCGCTGAAGTTGCGGACCTTCCAGTCCTCGCCGTTGTTGGCGCCGGGGAAGGTCTTGGGCGAGTTGCCGTCGAAGCGCTCGTCGAGCGTGTGCCCGTTCTCCAGGCCCGCGATGAGCGTGAACGGCTTGAACGTCGAGCCACCCTGCGCCGCGCCGGGAGTCGCGCTGTTGTACTGGTTCTCGAGGAAGTTCTTGCCGCCGTAGAGGGCGCGGATCGACCCGTCGTTGGGGTCGACGGAGACGATCGCGGTCCGGAGGTTCGGGGAGACCGGGTTCTCGTCGCGGCCCTCCTGAGGGAGCGAGTCCGCCGTCGCGACGGCCGCCTGCTGCATGGCCGGGTCGATCGTCGTCGTGACCTTGTAGCCCTTGCTCGTGAGGGCGTCCTCGCTGATGCCGATCCCCTCGCCGGCCAGCTCCTTCTCCACCATGGCGAGGAGGTAGCCCGTGGGGCCCTCGTACTTCTGGGACTTCACGTACTCGACCGCCTCGGGGAAGCCCGCGTCCACCGCCGCCTGGCGCTCGGCGGCGGTGATGTGGCCGTCCTCCTCCATGTTCCGCAGCGTCCGCTGCCACCGCTCCTCGGCCTGGGCGTGGTTGACGGCCGGGTCCCAGTTGGTGGGGCTGGGGATGATGCCGGCGATCATCGCCGCCTGCGACACGGTGAGGTCGGCGGCGTTCACGCCGTAGTACTTCTGCGCGGCCGCCTGGATGCCGTAGGCGCCACGGCCGAAGTAGATGGTGTTGAGGTAGTTGCCGAGGATCTCGGACTTGTCCTGCTCCTGGGTGATCTTGACGGCGAGGATCGCCTCGCGCGCCTTGCCCGCGTAGTCGGTCACGGTGTTCGTGTAGTACCGCTCGACGTACTGCTGCGTCAGCGTGGACGCGCCCTGACGACCGCCACCCTTGATGTTGTTGTAGAAGGCGCGCGCGATGCCCTTGACGTCGACACCGGAGTTCGTCCAGAACGTGCGGTCCTCGGACGCGACGACCGCGTTGCCGACGTACGGCGGCAGCGTCGCGTAGTCGACGATCTCGCGGTCCTCGACCGCGTACTTGCCCATCTCGGTGGTGCCGTCGCCCCAGTAGACGGTCGACGTCTGGGCGCCCACGCTGGGCAGCTTCGTCGGGACCTCGGTCGTGAACCACGCGGCGACGCCGACGCCGGCGACGAGCGCGATGCCCGTCAGCATGGTCCCGACGACCACGCGCCACGACGGCAGCCAGCGACGGACGCCCTTGACGTGCGAGCGTGGGTAGTTGAAGAACCGACGGCGCCCGCGCGGGGTCGTCCGTCCGTTCGTCCTCGTGGATCGCGCCACGGTCTACCTTCCTCTGGGGGGCATCGAGGAGCCGGCTCGCGTCGACCGCGGGCCTGCCCGTGGACCGCCGTGCGGGGACCACCTGACCGACGGGACGGGCCCTGCCTCGGGGGCGGGCCGCCGTCGGGCACGAGGTCGGCGCACGCCGGACCACCCTGAACAATAGGGCGTCACCCTGTCCCGACAAGGGTTCAGCGCACCGTGAGCGGGATCGTCCGCCATTGATTCGCCCGGGCGTCCCGCCGCCTCCGCGGGTTCTTCACATGCCCGGCGACGCGTGTCACAGTCCGATCGGGATTGCACGACACATCGGGACGACCTAACCTGTCGATGTATCGACTCGATACATCGGGTCGAACCAGATCCCAGCGAGCCCCACCGGGGGCACGCCGAGGAGCGTCAGGAGGTGGGATCGTGCGGAGCAAGACGCCTGTGCTCGAGACCGCGATCCTGGGGCTCCTCAAGGAGGCGCCGCTGCACGGGTACGAGCTGCGCAAGCGGCTCAACATCATGCTCGGATCCTTCCGCGTGCTCTCCTACGGCTCGCTGTACCCCGCCCTCAAGTCGTTGGTGGCCCGCGGGCTCATCACCGGCACGGAGCAGTCGGCCGCGCAGTCGACCCTCGCGCCCGCCCTCTCGGGCAAGCGCGCGCGGATCGTCTACGAGCTGACGGCCGAGGGCAAGGAGCACCTCCAGACCGTCCTGGCCTCCTCCGGGCCGGCGGCGTGGGAGGACGAGAGCTTCGACGTCCGGTTCGCGTTCTTCGCGCAGACCGACGCCGAGACCCGCATCCGCATCCTCGAGGGCCGGCGCACCCGGCTCACCGAGAGGCTGGAGGCGGTCAGGGAGTCCGCGGCTCGCACGCGCGAGCGGCTCGACGAGTACACGCTCGAGCTGCAACGTCACGGACTCGAGCAGGTCGAGCGCGAGGTGCGCTGGCTCGACGGTCTCATCACCACCGAGCGCGACAGGAGCTCCGGGCACGCCCGGGGCGCCGCCCGCGCGCGGTCCAGCAGCACCCCGCATCCTGCGGAACCATCCGAGCAGGAGCCCGACGGCGCGAGGCGTCCCGAGGACCCTGGAACAACGAACACCAAGGAGCGAGGATGACCTCCATCCGCGTCGCCATCGTCGGCGTAGGCAACTGCGCATCGTCCCTCGTCCAGGGCGTGCACTTCTACCGTGACGCCGACCCGAGCAGCACCGTCCCGGGCCTCATGCACGTCCAGTTCGGCGACTACCACGTGTCGAGCCTGGAGTTCGTGGCGGCGTTCGACGTCGACGCGAAGAAGGTCGGCTTCGACCTCTCGGAGGCCATCAACGCCTCCGAGAACAACACGATCAAGATCGCGGACGTCCCGCCGCTCGGCGTGACCGTCCAGCGCGGCCCGACCCTCGACGGCGTCGGCAAGTACTACGCGCAGACGATCGAGGAGTCGGACGCGGAGCCGGTCGACGTCGTCGCCGCGCTGCGCGAGGCGCAGGTCGACGTGCTCGTCTGCTACCTCCCCGTGGGCTCGGAGCAGGCCGCGAAGTTCTACGCGCAGGCCGCGATCGACGCCGGCGTGGCGTTCGTCAACGCGCTCCCCGTCTTCATCGCGTCCGACCCGGAGTGGGCCGCGAAGTTCGAGGAGGCCGGCGTCCCGATCGTCGGCGACGACATCAAGTCGCAGGTCGGCGCGACGATCACGCACCGCGTGCTCGCCAAGCTCTTCGAGGACCGCGGCGTCGTCCTGGACCGCACGTACCAGCTCAACGTCGGCGGCAACATGGACTTCAAGAACATGCTCGAGCGCGAGCGCCTGGAGTCCAAGAAGATCTCCAAGACGCAGGCCGTGACCTCGAACCTCGAGGGCCCGCTCGGCGGCAAGAAGGAGGACCGCAACGTCCACATCGGCCCGTCGGACTACGTCGCGTGGCTCGACGACCGCAAGTGGGCGTACGTGCGCCTCGAGGGCCGTGCGTTCGGCGAGGTCCCGCTGAACCTGGAGTACAAGCTCGAGGTGTGGGACTCCCCCAACTCCGCCGGCATCATCATCGACGCCGTCCGCGCCGCGAAGATCGCCAAGGACCGCGGCGTCGGCGGCCCGATCCTCTCGGCCTCGACGTACTTCATGAAGTCCCCGCCGGTCCAGATGGAGGACACGAAGGGCCGTGCGCAGCTCGAGGCCTTCATCGCCGGTGAGGTCGAGCGCTGAGCTCTGAGTAGGCAGCGGTAGAGCCCTGGTCGTCCCGCCGGATGACCAGGGCTCTACCTCGCCCGGCAACGGTTCGCCGTCGGCCGCGGGCACGCCCGAGGCGCGCCTCCCCGCCCGACCTCCCAGCGCGACCCGGGCCCCCGAACCCGCACGACGCGGCACGGGGGACAACCACATGTCCGACCGCACGACGACGAACGTAGGGTGACCGCGTGGGTGTGATCTCCGAGCTGCGGGCGCTGCTGCGTCTGGACGGCTTCCGCAAGCTGTTCGCCGTGCGGCTCGTGTCGCAGGCCGGGGACGGCATGTTCCAGGTCGGCCTGGCGTCGCTCCTGTTCTTCTCCCCCGAGTCGCAGGGCACGGCGGCGGCCATCGCGGGCGCGTTCGCGGTGATGCTCGCGCCGTTCACGATCGTCGGCCCGTTCGCCGGGGTGTTCCTCGACCGCTGGCAGCGCCGTCAGGTCCTCGCGTGGGGCAACGCGGTGCGCGTCGTCATCACGCTGGGCATGGCGGTGCTCATGCTGTCGGGCGGGGTGAGCGGCTGGATCTACGCGCTGGGCCTGGCCGCGCTGTCGGTGAACCGCTTCCTGCTCGCGGGGCTCTCTGCGGGCCTGCCGCGCGTCGTCGACGGGCCGCTGCTCCTCACGGCGAACTCCCTCACTCCGACGCTCGGCGCGGGAGCGGCGTTCGTCGGGGGCGGGATCGGCGTCGTGCTCGGGCTGGCGTTCGAGCCGGGCCGGGTCAAGGACTCGTCGGCGCTCGTGTGCGCGGCGCTCGTGTTCGGCGTCGCGTCCCTCCTCGCGCTGCGCCTCGGGCGCACGCAGCTCGGCCCGGAGCGCCCGGCGGAGTCCGCGATCAGCTCCGAGATCGCGCGGGTCGCGCGCGGTCTGGCCGACGGCGCCCGGTACCTCGTCGCGCGCCGCACGCCCGGGCAGGCGCTGCTCGCGATGGCGACGCACCGCTTCCTCTACGGCGTGGTGTTCATCGCGTCGATCCTCATCGCGCGCAACCTCCTGAGCCCCGGCGACCAGGACGCGGGCTTCGTGACGTTCGGGCTCGTCGTGGGGCTCACCGGCGTGGGGGGCGCCGCGGCGGCGGTCATCACCCCGTTCCTGTCGCGCCGCACCGGCCCGCAGGTGTGGATCGCGATCATGCTGCTGCTCGCGGCGGCGAGCCAGCTCCTGCTGGTGACGACGCCGTCGCGCGCGGTCGTGTTCACGGGGGCGACGCTGCTCGGCCTGGCTGCCCAGGGCACGAAGATCGCGGTGGACACCATCGTCCAGCGCGACACGGACGACGAGTTCCGCGGCCGCGCGTTCGCCTTCTACGACGTGCTGTACAACGCGGCGTTCGTGGGCGCGGCGGCCCTCGCCGCCTTCACGCTCCCCGACACGGGCTGGTCGCGCGGTGTCTTCGTCGCGCTGGCGGTGGCGTACTGCGTCGCCGCGCTGGTCCTGTGGACGCGGGGCGCGCGCACGCCGTCCGAGCCGGGCGGCGACGTCGTGCCCGACGCCGGGGCCTCCCCGCGCACGTCCCCCGCCTGACGCGCCCCTCCTCCTCGACCGCCCGCGCGACGCGCGCGGACCTCCTTCTGCCGTCCGCGTACCGATGAGTCCGGGGCGGAAAAGAGGTCGTCACCGTCGGTGGGAATAACGCAGGATGGTGAATGGTCGTACAGGGTACGGATCTTGCGGCGAGCACCGCGCGGGCCGTCCCGGGTCGCGTCACCCTGCTCGTGACCCCGCCGACCGAACCGACACCGTCGTCGCGTGCCCCCGCACGCGACCGTCGCGCTGCCCCGCAGCGCACCCTGCCCCCCGACCGGGTCCGACCCTGCGCCCGGGCCGCCACCGACGCGAGCGGAGACACACCGTGACAGCCTCCCCCACCCACGACACCTCGGCCGCCGTCGACCGCCTGCCCCGGGCGGACTTCCTCGTCATCGCGCTGCTGCTCGGCTCGGCGTTCGTCGTGATCCTCAACGAGACCACGATGAGCGTGGCGCTCGCACCGCTCATGGCGGACCTGGGGATCACCGCGAGCACGGGCCAGTGGCTCACGACGGCGTTCATGCTGACCATGGCCGTCGTCATCCCGGCGACCGGGTTCCTGCTCCAGCGGCTCGGGACGCGCGGCGCGTACCTGCTCGCGATGTCGCTGTTCAGCGCTGGCACGCTGCTCGCCGCGCTCTCCCCCGGCTTCGCGTGGCTGCTCGTCGGGCGCGTCGTCCAGGCGTCGGGCACCGCCATCATGATGCCGCTGCTCATGACGACGATCATGACGCTCGTGCCGCCGGCCATCCGCGGCAAGGTCATGGGCAACATCTCGATCGTCATGGCCGCCGCGCCCGCGCTCGGCCCGTCGCTCTCCGGGCTCATCCTCAACTCGCTGAGCTGGCGTTGGGTCTTCGGCATCGTGCTGCCCATCGGTCTCGTCGCCCTCGTCCTGGGCTTCCTGTACATCCGGGACGTCGCGGACCGTACGCACTCGCGCCTCGACCCGTCCTCCCTCGTCCTCGCGGCGTTCGCGTTCGGCGGGCTCGTCTACGGGCTGTCGAGCATCGGCGAGGCCGCGCGTCACACGCCGGTCGTCCCGCCCGCGGTGCCGCTCGCGCTCGGCGTCCTCGCGCTCGCCGCGTTCGCGTGGCGGCAGATCGTCCTCCAGCGCGAGGACCGCGCGCTGCTCGACCTGCGCGTGTTCACGCACCGCGGGTTCAGCGTGCCGCTCGGCATCATGGCCGTCGGCATGGTCGCGATGTTCGGCTCGCTCATCCTCCTGCCGCTGTTCCTCCAGGACGCGATGGGCCTCGAGCCGCTCGCGACCGGGCTCATCGTGCTCCCGGGCGGGCTCCTCATGGGTCTCCTCGGCCCGACCGTCGGCCGGCTCTACGACCGGGTGGGGCCGCGCCCGCTCGTCATCCCGGGCGTGAGCGTCGTCGCGGTCGCCCTCGCGGCCTTCACGACGATCCACGCGGACTCGTCGCCGTGGTTCGTCCTGGCCCTGCACGTCACGCTGAGCCTGGGCCTCGCGTTCATGTTCACGCCGCTGTTCACGTCCGCGCTCTCGTCGCTCGAGCCGCACCAGTACTCGCACGGCTCGGCGTCGATCGGCACGGTGCAGCAGCTCGCGGGCGCCGCCGGGACCGCGATGTTCGTCGCGGTCATGACGTCGCGCTCGATCGCCTACGGCGAGGCGGGGGCGTCGCCCCAGGTCGCGCTGGCCGAGGGCGTCGGCGACGCGTTCGTCTGGGGCACGGCGGTCATGCTCGTCGCCGTCGGCCTGTCGTTCCTCCTGCGCCGCAGCGCGCCGCCGGCGCACGGCCCCGGCCCGGCCCAGGCCGGGACGCAGGACGCCCCGGTCGAGGACGCCCGCACCGAGGACGTGAAGGTCGAGGCCGCCCTGGCCACCGACGACGTCTGAGGCGTCCGGCACGACGTCGCGCCCTTGGGCACGAAGGGGTGCCGCTCTCAGCCCGAGAGCGGCGCCCCTTCGCTGTTTCCGCTCCTTCTCGACCCCGAGCGCTCGCCCGCGCGCACGCGGGCGGGCCACGCTCAGGACGCCGACGACTCCGGCTGCTCGGCCCACCACCGCAGGAGGTCGGCGCGCGCCGTCTCCTCGTCGACCGGCCCGCGGTCGAGGCGCAGCTCCAGGAGGTGCTTGTACGCCTTGCCCACCACCGGTCCGGGGCGGATCCCGAGGATCTCCATGATCTGCTGCCCGTCGAGGTCGGGCCGGACGGCGTCGAGCTCCTCCTTCGCCTGGAGCTCGGCGATGCGCCGCTCCAGGTCGTCGTACGACTCGCGGAGCCGCTGCGCCTTGCGCCGGTTGCGGGTCGTGCAGTCGGCGCGCGTGAGGCGGTGCAGGCGCTCGAGCAGCGGGCCGGCGTCGGTCACGTAGCGGCGCACCGCCGAGTCGGTCCACGCGCCGTCGCCGTAGCCGTGGAAACGCAGGTGCAGCTCGACGAGGCGCGCGACGTCCTTGACCACCTGCTTGTCGTACCGCAGGGCCTTGAGGCGCTTGGCGACCATCTTGGCCCCCACGACCTCGTGGTGGTGGAAGCTCACGCCGCCCCCGGCCTCGAACCGACGCGTGGGCGGCTTGCCGACGTCGTGCAGGAGCGCCGCGAGGCGGAGCACGAGGTCGGGCGCGGGGACGGCGCCGTCGGGCCCGGTCTCCTGCGCGATCGCCTGGTCGAGGACGGTGAGCGAGTGCTCGTACACGTCCTTGTGCCGGTGGTGCTCGTCGATCTCGAGCTTGAGCGCGGGCAGCTCGGGCAGCACGTGGTCGGCGAGGCCCGTGTCGACGAGCACCTCCAGCCCACGCCGCGGCGCAGCGCCGCACAGCAGCTTCGACAGCTCGTCGCGCACGCGCTCCGCGGAGACGATCTCGATGCGCTCGGTCATGAGGACGAGCGCGGCGAGCGTGCCGCCGTCGACGTCGAACTCGAGCTGCGCGGCGAAGCGCGCCGCGCGCATCATGCGGAGCGGGTCGTCGTCGAACGACCGCTCGGGGGCGATCGGGGTGCGCAGGACGCGGCGGGCGAGGTCGCCCAGGCCGTCGAACGGGTCCACGAACGTCATGTCGGGCACCCGCACGGCCATCGCGTTGACGGTGAAGTCGCGGCGCGACAGGTCACCCTCGAGCGTGTCGCCGAACGCGACGACGGGCTTGCGCGACGTCGGGTCGTACTCGTCCGTCCGGTACGTCGTCACCTCGACGACGAGGTCGTCCCCCGGCCCGCCGCGCCCGAAGCGCTTCGCGCCGATCGTGCCGAACTCCTTGCCGATGTCCCAGTGCGCGTCGCCCCAGCGCGCCAGGATCGCCTCGGTCTCGTCGGGCGACGCGGAGGTGGCGAAGTCGAGGTCGTTGCTCGCGCGCCCGAGGAACGCGTCGCGGACCGGTCCCCCGACGAGCGCGAGCTCGTGGCCCGCGGCACGGAACGCCTCGCCGAGCTCGATCGCCGCAGGAGCCATCTCGGTGAGCACCGCGAGGGCCCGGCGCTGCAGCTCGAGCGCGTGCGGCGTCGCGGGCGGTGTCGGCTGGGGCGACGGCGAGGAGGACGAAGGCTGGGGCACGACACCCAAGCCTGCCAGATGCCGCGCCCGCGCCGGGGAGCCGGTCCCGGGGAGGTGGGTGCCCACTCGGTAAAGTTGAATCCATGTCCACCCCCGCGCACGCCGACGACCCCCGGAGGGATCCGGCGGGCGGGCGTGGCGACGGCCGTGGGCAGCCCGCCCCCGTCCCGGCCCCGCCGGGCGGTCACGCCCTCCGCATCGACCCGCGCTCGCGACCGGGCCCCGCGCCCGCGCCGCTCCCGGTCGTGGACGAGGTGTCGGCGGGCGGTCTCGTCATCACGCTCGCCGGCGGCGAGCCGTGCGCGGCGATCATCGCGCGGCGCAACCGCGGCGGCCGCCTGGAGTGGTGCCTGCCGAAGGGCCACCTCGAGGGCGACGAGACGCCGGAGCAGGCGGCCGTCCGCGAGATCGCGGAGGAGACGGGCATCCGCGGCGCGGTGCAGGAACCCCTCGGCGTCATCGACTACTGGTTCACGGGCGACGACCGGCGCGTCCACAAGGTCGTCCACCACTTCCTGCTCCGCGCGACGGGCGGGTACCTCACGGTCGAGGGCGACCCGGACGGCGAGGCGGAGGACGTCGCCTGGATCCCGGTCGCGGACCTCCCGGCGCGCCTCGCGTACCCGAACGAGCGGCGCATCGCCGTCGTCGCGCAGGGCGTTCTCGAGGGTCGGCGCACGCGGTTCCACGGGGTGGTCGAGAGTAGGGTGACCCGGACGATCGTCCGCCCGCACGGCCACCCGCACGACGGCCGCGGCGGCCCGGCACCGCCCGCCCCACGGAGCTCGACCGACCACTCATGACGCCCTCCTCCCGCAGCGGTGCGCGCCCTCCCGGCGCCGCGCCGGTCTCGCTCCGCGGTCCGTCCGCACGGCTGCTCGTCGCCCTGCTCCTGACGCTGGTCGTCGCGGCCGGCCTCCTGCTCGGCGGCACGACGGCGGCCCCGCCCGCCGCGGCGGACACGGTCCCCGAGGGCGAGGACGCGGTGACGCTCGAGCTCACGTCGTTCGCACCGACCGTCCTCGCGCCGGACGGCACCCTCACCGTCACGGCACGGGTGACGAACGGGACGGAGCAGACGCTCGGCTCCCCCGCGGTGACCCTCGGCGTCGACCGCCGCGCGCTGCGCACGCGGTCCGCGCTCGAGAGCTGGACGACGACCGGTCTCGACGGGCGCGTCGGCGCCACCGTCGCCTCCGAGGACGTCGGGCGACCGCTCGCGCCGGGCCAGAGCGCCGACGTGACGCTCTCGGCGACGGCCGCCGAGCTCGGCCTCGGCGCGGGCAACGACTGGGGCCCGCGCGGCGTGGCGGTCGCCGTGTCCGACGGCGGCGCGCGCCTGGCCGCGCAGCGCACGTTCGTCCTCCGCGCACCCGCGAGCGAGGTGTCGCCCGTCCGGCTGAGCGTGGTCGCGGCGCTGACCGGACCCCCGGTGGACCCGGACCCGGTCGCGTACGACGACGCGCTCTCGGCGGCGGTGGCGAGCGACGGGCGGCTCGGCCGCCTGCTCGCCGCGACGGGCGAGCGGCCCGAGGTGGGCTGGGTCGCGGACCCGGCGCTGCTCGCGGCGGCCGCCGTGGCGGCGGACCCGGCCGTGAACGCCTGGGGGGACGCGGTGAGCGGGGCGACCGCCGGCCGCTCCACGTTCGCGCTGCGCGCCTACGACCCGGACGTCGCGGCCTTCGCGCACGCGGGCCTCGCGCTGCCCGAAGGGACGCCGCTGCCGTCGTCGGGCTCCTCGTCCGACCCGGCGTCGGGCACCACGACGGACGGCACCACCGACGCCGCGGACGCCGGCACCGGCACGGCGGCCTCGACCCCCACGGACCCGACGAGCGGGTGGCGCACCGACCTCGCCTGGCCGGCCGACGCCGTGCCCGACCTCGCGACCACGACGCTCGCCGCCGCGTCGGGGGCGACCGCGACGGTCGTCGGCCCGGGCGGCCTCGCGCCGGACGACTCGCTCACCTACACGCCGTCGGGCGTCGCCACGGTCACGACGGCCGCGGGGCCGGTCACGGCGCTCGTCGCCGACCCGGTGCTCACGGCGCTGCTCTCCGCCGGCGACGGCTCCGGCGTGTCCGCCACGCAGCGCCTGCTCGCCGAGACGGCCGTGATCGCCCGTGAACGCCCTGCCGACCAGCGGCACGTCCTCGCGGCGCTGCCGCGGTCGTGGGAGCCCGAGCCCGGCCTGTTCACGGCGCGGCTCGACGCGTTGCGCGACTCCGGCTGGGTCGACCTCGCGCCCGTGGACCAGCTCCTCGGGGTCGAGCCGCCCGCCGTCGACCGCGCGGCGCTGCCGGAGGACGCCCCGGGCGAGGGCGAGATCGGTGCCGCCGAGCTCCGGTCCCTCGACCGGTCGCGCGCGGAGCTCGCGACGTTCGCGACGGTCGCGGCCGACCCGACGGCGCTCACGCGCCCGCTCGAGCCGGCGTTCGTCACGCCGACGGCCGTCGCCTACCGCGCGGCGCCGCCGTCGCGCACGCTCGCCGTCCAGCAGGCCGAGCAGCGGTCCGCCGCGGTGCGGGGCGGGCTCTCGGTGGAGACGCGCTCGTCGTTCTTCTTCGTCGCCGAGCAGGAGGACCTGCCGGTCCGGGTGCGCAGCACCCTCACGCAGGACGCGACGGTCCAGGTCGTGCTCCGGCCCGACGACCCCCGGTTGCGGGCCCCGGAGCGCACGACGGTGACGATCCCGGCGGCGACGCGCGACGCGGACGGCGACCTCGTCCCGACCGAGGCGAGCGTCGGGGTGCCGGTCGAGGGCTTCGGGAGCGGCAACGTCACCGTCGAGGTCGAGCTCGTCAGCGCCGCGCAGCCCCAGGTGCGGGTCGCGGAGCCGCAGCAGTTCGTCGTCCGGGTCCGGGCCGACTGGGAGTCGGTCGGCACGGTGGTGGTCGCCGTCCTGCTCGTCATCGCCCTGTTCGCCGGCATCTGGCGCACCGTGCGTCGTGGCCGCTCGCCCCGTCGCCTGGCGGGGGCCACGCTCGACCAGCCGTCGCCGCGGGAGCCGTCCGCCGGAGACGCCGGCGCGCCCGGGCCGAGCGCTCGCGCGTCCGTCGCGGCGGGAGAGGGCGGCGCGCCCGACCGCCAGGTCGACGTCGCGCCCGGCAGGCCGCGCCACCCGGACGCGGAGCGCCCCGAGTGAGCCCGGACCAGCCGCGGCACGTCCGCCCCGCAGGTGCCGGGCGGGGTCCGCGCCCCGGGACGACGCGCGACGCCGTCCCCCGGGTCGCAGGCGCGCTCCCCGGCGACCCGGCGGCGCCGGGCACCCCCGACGAGACCGCGGAGGCCGGCGCGACGGAGGCTCCTGCACCGCGCACGGGCGGGCTCGGCCGGTCGTCGGCGCTCATGGCGTCGGGCACGTTCGTCTCGCGCGGCCTGGGCCTGGTGCGCAACGTCCTGCTGGTCGCCGCGATCGGCACGACGGGCCTCGTCGCGGACGCGTTCGACGTCGCGAACAAGATCCCCAACGTCCTCTTCGCGATCCTCGCGGGCGGCGTCCTCAACGCCGTCCTCGTCCCGCAGATCGTGCGGGCCTACCGCGCCCGCAACACGCAGGAGCGGCTCGACAAGCTGCTCACGCTCTCGGGCGTGATCCTCCTGGCGCTGTCCGCGCTGCTCACGGCCGGTTCGAGCATCCTCGTCGCGCTGTACACCGGCCCGGGCTGGACGGCACCGCAGACGTCGCTCGCCGTCGCGTTCGCCTTCTGGTGCACGCCCCAGCTCTTCTTCTACGGCCTCTACACCCTGCTCGGTCAGGTCCTCAACGCACGCGGCCAGTTCGGCCCGTTCATGTGGGCGCCCGTGCTGAACAACGTCGTGTCGATCGCCGGGTTCGCCGCGTTCATCGCGCTGTACGGCCCGGCGGCGACCGGGAACGTCGACGACCTCACGCAGTGGGACGGGACCAAGATCGCGCTGCTCGCGGGCACCGCGACGCTCGGCGTCGCCGCCCAGGCGCTCATCCTCGTCGTCCCGCTGTGGCGCGCGGGCTTCCGCTGGCACCTGCGGTTCGGCCTCCACGGCATCGGCCTGCGGTCCGCGGGCCAGGTGGCCCTGTGGACGTTCGCCGCGGTCATCCTCGAGCAGGTCGGCGTCCTGTTCACGACGCGCTTCGCGAGCGAGGCGCCCCGTGCGGCGCTCGCCCAGACGTTCGGGGCCTACCGCGACGACCCCGGGACCCTGGGCGCCGTCACCGGGCTCGTGACGGGCGCCCCCGACGCCTTCTCGGGCGCGCTCGCCGTCGCGGGCAACGCGGCCTACACGCAGGCCCTGATGATCTACCTCCTCCCGCACTCGCTCGTGACCGTCTCCATCGCGACGGCGCTCTTCACGGGCATGAGCGCGGCAGCCCACGCGGGCGACCTCGCGCGCGTGCGGCACGACCTCTCGCGCGGCGTGCGCACCGTCGGCGTGTTCACGGTGTTCGCGACGGCGGTCCTCGTCGTCCTCGCCCTGCCGGTCACCAAGCTGCTCGTACCCTCGGTCGACGCCGCCTCGGGCGAGGCCGTGTCCATGGTGCTGCGCGCGATGGCGCTCGGGCTCGTGCCGCTCGGCGGCATGGTCCTCATGAAGTGGGTCTACTACGCGTTCGAGGACGGGCGCACGGTCTTCTGGATCCAGGTGCCGGGCACGCTCGTGCTCGTCGGCGTGTCGTGGCTCGGCACGCAGCTCCTCCCTCCGCAGCTGTGGGTCGTGGGCATCGGCCTGGCGATGAGCCTGTCCAACCTCGTGGCGGTCGGGCTCCGCACGGTCGGCCTGCGGCGCACCCTCCGCGGGCTCGACGGCGCACGGATCCTGCGCCTGCACGTCAAGGCCGGCCTCGCGGCACTCGTCAGCGCCGTCGCCGGGTGGGGCGTGCTGCGGGCTTTCGTGGTGCTGTCGGGCGATCCGGCCGACGGGATCTACGGGCTCTCGTGGTGGCAGTCCGTCGTCGTCGTGGCGGTCGCCGGCACCGTGATGGGCCTCGTCTACGCGGGCGGTCTCAAGCTCATGCGCGTCCGGGAGCTCGACCAGCTCGCGGGACCGATCGTGGGGCGCGTCAGACGCCTCGTCCGACGGTGACACGACACGTCTGACGTGCGCGGATCCGGTGATACGGGGGCAATCCGGGCCCGCGTACCATGGGGTCTCGACCACGAGTCCCACACGGAGGAGGTCCGGTGAACGGCGTGGCCCCAGGAACGCTGCTCGTCGCGCGCTACCGGCTCGACGAACAGCTCGCGTCCGACCTGTCGGACGTCACGGCATGGTCGGCGCACGACCAGATCCTCGACCGGCCCGTGCGGCTCTCGGTCGTCACCGGCGCGCACGTCGCCGAGGCGCTCGACTCCGCACGGCGCGCCGCGCTCGTCGTCGACCCCCGCCTCACGCGCGTCCTCGACGTCGGGTCCGAGGACGGCGTGGCGTACGTCGTGACCGAGCGCTACACGGGCATCACGTTGAGCGAGGTCGTCGCCGGCGGGATCGTCGACCCGCAGCAGGCGCGCGCGATCGTCGGCGAGGCCGCCGCCGCCCTCGAGGTCGCGCGTCGTCGCGGTGTCCACCACCTCGCGCTGCGCCCCGACGCGGTCCGCGTCGACGGCAGCCGCGTGCTCGTCACCGGCCTCGGTCTCGACGCCGGCGTCGCCGGCCACGAGCAGCACGACGCCGAGCAGACCTCCCGCGCGGACGCCGTCGGGCTCGTCGCGCTCCTCTACTACGCGATGACCGCCCGGTGGGCCGGGCCGTCCCTCGACGTCCCCTGGATCGCCGCGGACGCCATCCACCCGCTCCCCGCGCAGCGCGCGGGCGAGGGCGTGCTCGCCCTCTCCGCCGTCCGCCCCGACGTCCCGGCCGAGCTCGACGACCTCTGCACCGAGACCTTCGCCGGCACCCACGGCACCGCCGAGGAGTGGACCACGACGCCCCTGGGCGACGGGCCGCGCTCGCCCGCCGACGTCGTCGGTGCGGTCGAGCCCTGGGGTGAGGTCTCCGTCGTCGCGGCGCTGCCCGCGTTCGTGCAGCCCGCCGCCGCCGGTGTGAGCCGTCAGTCGGTGCGCTCGGCGTTCGACGGCGCGGCCAGCGCGCCGCCCGGGACGCCGCCGCCCGCCCCGCCGGTCCGCCGTCCGACGACCGGACGCATCCACCGCGTCGGCGCGGTGCCCGGGTCCGCAGGCCCGGGGGTGGCCTACGCCGCCGGGGCCGCGACCGGGGCCACCGCCGCCGTCCCGCCGCCCGCACCCGCCCCGACCGCCGCGGCGTACTCCGTCCCACCGCCGCCCGTCGGCTACGACGCGGGAACCGCTCCCCTGGCATACGACCCGGCGTCCCCGCCGCCCCCGCCCGCCGGTCCCGACGCCGCGGCGGCGTGGAGCGAGCCCGTCCCGTCGCGGCGCGGGCCGCGCCGGTTCAACGCGACCCCGATCGTCCTCGTGCTCGTCCTGGCCCTCGTGGTGGGCGGTGTCGTGTGGGCCGTCAACACCGCGTTCGACGGCTTCGGGCCCGCCGTGCAGACGAACGAGCCCACCGCGGGCGGGTCGGAGGAACCGGCCGAGGGCGGTGAGGGCACCGGCTCCGGCGGGGAGGAGGCCCCGGCCGCGCCCGAGGTCCGCCCGATGATCGCGTCCGGCACGGCCCTCGACCCCGAGGGGGACGCCGCCGGCAACAACGACGGCGAGCACCCCGAGCTCGCGTCGCTGGCCTACGACCAGCAGCCGGACACGACGTGGATCTCCCGCCGCTACAACGCGGCGGACTTCGCCGGGCTGCGCTCGGGGATCGGTTTCGCCGTCACCCTCGAGCAGAAGGCGCCCGTCTCGTCGATCGTCATCGACACCGCGACGAACGGCGGCAACGTCGAGATCCGCGCGACGAGCCCGGACACCCCGACCGAGGGCACCGTGCTCGCGTCCGGGCCGCTGTCGCCCGGCGCGACGTTCACGTTCGAGCAGCCGGTCGAGGCCGAGTCCATCGTCCTGTGGTTCACCGAGCTGCCGCAGAACCCGGCCGGCGAGTACCGCGCGGAGATCAACGAGATCCTCGTCTCCTGACGTCGTGGGGGCCGACGCCGCCAGGTCCCCACGGTCCGCGGCCTCGCCCGCCGTCGTGCCCGTGCCCGCGGTGCGGCGCTCGTCGTCGACAAGCCCGGCGTGGCCGGTCGCTCGGGCGCCGGACGGGACGCGGAGCGTCCGCGCCGGGTCGCGGCGGACGGGGCGTCGAGGCGCCGGGGACCACCACGCTGCGGGACGGGCGCCGGTGGGATCGCGCTCACGGTGAGCCGAGCGCCCGTCGACCGGCGAACCCCCGTACCGTGGAACAGAAGCCGCCCCGGCGGCGTTCACACTCTCGCGTGGTCGGCCGCCACGCATCGAGCATCCGAGGAGCAGCACGTGACCGAGCAGTCAGCCGTCCAGAACCTGATCATCGTCGGGTCCGGTCCCGCCGGGTACACCGCGGCGATCTACGCGGCGCGCGCGGGCCTCGCCCCGCTGGTGCTCGCGGGGTCGGTCACCGCCGGTGGTGCGCTGATGAACACCACCGAGGTCGAGAACTTCCCCGGTTTCCCCGACGGGATCATGGGCCCGGAGCTCATGGACCACATGCAGAAGCAGGCCGAGCGCTTCGGCGCGCGCATCGAGTGGGACGACGCCACGCTGCTCGACCTCGAGGGGCCGGTCAAGACCGTCGTGACGGGCAACGGCGACACCTACCGCGCCCGCGCCGTCATCCTCGCGACCGGGTCCGCGTACCGCGAGCTCGGCCTGGACGACGAGAAGCGCCTGTCCGGCCGCGGTGTGTCCTGGTGCGCGACGTGCGACGGCTTCTTCTTCCGCGACCAGCACATCGCGGTCGTCGGCGGCGGCGACTCGGCGATGGAGGAGGCCACGTTCCTCACCCGTTTCGCCGAGAAGGTGACGCTGGTGCACCGTCGCGACGAGCTGCGCGCGTCGAAGATCATGGCCGACCGCGCGCTCAACGACCCGAGGATCGAGTTCGCCTGGAACAGCGAGGTCGCCGGGATCGAGGGCGACAAGAAGGTCGAGGCGGTCACGCTGCGCGACACCGTCACGGGTGAGGAGCGCGAGCTCCCCGCCACGGGCCTGTTCGTCGCGATCGGTCACGAGCCCCGCACCGAGCTCGTCAAGGGGCAGATCGACCTGGACGACGAGGGCTACATCCAGGTCGTCGGGCGCACCACCGCGACCAACCTCGAGGGCGTGTTCGCGTGCGGCGACGCCGTCGACCACACCTACCGCCAGGCGATCACCGCGGCGGGATCGGGGTGCTCTGCCGCCCTCGACGCGCAGCGCTACCTCACGGAGCTCGCGGACGCGGCGGGCCTCGCGGACCTGGCCGGCACCCCGCAGACGCCGAACCCCGACGAGTTGCCCGAGGCGCTCGCCGAGCTCCAGGCCTGACCCCGCACCGCAGCCACCGACGCCCCCCAGGAGGTACACCATGTCGACCGTCCCCGTCACCGACTCCACCTTCCGCGCGGAGGTCCTCGAGTCCGACGTCCCCGTCCTCGTCGACTTCTGGGCGACCTGGTGCGGCCCCTGCCGCCAGGTCGCGCCGATCCTCGAGGAGCTCGCCGAGGAGTACGACGGCAAGATCAAGATCGCCAAGCTCGACACCGACGCGAACCCCGAGACGACCGCCGCCTACGGCATCGTGTCGATCCCGACGCTCAACGTCTACGTCGGGGGCGAGCTGCAGAAGTCGATCATCGGGGCGCGCCCCAAGCGCGCGCTCACGGAGGAGATCGACGCCGTCCTCGCCACGGCCGTCTGAGCCGTCGCCTCCGCGACCGCACGGACCGCGAGCGACCTCGCACCACGCACGCCGGAGGGCGGGCCACCAGCACGGTGGTCCGCCCTCCGGCGTCTTCACGCGATCCCCCGATCCTCCGTGCCACACTGGGGATCGTGACTGGACCGACGACTCCCTCGCAGCAGCCCGCTCCCAGCGGCACCCGCCTCGACCCGTGGTTCGGTGCCTACGCAGAGCGAGCGCACGGGATGCGAGCGTCGGAGATCCGCGCGCTGTTCTCGGTCGCGAACCGGCCGGAGGTCGTGTCGCTCGCCGGCGGCATGCCCTACCTCGAAGGCCTCCCCCTCGACCAGATCGCCGACACCATGCAGCGCCTCGTCGCGACGCGTGGCGCCACGGCGCTCCAGTACGGCTCCGGGCAGGGCGACGAGACCCTGCGGGAGCGCATCCTCGACGTCGTGCGACTCGAGGGCATCGAGTGCCACCCCGACGACGTCGTCGTGACGACCGGCTCGCAGCAGGCTCTCGACCTCGTCACGCGGATCTTCGTCGACCCGGGCGACGTGGTCGTCGCCGAGGCGCCGAGCTACGTCGGCGCGCTGGGCGTGTTCCGCTCCTACCAGGCCGACGTCGTGCACGTCCCCCTCGACGAGCACGGGCTCGTCCCGGAGGCGCTGGAAGAGACCCTCGCGCGCCTCGCCGCCGACGGGCGCCGCGTCAAGCTGCTCTACACCGTGCCCAACTTCCACAACCCCGCCGGCGTGACCCTCACCGCCGAGCGCCGCCCGCGCATCCTCGAGATCGCGCAGCGTTACGGCGTCCTCGTCATCGAGGACAACCCGTACGGGCTCCTCGGCTTCGACGGCCAGACGCTCCCCGCGCTGCGGTCGCTCGACGAGGACGGCGTCCTCTACCTCGGGTCGTTCTCGAAGACCTTCGCCCCGGGCTACCGCGTCGGCTGGGTCGTCGCGCCGCACGCCGTCCGCGAGAAGCTCGTGCTCGCGAGCGAGTCCGCCATCCTGTGCCCGTCCAACGCGTCGCAGCTCGCCATCGCCGCCTACCTCGACACGTGCGACTGGAAGGGCCAGATCAAGCAGTTCCGCGAGCTCTACCGGGAGCGACGCGACGCCATGATCGGTGCCCTCGCCGAGCACCTCCCCTCGGCGAGCTGGACCGTGCCGGACGGCGGCTTTTACACGTGGGTCCAGCTCCCCGACGGCCTCGACGCGCGTTCCATGCTCCCCCGCGCGGTCACCGCGCGCGTCGCCTACGTCCCCGGCACCGCGTTCTACGCCGACGGCACGGGCGCGAGCCACGTGCGCCTCTCCTACTGCTTCCCGACCCCGGAGCGGATCCGCGAGGGCGTCCGCCGTCTCGCGGGCGTCGTGAACGCCGAGCAGGAGCTCGTCGAGATCTTCGGCACCAACGCCGAGCTCGACCCCGACGTCACGGACGTCGAGAACCCCTCGCCGAACCTGGCCTGAAGCACTCACCACCCACGCCGCTGCGCCCCGGACGGGCGGCAGCGGCACCGAACAGGAGTCCGTCACCAGTGGACACGACCACGGGCAGCCCGACGACGACCGGCGCAGCCGACAGCACGACCTCGACGGACGCGCAGCGCCCTGACCAGCACCTTCACCTCCTCCGGCCCGACGACGACGTCCCCCCCGGCGGGCACGTCGCCATCCTCGCGGGCGGCCTCTCGCACGAGCGCGACGTCTCGCTCCGCTCCGGCCGCCGGGTCGCGGAGAGCCTCCGCGCCGCTGGTCTCGAGGTGACCGTGCACGACGTCGACGCCGACCTCTTGCCCTTCCTCGACTCCGCGCACCCCGACGTCGTCTGGCCGCTGCTCCACGGCGCGAGCGGGGAGGACGGCTCCATCCGCGACGTCCTCGAGCTCGTCGGGGTGCCCTACGTCGGGACAGGCCCGCGGGAGAGCCGCGCCGCCTGGAGCAAGCCCGTCGCGAAGAACGTCGTCCTCGGCGCCGGCCTGTGCACTCCCGAGTACGTCACCCTCCCCCAGAGCCTGTTCCGCGAGCTCGGTGCCCAGCCCGTGCTCGACGCGGTCGTCGCGCGACTCGGGCTCCCGCTCGTCGTGAAGCCGACGCACGGCGGGTCGGCGCTCGGCGTGACGCTCGTCGAGCGCGCCGACCAGCTTCCTCGCGCCATGGTGGACTGCTTCGCGTACGGGGAGGTCGCGCTCATCGAGCAGGCCGTCCGGGGCGTCGAGCTGGCCGTGAGCGTCGTCGACCTGGGCCGCGGGCCGCAGGCGCTGCCGCCGGTCGAGATCGTCACGACCGGACCGTACGACTTCGACGCGCGCTACAACCCCGGCCGCACGGAGTACTTCGCGCCGGCCCGGCTCGACGACGACATCCTCGGCGTCGTCGGCCAGGTCGCCGTCCGGGCACACACCGCGCTCGGTCTCCGCGACCTGTCGCGCACCGACGTCATCCTCGACGCCGACGGGGTCGTGCAGTTCCTCGAGGTCAACGTCGCGCCGGGGATGACCGAGACCTCTCTCCTCCCCCAGGCAGCCCGTGCGGCCGGCCTCGACCTCGGACACCTCTACCGGTCCCTCGTCAACGCCCACGTACGCCACTAGTTCGTCGCGTGCGCGACGTGGCGACGCCCCTGTTTCACGTGAAACAGGGGCGTTTCCCGTCTCTGCCCCGTCGACGGAGAGAGCTGGCTCAAGCCGGGCACCGGTGATGGTGGGGCCTCCACGCTGCCGCTCGAGCACCACCGGTCGCCTCGCTGGTGCACCGACATGAGCGCACGCCTTGTCCTGCTCGCAGACTCTTCGTCTGCCTCGTGGCACGGGCTCACTCTCACGGCTGCTGCTGCGTCGCCGGTGAGGAAACCCCGACCGCTCCGACGAGCAGGGCCAGCGCTCCGCGCGCGCCTGATCCTGGTGCCGCCGTGCCGCCGTGCCGCCGTGCGGCCGTGCGGCCGTGCCGGGACAGAAAGTGGTCTGGGGGTGCCGTCGCCTCCCGCCTCCCGCCCTTCGCTCTCGCCTCCGGCCCCTCGCCCCTCGCGACGGGACTGCGTCCGCGGCGGCGACTTCGAACCGGGTGGCGAGAGGCCGGACCTATCACACCCTCGCACCACGCGCCGCGCCGCCGTGGGGCGCCAGCCCGTACGCGCCGTGGTGGTCTCCCGCTCTGCATAACCCGCCGCCACCGCTCGTGGTACCGCCTCGCGGTCGTACGGCTCGTCGTCCTCCGTCGTCTCCTCAGCACCACCCGATGCGAATTGATGCCGCAACTCTCTCAAGTCCTGCGCACACCCGTCTCCAACCGGCCGGGATCGCCGCCGAGCCGTCTCGCGAGGGACCCCCGCGGCCCTCGCGGTCGACGGATTCGACGGGTAGCCCCGTGCGGTCCTCCAGGATGGCGTCGAACGCGACCGGCGCGGCTGGCGGCGTCGCGGCCGCGCGACTCCGCCGTGTGGTTCGACATCTCACTGACCCCACGAGTGTCGGGCTCCTCATGCCTGACGGTCCCGCGCGTGCCGCGCTCCGTCAGACCGAGACCGTCCACGCGCTCGCCGCGCTCGCCGCGCTCGGCCTCCGGAACCGTGACTTCCTTGACACCGTCGCGAGCACGGACCCACAGTTCCGACAGCCGTCTCGGTTGTGCCTTCGCCCCCGTCCAGCCGCGCCGGGTCCTCGACCGCATCGCCCTGGCCGTTTCACGTGAAACACCGTCGCATCGCGGTGATCGCCACGGGACTGGGCGTGGTTGAAGCTGTCCACTACGTCGGGGCCCGGGAGACCGGACCCACCGTGTCAACTGCGCCGGCAAGCTGCACTGACCGGCTCTCCGATGCGAGGTGTGAGGCGAGCGGATGCGCACTGAACAACGGCGCCAGTCGCCGACGTCGCGTCGTGACGCTCTGAGACCCCTCCACCTTCGCAAGGTGCGGCGGTTGGTGGGAACACGGTTGTGGTGGGAGGCGATCACTCACCACCGCCCCACCCCGGGAGACCCCTCAGTTCGTGTTGCTGACCGCCGCCGTTCCGACCGGGCTCGGTCTAGCGGGACCGCTCCCCTCCCCCGCCGTGGGCACGGGGATCGTCGCCAGCAGGACGACCCTGAAGTTCCGGGTGCTGCCCCGCGCACGCCGAGACCCCGTTCATCGGCACTATGCCAGTCCGATGTTCCACGTGAAACGATCGACTGCATCGCCAAAGAGCAGAGCACGACAGCCCCTCTCTCTTGCCGAGAGCACGCCCACCTCGAAGCCGTTGCGGCCCATGCCGGTCTGGCGCACTCCTCTGGCGACGTCGCGACTGCTCATCCGTCTCGGAGCTGGCGAGTGACACGCGCGCCCCAGCACGCCGACCTCAGGGCCTACCCGACAGCGCTCACCGTTGGTGGACGCTTGGGGCGCCAGCGACCCCGTCAGTTCGCATGCACGAACGCCGGATCCTTGCCCACCTCCTCCTCGCGCATCGGTGGAGACTAGGAGAGGTCACGACGTGCTCGACGCGTCGGAGGCGAGAAGGCCCGCCGCAGTACCGCAGGCGCATCATTCTGTGCGCTGCGGCCGCGCAACTCAGGAGCGGGGCGTATCGCTGCTCCTCGGCGGGTGCCCAGAGCACGAAGATCACCGGCGGCGCAGGCCGCGCCATCCGTGCCCCGTGTGTGTGGCCCTGCGCGCTGGGCTTGACCGGTGGTCCTTGAAAGGTGAACCTCGAGGTGAATTCAAAGCTGGTCGAATGCCGTCGATCCGATCGGGTGTTGTGATCTGTGGCGCCGGTCCCGGCCGTGGACTCCGGTTCGCGACAACGGAACCGGAGGCGTGTTCCACGTGAAACGTGGCACCGAGAAGCCGTCCTCCCCGTCGTGGAGCCCTCGGCCGTGGTGTTTCACGTGAAACGAGGCGCACCGCCGGCCTGTGGGAGGGCCTCGTCGTGCGGTCGACCCTTCCCGCGCAGACGCCTGCGTGTCAGAGAGAACGAGAATGCGGGTCCGAGCGCTTGTCCGCACGCGACGCTGGTCGCGGCGCCCGTCAGTCGCTCCTCTGCCACGCACCGTCGGACGCGGCACGGGCGCGGCCACCCGTCGAGGCGAAACACAGGTCATCTACTGTCGAGTGAGCGCGTGTGCGCGCACGCAAGCTGCTCGCAGAGAATCGGCGAACTGGGCGGACGCTCCTCGTCCGTAGAGACAGACGGGGCGCGCGCACTCCCGTGTGGTGAGTGCGCGCGCCCCGCCCTGCGCTCTGGTCCCCGACGCTGGCCACGGGGACTCTGCGCCGGTGTACCGCCCCGCGATGCCTCTACTTGCGCAGCAGACCGGGATCGTCGGGCGCCATGACGTCGAGAATCCGGTTGAGGTCCTCGACCGAGGCGAACTCGACCGTCAGGCGCCCCTTGTTCTTACCCAGGTCGACCTTGACCCGCGTCTCGAAACGGTCGGACAACCGATGCGCGAGCTCGTCGATCGCCGCGGACCGCTGTCCCGCCCGCGGTGTCCGCGGCGCGCGGCGCTCACCGTCGAGGCCGCCCATGGCGACGATCTCCTCCGTCGCCCGCACGGAGAGACCTTCGGCGACGATGCGCTGCGCCAGACGCTCGATCTCCGCACCGTCGGTGAGACCCAAAAGAGCGCGCGCGTGCCCTGCCGAGAGCACTCCGGCAGCAACTCGCCGCTGCACCAGGGGAGGTAGACGCAGCAGACGCAGGGTGTTGGAGATCTGGGGGCGGCTCCGCGAGATGCGGTCTGCCAACTCCTCGTGCGTGCAGCCGAAGTCGTCGAGGAGCTGGCGGTATGCGGCAGCCTCCTCGAGAGGATTGAGAGCGCTGCGGTGCAGGTTCTCCAAGAGCGCGTCACGCAGCAGATCGGCGTCGTCGGTCTCGCGGACGATGGCCGGGATGACGTCGAGTCCCGCTGCCTGCGTCGCGCGCCAACGGCGCTCGCCCATGATCAGTTCGTAGGTGCCGGACTCCCCCGGCACCGGACGCACCACGATCGGCTGGAGCACCCCGATCTCGCGGATGGAGCCGATCAGTTCGTCGAGCTCGCCTTCGTCGAAAACGGTGCGCGGTTGACGCGGGTTAGGTCGGATCGAGGACGTCGCAAGCTCAGCGAACCGCGCCCCCGGGACCGGAACCAGATCCTCGGCCGCCCCACCCGCCCACTCCTCCACCGTTGTCGACTCAGCGGGCGAAGACGTGTCGAGATCCCGAGCGGGAGCTTGCTCCTCCCCCGTGCTTCGGCTCGCGTCGGATGTCGTTTCACGTGAAACGGCGTCCGTCGTCGGCCTATCGCTCGTCGATTCGTCGCGCGGGGTCACGGGTACCGCACTCGCGTCCGCGACCACAGCATCCAGCTCGGCGAGGTCAGCCTCCGAGAGTGACGTGAGCGAGGCAAGATCAGCGGGTCCGGAGTCCGCGTCCGCCACGAGCGTCGTGACGCTCGTCGCGGAGTCGGTCCCCTCAGCCACCGCGGTGGCTGATTCGTCGGCCGACCCAGCCGCCTCGCGGTGCTTCTCCCCGCTGGTCGCCTCCTCCGACACAGGGCTCGGGAAGAAGACGTCGACGGGCCGCCTGCCCTCGGAGCTCGTCGGGATCAGGGCGCCCAGTCCTCGCCCGAGCCCTCGGCGCTTCTCGCTCATCGCTGTTCCTCCTGCCGCAGGCCGGGACCACCGATGGTGCCGGCAAACTCATGGTCGTGGTGAGACGTCGATCCCGTGTGTGCTGACTGCGGAGGGTCCTGCGGCGGCGGCGAAGCGGCGTTCCTCTGCCCGTCGTCATCCGTCCCCTCGTCGCTTCGGTTCTCCGCGCGTTGGGTGAGCTCGCGGGCCGCCTCCAGGTAGGCGAGCGCGCCGGTCGACCCCGGGTCGTAGGTCATGACCGTCTGTCCGTGGCTCGGGGCCTCGGAGATACGCACCGAACGCGGGACCGTGGTCCGCAGCGTCTGCTCCGGGAAGTGCTCACGAACCTCCGACGCGACCTGCTGCGCGAGGTTCGTCCTCCCGTCATACATCGTGAGCAGGATCGTCGACACGTGCAGACCCGGATTGAGGTGCGCCTTGATCAGCTCGATCGTCTTGAGGAGCTGGCTCAGACCCTCTAGGGCGTAGTACTCACACTGGATCGGAATGAGCACCTCCCGGCCGACGACGAAGGCGTTCACCGTCAGGAGGCCGAGGCTCGGAGGGCAGTCGACCAGAACGTAGTCAATCGGCTCCAGACCGTCCCGCTCACGCTGCGCCAGGTACTCATCGAGGGCGCGGCGAAGTCGTGTTTCACGTGAAACCAGCGACACGAGCTCGATCTCTGCACCAGAGAGGTCGATGGTCGCCGGGACGCACCAGAGCGTGGGGATGTCAGGACACTGCTGGACGGCGCTCGCCAACGGGTCTCCATCGACGAGAACCTCGTAGACCGACGGTGTCCCCGCGCGATGCTCGACCCCGAGAGCCGTCGAAGCGTTCCCCTGGGGATCATTGTCGATCACCAGCACGTTGAGCCCGGCCATGGCCAGCCCAGCGGCGAGGTTCACCGTCGTCGTCGTCTTCCCGACGCCGCCCTTCTGGTTGGCGACGGTGATGATCCGTGTCGTCACCGGTCGAGGGAAACGCCGCCCGTGGAGGTCGATCCGGCGGCGAGCATCCTCCGCGAGCTGGGCGGCGAGCGGCGTCGAGTCGTCAGCGACGGGAAGACTGGCCATCAGTGCAGCTCGACGGTCGTCCTCGGTTCCCATGCTCTGTGCACCCTCCCCGTCGTGGGAGAGCGCCGCTCGCTCCTCGGATCCGTCGGGACCCACAGGGCTCTGCGTCACGCGTCTCATCCTCTCCGTCGTCGCCTCTCAGCATCCGCCGTACGCCATGGCGTCCGACGGATATCGGGGCCGAGATCTCGCGTGTCGCTCACGTGCTCGGCCACCTGTTCCCAGGATCAGCGTGAACCAGTCTGCCGCACGATACGAACGACGGTCGTGGTCTCCACACCAGGCAGCGTCGGCGCCTCAAGGATCTCCGGCTCCGATGCCTTGAGCTTGCGCAGAACCTTCCGTGCCGGATCGACCTCACGGCTCACGTTGCGACCCTTGAGCACGATCATCTCTCCGCCAGGACGAACCAGCGGGAGCGACAGCCGCGCGAGCTTGTCGAGTGCCGCGACGGCGCGAGACGTCACCGCGTCGCACTCGAAAGCGCCGTGATACTCCTCGGCTCGCCCGCGCTTGACCTCGATGTTCGGCAAAGAGAGATCCTCGGCGATCTCCGTGAGCCAGGCGCAGCGTCGCTCCATCGGTTCGATGAGGTAGACCGTCGCCTCCGGCCGCATCGCGGCGATCACGACGCCCGGGAGGCCGGCACCCGATCCGACATCCGCAACAAGGCCCGTCCTGGGCAGAAAGGGCACGACGGCGGCCGAGTTCAGGATGTGACGATCCCAGATGCGCGGAACCTCCCGCGGACCGATGAGGCCACGCAGCTCGCCTTCGTCACGCAGACGTTCCGCGAACTTCTCGACGGCGGGGAACGACTCTCCGAAGTACTCGATCAGCGCCTCCCGGGGGATCTCCGGCTCCTCGTTGCCTGCGGCCTCGTGCTGCATCGGGTCGTCTGCCTCCTTGTGTGCGAACGCCTCATCGTTTCACGTGAAACGACGGCAAGCGTGCGCGGCCCACCGAAGCGGTGAGACCGGGGTCGACTCTTGCCGTCGCGGTTGCACCGCGGTCCGAGGACCGCCGTGTCCGTCCCGCAGGGCCGTGGCGACTCCCGCGCTGGCGCGCCGTGGGGATGTCGGCCTTCCCGTCGTGCCAGCGCGTCCCGGCCCACGGGGGCCGGGACGACGCACGAGCCCTCGCACCATGCACTACGCCCCGCGTTTCACGTGAAACGCGGGGCGGGGTGGTGGTGCGGTTGCTGTCGCCGTCGGTGTCAGTCCGCCGGGTAGATGACGACGTAGCGCTGCGGCTCGACGCCCTCCGAGTCGCTGCGCAGCCCGGCGGCGGCTACCGCATCGTGGATGACCTTCCGCTCGAACGCGTTGAGCGGTTCGAGCGAGACCTTGGCGCCCTCAGCACGGACGCGCTCGATCGCCTCCGCGGCCTGCGCCGTGAGCTCACGACGGCGGCCCGCCCGGAAGCCGGCGACATCAAGCATGAGGCGACTCCGCTCCCCCGTCCTCGCTTGCACGGCAAGGCGGGTCAGCTCCTGCAGCGCATCGAGCACCTCGCCGTCGTCGCCCACGAGCGAGCTCAAAGCGGAGGGGTCGTCCGCGACGATCTCGACTGCGGCCCGGTCGTGCTCGACGTCGATGTCGATGTCACCGTCGAGGTCCGCGATGTCGAGGAGCTCCTCGAGGTAGTCCGCCGCGATCTCCCCTTCTTCCTCGAGCCGGGTGGTCTCCGGGGCGGATTCCTCGGTGGACGTCGCGTCGGGCGCGGGCGTCTCGGTAGGCGTCATGCGTTGCTCCTCACGGCACGTGCGCGCTCGGGCGCAGGGCTACTTCTGCTTCTTCTTCTTGGGCGCGGGCTTCGTCGCGCCGGTCCCGGACCCGGGCCCGCCCTTCGCGGTACCGCCGGGCGACGGCTTGTCCGCCGGGGCGTCCTCCACCGGAGCATCTTCCGGGGTGGTCGCCGCCACCGTTCTAACGGGACGAGGAGCGCTCTTCTGGCGGTCCTTGCGCTTGGGCTGCTGGCGCTGGCCGCGAGGCTGCTCGATGACCGGCGTCGCGTCCTCGACCACGCCCTTCGCGGCGCGCTTGCGCGCCTGACGCTCCTTGAGGAGGCGCTCCGCCTCCGAACCCGGAGCCGGCATGCGCCGGATCGTGTAGAACTGCTGCCCCATCGACCAGAGGTTCGTCGTGGTCCAGTAGACGAGAACACCGACCGGGAAGTTCACGCCGGAGACGGCGAAGATGAAGGGGAAGACGTAGAGCATCATCTTCTGCGTCGACGCCATCGGGCCCTCGAGCGCGGCCTTCGGCATGTTCTTCATCGTGAGCTGGCGCTGCGTGAAGAACGTCGTCGCGCACATCGCGATGATGAGGACCGCGATGACGATCTTCGTCTGCAGGTCGTCGGTGCGGAGGAAGACGTCCGACAGCTGCGCACCGAACACCGACGAGCTCTCGATGTCAGACGCCACGGACGCGTCGATAGGACCGATCGGCTTCGAGGAGCCGTCGGAGATCGGCACCAGGCCGTTCAGCACCCGGAAGAGCGCGAAGAAGATCGGCGACTGGAGCAGGATCGGCATGCAGGAGGCGAACGGGTTCGTCCCGTGCTTCTTGTACAGGTCCATCGTCTCGCGGCTCATGGCCTCGCGGGACGCCGGGTCGGTCTTTCCCTTGTACTTCTTCTGGATCGCCTGCATCTCCGGCTGCAACATCTGCATACCGCGCGACGCCTTGATCTGCTTGAAGAACAAGGGGATCAGGAGGATACGGATGATGATGACCAGGCCGACGATCGACAGGACCCACGCCGGGCCTGGGCCGTCGGAGAACCCGAGGAAGACGAGCCCCTGGTGGCAGAGGTACATGATCCACGCCACGACCCACTCGATCGGGGCGAGGAACGCGAAGAAGTCCATCGGTGACTGCTCCCTCAACTTCAGACAAAGCGTGTGAATCGCCCGGGGATCGGGCTACGGACTAGTGCGTGTGTCGTGCCGGCGGAACGTCGTCGACCCCACCGAGGCTCCAGGGGTTGCAGCGCAGCAGCCGCCAGAGGGCGAGGCCCGTTCCGCGCAGGGCGCCGTGCCGACGCACCGCCGTGAGGGCGTACTGGGAGCAGGACGGGTAGTACTTGCACGTGGGCCCCGTCATCGGCGAGATCACCGACTGGTAGGCCCTGATCACGCCGATCAGCGTGAGGGCGGGGACACGGCGCAGCAGGTCGACGACCCGGCGGACGACGCCGCGCTCGTCGCTTCCGGGCTCCTCGGGCGAGGACGGCGCCGGGACGCGCGGCGGGTGGGTCGTCGTCATCGACGCTCGCCCGCTCGATCGTGGAGCCGACGGGTCGCACGCACGAGACCGCTGTCGAGGTCGGCGCTGAGCTCCTCGAAGGAGGCGAGCGCCGCGCCGGGAAGCGCGCGGACGACGGCGCGCCCGTGCGCGGGCAGCACGGAGAGGCGCGACGCCGTGGCGGCGCGCAGTCGGCGCTTCACGAGGTTGCGGTGCACCGCGTTTCCCACTGCCTTGGAGACGACGAAGCCGACCTGCGGCTGCGCAGCACCCTCGGGGTCCTCCGAGAGGTGCACGACCACGGTCGACCTACCCGCACGCACGCCGCGGCGCACCGCCCGCTCGAAATCGACGGAACGGCGCAGTCGGTGCGCCGCGGGAAGCACGTGCGATCAGGCAGAGAGCTCGGTGCGGCCCTTGCGGCGGCGGGCAGCCAGGATGGCGCGGCCGGCGCGGGTCCGCATGCGCAGCCGGAAGCCGTGGGTCTTCGCCCGGCGCCGGTTGTTCGGCTGGAAGGTCCGCTTGCTCACGAGGTACTCCAAGAACGTCGGGGAGGTACACCGTCTATGTCCTCGACGATGCAGTGACAGGATCCGGTTGGCTCCTGCCGGTGGTTCAGGTCGTGCGCCGGACGGTTCCCCGCCCGGTCGCCGCTCAGGCACGCGGACCGGATGGCCATTGCTGGGGGCATCGGGTCCTCGCAGGCAGTTCGTGGCGTGAGGCCTCGTGTCGAGTTTCCTCCACGCGGGCGCGCCAAGAACACCTGGAACGGCTGTCTGACGTTACGCTGCGCGACCCTTCCGGGTCAAACCGCGACGGGTGACGTCCGCCGCGTGCGACGATGGCGCGGCGTCGTCCCGAATCCCGGCAACCTGCCGGGGGAGGAACCCCACCCTACAACCCACAGCCTGTGGACAACTATGTGGATGAGGGGTTCCCGTGGCACGATCGACCCCAGCATCATCCCATCCGTGACCTTCTCTCGTCGGCGCACCCCGCCCGGCCCGTCAGCGCGCTCGACGGCCGGAGCTGTGCCCGGCGCACGCTGTCAACCCCCGTGAGGAACTGCCCGTGGCCAACCCGGACGAGAACATCGCCGACGTCTGGGCACAGACCCTGAGCATCCTCGAGGCGAGCCCGGACATCACCCCGCGGCAGATCGCGTTCATCCGGCTGGCCAAGCCGTTGGCGATCCTCGACGACACCGTCTTCATCGCGGTCCCCCACGAGCAGACCCGCACGTACCTCGAGACGCGCGTCCGCGACGAGCTGGTGACCGCGATGTCCTCGTGCCTGGGGCGCGACGTCCGCTTCGGGATCACCGTCGACCCGGAGCTCAGCTCCGACCCGGTCCTCGCGCCCGCGTCGCGGCCGGCGGTCGAGCGCCCCTACATCGAGCCCGACGACGTGCTCCTCCCCGACCTGCCGCCTCCTCCCCCGCCGCGTCCCCAGGCCGAGCCCAGCAGGCTGAACCCCAAGTACGTCTTCGAGACGTTCGTCATCGGTTCGTCGAACCGGTTCGCGCACGCTGCCGCCGTCGCAGTGGCGGAGGCGCCGGCCAAGGCCTACAACCCGCTGTTCATCTACGGCGACTCCGGACTCGGCAAGACGCACCTGCTGCACGCGATCGGGCACTACGCGCACAACCTCTACCCGAACGTGCGGGTGCGCTACGTGAACTCCGAAGAGTTCACCAACGACTTCATCAACTCCATCGGTGAGGGGAAGGCCGGGGCGTTCCAGCGGCGCTACCGTGACGTCGACGTGCTCCTCATCGACGACATCCAGTTCCTGCAGGGCAAGGAGCAGACGATGGAGGAGTTCTTCCACACCTTCAACGCTCTGCACAACGCCAACAAGCAGGTCGTCATCACCTCCGACCTGCCTCCCAAGCAGCTGAACGGGTTCGAGGACCGTCTCCGGTCGCGGTTCGAGTGGGGCCTCATCACGGACGTCCAGCCGCCGGACCTCGAGACGCGCATCGCGATCCTCCGCAAGAAGGCGTCGAGCGAACGTCTCGCGGCTCCGGACGACGTGCTGTCCTACATCGGTTCGCGCATCTCGACCAACATCCGCGAGCTCGAGGGCGCGCTGATCCGTGTCACCGCGTTCGCGAACCTGAACCGCCAGCAGGTCGACCTCCCGCTCGCGGAGATCGTGCTCAAGGACCTCATCACCGACGAGGACAGCGCGGAGATCACGCCCGCTGCGATCATCGCGCAGACGGCCGCCTACTTCGGCCTGACGATCGACGACCTCTGCGGCAGCTCCCGTTCGCGCGTCCTCGTCACCGCACGGCAGATCGCCATGTATCTGTGCCGCGAGCTGACCGACCTCTCGCTCCCGAAGATCGGTCAGCAGTTCGGCGGCCGCGACCACACGACGGTCATGCATGCGAACCGCAAGATCACCGAGCAGATGGCGGAGCGACGCTCCACGTACAACCAGGTCACGGAGCTCACGAGCCGGATCAAGCAGCAGCACCGCGGCTGAGGCGGCGCCGCCGTGGTCCTGACGGTGCTGCTCCCGACGACTTCGCCGCGCCCCACGGTGGACGCCTCTGCCGCCCGGCTCCAGCCGTGGCGCGCAGGCCACCCGCGACCACACCCGAGCGCCCCGGCCCCGCGATCGCTCACGCTCTGCGTCGACCCCCGTCGGCCACCTCGACCTCGATCCCCGACGATCCCCGACGATCCCCGACGATCCCCGACGGAGCGGGACACGCGAGGCAACGGACCGTCCGTCGACGGCGTCGGGCCGTCTCGCGTCGGCGACGTCCTCTCACCCGACCTCTGCCGTGCCCGGACGAGCTCGTGCACGCCCACGACGGCGAGCGGCCGTCGGACTTCCGCGCGCCTTCGAGCGGTCCTCGGAGCGTCGTCGTCGAGCGGGATGCCCCGTCCTCGCCCCTCCCGCTCACTGTCCACACGTTTCCCCACTGCGGTGCTCTCAGCTGTGGATATCGCCCTCAGCGAGCGACCGCCTCCGCGCATCATTGCTGCGAACCGCACTCGTACACAGCATGTGGGTGGAGTTGTCCACAGTCATCCACAGGGTTCCTGTGGGTATTCACATCCGCAGAATGCGGGCGCCGGCGGTCGACCACAGAGGCCTACCTGGCGCGACAAATCCCGACAAGATCATGGTTTTCCCCCCGAAACCTGTGGACGGGCCAGCTCGTACACACCCTGTGGACGGCATCACCACGCCCGGTCTGTGCACAGTTCTGTGGACAGCTGTGGATGAAGGTGCTCTCCGTGTGGACGGGGCACCCTCGATCGGTGGACGACGTGTGGGGACAGATCGCCCGCCCACAGGGGCTGCGACTTTCCCACACTGGACGCACCGGTTCGTCCACACGCATTTCTGCCCGCTGACCTGCGCAGACACCGGTTTTCCACGAGATCCACAACCCCTATGACGACGACGAAAGTGTTCTCAGAGGGGAAATTCCACACGCCTTCATCAGGCTCCGGCGCCGACGGTGCGACCTGTGCCCCGACGAGCCTCGCTCCGATCCTCACCGACCCACGCCGAGAGCGCGACGTCGCCGAGGTCCCCAGGCCTGTCGTTCCAGTTCCTCCCACCCGCCTCCTCGCGTAGGGTTCATGCACGACACGTGTGCGCGGACCTGCGACCCGGCTCCTCACGTCCACAGCGGCAGACCTGCCCCGTGGACGACGGAGGACGAGCGGCCCCGACGGCGAGCCCGGCGTCGCGGCGACGCAGGACGACACATGTGAAGATCGGGTCCGATCGAGACGTGGGGACGAGAGGGTGTGGGATGAAGTTCCGGGTTGAGCGTGATGTCCTGGCCGACGCGGTGACCTGGACGGCGCGAACCCTGCCGACCCGCCCGCCGGCGCCCGTCCTCGCCGGGGTCCGGCTCGAGGCCGACGCGTCCGGGACCATCGGCCTGTCGAGCTTCGACTACGAGGTCTCCGCGCGCTCCGAGATCCCCGCCGAGGTCAGCGAGCCCGGCACGGTGCTCGTCTCCGGCCGGCTGCTCGCCGAGATCTCCCGGGCGCTGCCTGCGAAGCCCGTGGACGTCGTCCTCGAGGGCAACAAGGTCACCGTGACGTGCGGCGCGAGCCGGTTCACGCTCCTCACCATGCCGGTGGACGAGTACCCGGCGCTGCCCGCGATGCCCGAGCTCTCCGGCACCGTCTCGGGCGACGAGCTGACGAACGCCGTCGCGCAGGTCACGGTGGCGGCGAGCCGCGACGACACGCTGCCCCTCCTCACGGGCGTGCGCGTCGAGATCGAGGGCGAGAAGATCACGCTCCTCGCGACCGACCGGTACCGCCTCGCCCTGCGCGAGCTCACCTGGACGCCCGTGACCCCGAGCTACTCCGCGGTCGCCCTCGTGCGCGCGCGCACCCTCAACGACGTGGCGAAGTCCCTCGGCAGCTCGGGCCTCGTCAACATCGGGCTCAACACGGGCGCCGGCGTGGACCTCATCGGCTTCGAGGCCGGGGGTCGTCACACGACGTCGCAGCTCGTCGACGGGGACTACCCCGCCGTGCGCCGGCTCTTCCCGGACGAGACGCCGATCCACGCCGTCGTCCCCACCGCCCCGCTCATCGACGCCGCCAAGCGCGTGTCGCTGGTGGCCGAGCGCAACACGCCGATCCGTCTCTCGTTCACGGACGGCCAGGTCGTCCTGGACGCCGGTCAGGGCGACGACGCGCAGGCGTCCGAGGCGCTGGAGGCGGTGCTCGTCGGCGAGGACATCTCGGTGGCGTTCAACCCGCAGTTCCTGCTCGACGGCCTGGGCGCGCTCGGCACCGACTTCGTGCGCCTGAGCTTCACGCACCCGAACAAGCCGGTCGAGTTCACGGGTCAGGACTCGCTGGACGGCGAGGACTCGTCCCACTACCGCTACCTGCTGGTGCCGATCCGCTTCGCCGGCTGATCCCGACGGAGCCGGACGGCTCGCACCGCACCACCGCACCCCGGAGGACTCGTATGGTCACGCGCATCGGCCTCGTCGGCCTCGGCAAGATGGGCAACAACATGCGGGCGCGCGTCCGCGCCGCCGGCATCGAGGTCGTCGGGTACGACCCTCGCCCCGAGGTGTCGGACGTCGCGACGCTCGCCGACCTCGTGGCAGCGCTGCCCGACGACGGCCCGCGCATCGTGTGGGTCATGGTCCCCGCGGGCGACGCGACCCGTGGCGTGGTCACGGAGCTCGGCGCTCTGCTCGCCGAGGGTGACTTCGTCATCGAGGGCGGGAACTCGTACTACGCCGAGGACCAGGCGCGGGCCGCTGAGCTGGCCGAGAAGGGCGTGGGCTACCTCGACGTCGGTGTCTCGGGCGGCGTCTGGGGCCTCGAGAACGGCTACGGCCTCATGGTCGGCGGGGACCGGACGTACGTCGACGCGGCCATGCCGGTCTTCGACGCCCTGCGCCCCGACGGCCCGCGCGAGGAGGGCTTCGTCCACGCGGGCGAGGTCGGCGCCGGGCACTTCGCGAAGATGGTCCACAACGGCATCGAGTACGGGCTCATGCAGGCGTACGCCGAGGGCTACGAGCTCCTCGCCGCCAAGAGCGGGCTCGTCAAGGACGTGCACGGCACGATGAAGGCGTGGACCCGCGGCACGGTCGTGCGCTCCTGGCTCCTCGACCTCTTCGTCAAGGCGCTCGAGGAGGACCCGCAGCTCGCCGCGATCGACGACTGGGTCGACGACTCCGGCGAGGGCCGCTGGACGGTCGACGAGGCGATCGACAACGCCGTCCCGCTGCCCGTCATCTCCGCTGCCCTGTTCGCGCGCTTCGCGTCGCGCCAGGAGCAGTCGCCCGCGCTCAAGGCCGTCGCCGCCCTGCGCCAGCAGTTCGGCGGGCACGCGGTCAAGGCGGCCGGGCCGGCCTCCCCGGGAGCCGGGCCGCTCGAACCCCCGGCCTGACCGGTCCCGTCCGACCCCCTCGACCCGCGCCGCACCGATGTACGTCTCGCACCTCTCCCTCGTCGACTTCCGCTCGTACGAGTCCGTCGACGTCGAGCTCGTCCCGGGCGTGAACGCGCTCGTCGGGCAGAACGGGCAGGGCAAGACGAACCTCGTCGAGGCGATCGGGTACGTCGCGACGCTCACGAGCCACCGCGTCGCGGGCGATGCCGCGCTCGTCCGTGCGGGGGCCGCGCGCGCCGTCGTGCGCACGCGCGTCGTGCGAGGTGACCGGGCGAGCACCGTGGAGCTCGAGATCGCGTCGGGTCGGGCCAACCGGGCGCGGATCAACCGCTCCCCGGCCCAGCGGCCGCGCGACGTCCTCGGCATCGTCCGGACGGTGCTCTTCGCGCCGGAGGACCTGGCGCTCGTCAAGGGCGACCCGGACGGGCGGCGCCGCTTCCTCGACCAGCTCGCGGTGCTCCTGGTGCCGCGCGTGGCGGCGCTGCTCGCGGACTACGACCGGGTGCTGCGCCAGCGCGGCGCTCTGCTCAAGTCGGCGACGGCGCTGCGCGGCCGCGGCCGGCGCAGGCCGTCCGCCGTCGAGCCGCCGCCCGACGACGACGCGCCCGAGACCACCGCCTCGCCCCTGGCGACCCTGGAGGTGTGGAACGCGCGCCTGGCGAGCCTCGGCGCGGAGATCACGGCGCTGCGCCTGCAGCTCGTGGCCGCGCTCACGCCCTACGTCGCGGAGGCGTACGAGCAGGTCAGCGCGGGGCAGGGCGAGGCACGCATCGCGTACCGCTCGTCCGTGGACGAGGCGCTCGACGCGGACGACGGCCCGGCAGGTGGGCCCGCGGCGGGCGACGTCGCGGACCCGGGTGAGGCGCCGGCGTCGGGCATCCCCGACGTGGCGACGCTCGAGAGGCGCATGCTGGAGGCCATGGAGGCCGTGCGCGCGAAGGAGGTCGACCGCGGGGTGAACCTCGTCGGTCCCCATCGTGACGACCTCGTCCTGACCCTGGGCGGCCTCCCGGCGAAGGGGTACGCGAGCCACGGCGAGTCGTGGTCGTTCGCGCTCGCGCTGCGGCTCGCGTCGTACCGGCTGCTGCGCGACGGCGCCCCCGCGGGCCTCGACTCGCTCCTGTGGGCGGACCAGTGGGGGCCCGACGGCGAGCCGATCCTCGTGCTCGACGACGTGTTCGCCGAGCTCGACGTCCGGCGGCGTGAGCGGCTCGCCGAGCTCGTGGCCGACGCGGGCCAGGTGATCATCACCGCGGCCGTGCCCGACGACGTCCCGAGCCTCCTCGACGGCGCGCGGTTCGCCGTGCACGACGGGACGGTGGACCGTGTCGAGGACTGAGCACGCGGACCGGGACGGCTCTCGAGGTCAGGACGACGACGCGCGTCCCGCTGCGGCCGACGACCTCCCGGAGCGACGCCCCACGGGGCTGCCCGTGGGGCACGTCGTGGACCTGACACCGCCCGCGGAGGTGGCGCGCCAGGCTCTGAACCGCGCCAAGGCGGCGGCGCGCGCGAAGGGGCTCCGGCCCGGGCAGGAGCCTCGCCGACGCATCCTCGCGGACCCGCCGACGTCGGGCGCGCGCCCGGGCGGCCGCGACCCGCAGCTCCTGGGTGACGTCGTCGCGCGCCTGCTGCGCGAGCGGGACTGGGTCGCGGACGTGTCGGTGGGGGGCGTCGTCGGGCGGTGGCGCGAGGTCGTCGGCGACCAGGTCGCCGACCACTGCGAGCCCGAGACGTTCGAGGACAAGGTCCTCGTCGTGCGGGCCGACTCGACGGCGTGGGCGACGCAGGTGCGGCTCCTCACGCCGCAGCTGCTCGAGCGGCTCGCGCGCGAGGTCGGCGAGGGGGTCGTCGAGACGGTGACCGTCCTCGGGCCGGCGGGGCCGAGCTTCCGCCGGGGGAAGAAGTCCGTGCGCGGCCCGGGCCCACGCGACACCTGGGGCTGAGCCCGCCCGGACCGACGACGAGGCCCGCCGTGAAGGGGGCACGGCGGGCCTCGCGCGGGTGGTGACCGGGGCGTTGGTCACCACGTCATGGGGTCGTCAGGGGGTCACGCCTGCGCTCGACGACGCAGCCAGAGCACCACGGCACCGCCGCCGACGAGCAGCGCGGCGAACGCGGCCGCACCCGCGACCGTCGCACCGGTCGCGGCGAGCGCCGGGCCGCTCGGCTCCGCCGGGCCGGCGACGTCCTCGACGGCCACGGGCGCGACGGTCGGGTTCGCGCACGCGCTCGTCGCCGGCGGGTACTCGACCACGGTCGAGTACGACGGGTTGACCTCGAACAGCACCTCGGCGCCGTCGCGGGTCCAGGCGTAGTTGCCGTCGGTCTCGGTGTACGACCCGTCCTCGTTGCGGACGAACCCGGGCCACTGCTTCGGCTCCTCGGCAGAGGCTCCCGGCCACAGGAGGGTCCCGCTGAGGGGCTGGTCCGTCACGACGTAGTCCTCGCCGCCGTTCGGGTGCAGGAAGGTGATCGTCAGCGGTGTCGCCGAGTCGACCGTGACGCCCTCGGGCAGGGCGACCTCGTAGCCGAGGTAGGGGACGTCGCCCTGGCAGACGGCGCCGATCTCGCCGGGCACGAGCGCGCACGCCTCGTCGTCGGGCACGAGGTCCTCGAGCGGGAAGAGCGCGAACCGGCCGTCCTCGGTCACGAGGTAGCCCAGCTCCTCGGTCTGGGGGGAGAAGGTCGCCGCGGCGTCCTTCGGCTCGGCGACGACGCCCTCGTCCGTGAGGGTGTACCGGACGTCCTCCGACTCGGCGGGGAGGTTCTGCTCCGTGAGCTCGGTGCCGCAGACCTCGACGGCGGTCGGCACGGCCGGCGTGACGACGGCGTCGACCTCTTCCTCGACGGGCTCCGGCGTCTCGCACGCGCCCTCGGGGAGGAGGTCGGCGAGGTCCTGGTGGTCCCACGCGATGAGCGTGCCCTCGGGGAACTCGCCGAGGTGCTTCCCGTCGGGCGAGTAGCGGATGTCCGTCGGGAGGCCGTCGAGGCCGTCGGGCAGGTTCACGAGGTCCTGCTGGACGGCCCAGGCGGTGCAGAGCTCGGGCGTGTCGACGTCCGGCTGGATCGTGCGGGCGACCTCGCGGACGGCCTCCAGGTCGAGGGGCTGCACGACCCAGGCCTTGTCCCACGGCTTCTCCGGCAGGGGGAACTCGGCGCTCGTGACGATCTTCTGCGGGCCGGAGTTCTCCCAGGCCGCCGGCTTCGCGGGGTCGGTCTTGGGATAGACGTAGACGCCGACCTGCACCGGGGCGTCGGGCGTCTCGCAGGCCCGGGTCGAGCCGGACTGCTCGTGGTCGTACTGGCGACCGTCGGACGCGTCGACGGAGACGGTCCAGGTGTGGTCCTGCGTGGGGTCGAGGTCGTACGACCGCGTGAGCTGGCGCTGGAAGGTCGTCGACTCGACCTCCTTGCCGTCCACGGTGACGGTGAGCTGGTTGCTCTTCTGCGAGTAGGCCCAGAGCTTCACCGAGAGCGTCGTGCAGTCGGCCGTGACGACGGGCGTGTGGGCGGAGGCGGGTGCCGCGGTGGCCACGATCAGGCCACCGAGTGCGAGCGCTGTCGCCGCAGCGCTCGCGAGGAGTCTCTTCACTGAGTGGGGTCCCTTCGGGGTCGAGCCGCCCGCGTGGCGATCACTGCTGCGCGGACGACGCGCGAATCAGGATGGTGTGTGGTATTAGACCACTTTCCGCGTGAAACGCCGATTCCCGACTTGTCAGTTGCGGTAGCGCTCCCATCCGCCCGCCCAGACGGTTGCCGTGGGCACTTTCTCGGGCTGCTCCCCAGGTAGTCCGGGCGGCGCCCACAGCGCCTGTGGACAACCGTGTGGAGAACTTTCGGGCGGGCGGCGCGGATCGCGTCGCGAATGTCTCGCGAGATGACCTCAGGACGGCCGAGATCCGCGGAATTCGGCTCGTGGCGGGTAGACTGGGGAGGTCATTCCGGGTCTTGTCACCACCCGCCCGCGCAGCCCGTCCGCGGCGCCTCCATCAGCCGTCCGCGGCAGGTCGGACGCTCCCCCCACGGAGCCGGCGCAGGCGGCGGTGCGGGCCCGGAACCTTTGAGCAGCGGCGGCCGGTCCGGCACGGACACGGCGGCCGCGCGCACGACGACGAGGAGCAGTCCTGCCCGTGGCAGAGCACACCGACACCGCCATCCCCGACCCGACGGCGTCCGCGGAGGCGGCACCCTCGGCGGGCGGCGGCTACGACGCGAGCAACATCACCGTCCTCGAGGGCCTCGAGGCAGTCCGCAAGCGTCCGGGCATGTACATCGGCTCCACCGGTGAGCGAGGCCTCCACCACCTTGTGTACGAGGTTGTGGATAACTCTGTGGACGAGGCTCTCGCCGGCCACGCGGACACGATCGACGTGACGCTCCTCGCCGACGGTGGGGTGCGCGTCGTCGACAACGGGCGTGGCATCCCCGTCGCGATCCACCCCACCGAGGGCCGGCCCACCGTCGAGGTCGTCATGACGATCCTCCACGCGGGCGGCAAGTTCGGCGGCGGCGGGTACGCCGTCTCCGGCGGTCTGCACGGTGTCGGCATCTCGGTCGTCAACGCGCTCTCGTCCCGCGTGGTCACCGAGGTCCAGCGCGACGGCTACGCCTGGCGCCAGGAGTTCGCCGACGGCGGCAAGCCCGTGGGCGAGCTGCACCGCGGCGAGGCGACCGAGGCGACGGGCACGACGCAGACGTTCTGGGCCGACCCGACCATCTTCGAGACCACCGAGTACGACTTCGAGACCCTGCGCGCGCGGTTCCAGCAGTACGCGTTCCTCAACAAGGGGCTGCGGATCACGCTCACCGACGAGCGCCCTGCGCACCTCGACACCGGGGACGAGGTCACGGGCGAGGCCGAGGACGGCACGCCCGCGAGCGGCGACGGGACGTCGTCGGGCGCGTCGCCCGCAGCGCGCACGGTGAGCTACAAGTACGACGGCGGCCTCATCGACTACGTGAAGCACCTCAACGGCGCCAAGAAGGTCGAGCTCGTCCACCCCGACGTCATCGACATCGAGTCGGAGGACACCGAGCGGCGCATCTCCGTCGAGATCGCGATGCAGTGGACCAGCGCCTACTCGGAGTCCGTCCACACGTTCGCCAACACGATCTCCACGACCGAGGGCGGCACGCACGAGGAGGGCTTCCGCGCGGCGATGACCTCGCTGGTCAACCGCTACGCGCGCGACAAGGGCATCCTCAAGGACAAGGACGAGAACCTCACGGGCGACGACATCCGCGAGGGCCTGACGGCGGTCATCTCCGTCAAGCTGGGCGAGCCGCAGTTCGAGGGCCAGACGAAGACGAAGCTCGGCAACACCGAGGCGAAGACGTTCGTCCAGCGCGTCGTCAACGAGCGGCTGAACGACTGGTTCGACTCGCACCCGAACGAGGCCCGCGACGTCCTGCGCAAGGCGATCCAGGCGTCGCAGGCGCGGCTCGCCGCCCGCAAGGCGCGCGAGGCCACCCGCCGCAAGGGCCTGCTCGAGTCGGGCGGCATGCCGGGCAAGCTGCGCGACTGCCAGTCGAACCGCGCGGAGGAGTGCGAGATCTTCATCGTCGAGGGTGACTCCGCGGGCGGCTCTGCCGTGCGCGGGCGCAACCCCCGGACGCAGGCGATCCTCCCGATCCGCGGGAAGATCCTCAACGTCGAGCGCGCGCGCCTCGACCGGGCCCTGTCCAACCAGGAGGTCCAGTCGATCATCACGGCGTTCGGCACCGGCATCGGCGAGGACTTCGACCTCACCAAGCTCCGGTACCACAAGATCGTCCTCATGGCCGACGCCGACGTCGACGGCCAGCACATCGCGACGCTCCTGCTCACGCTGCTGTTCCGGTACATGCGCCCGCTCATCGAGAACGGGCACGTCTACCTCGCGCAGCCGCCGCTCTACCGGCTCAAGTGGTCGAACTCCCCGCACGACTACGTGTACTCCGACAAGGAGCGCGACGCGTTCCTCGCCGCCGGTCAGGCCGCCGGCAAGCGGATCCCCAAGGAGAACGGGATCCAGCGCTACAAGGGTCTGGGCGAGATGGACTACTCGGAGCTGTGGGACACGACCATGGACCCCGAGCACCGCACGCTCAACCAGGTGACCCTGGACGACGCCGCGGCGGCGGACGAGATCTTCTCCGTCCTCATGGGCGAGGACGTGGAGTCCCGCCGGAGCTTCATCCAGCGCAACGCGAAGGACGTGCGGTTCCTTGACATCTGACCCGCTCCTCGCGGAGCCGGGGGGCGGCAGGACCGCACGCCCCGGCGCGGCCCGCCCTCCCGGGCGGGTCCGGAGGGCTTCCAGGTCGACGACGCACGCAGAGACGAACGAACGAGGTAGACCGTGACGGACGAGCAGAACCCCGAGAACGAGCCCACGGCTCCCGGCGACGGGTCCGAGGAGACCGTGCACGCCGACGGGTCGGCGGTCGCGGTGCACCACGGGCGCATCGAGCAGGTGGACCTGCAGCTCGAGATGCAGCGGTCGTACCTCGACTACGCGATGAGCGTCATCGTGGGCCGTGCGCTCCCCGACGTGCGCGACGGCCTCAAGCCCGTGCACCGGCGCGTGCTGTACGCGATGTACGACGGCGGGTACCGCCCGGACCGCTCGTACTCGAAGTGCTCGCGCGTCGTCGGCGACGTGATGGGCAAGTTCCACCCGCACGGCGACAGCGCGATCTACGACGCGCTGGTGCGCCTCGTGCAGGACTGGTCGCTGCGCTACCCGCTCGTCGCCGGGCAGGGGAACTTCGGCTCCCCCGGCAACGACCCGGCGGCCGCCCCGCGGTACACCGAGTGCCGCATGGCCCCGATCGCCATGGAGATGGTCCGGGACATCGACAAGGACACCGTCGACTTCCAGGACAACTACGACGGCCGCACCCAGGAGCCGTCGGTCCTGCCCGCGCGGTTCCCGAACCTGCTGGTCAACGGCTCGGCGGGCATCGCCGTCGGCATGGCGACCAACATCCCGCCGCACAACCTCCGCGAGGTCGCGGCGGGCGTGCAGTGGCACCTCGACCACCCGGACGCCTCGCGCGAGGAGCTCCTCGCGGCGCTGCTCCAGCGCATCAAGGGCCCGGACTTCCCCACGGGCGCCACGATCCTCGGCCACAAGGGGATCGAGGAGGCGTACCGCACGGGTCGCGGCTCGATCACCATGCGCGCCGTCGTGAACGTGGAGGAGATCCAGGGCCGCGTGTGCCTGGTCGTCACGGAGCTCCCCTACCAGGTGAACCCGGACAACCTGGCCGCGAAGATCGCGGACCTCGTCAAGGAAGGCCGCGTCCAGGGGATCGCGGACATCCGCGACGAGACGTCGGGCCGCACGGGCCAGCGCCTCGTCGTCGTCCTCAAGCGCGACGCCGTGGCGAAGGTCGTCCTCAACAACCTGTACAAGCACACCCAGCTCCAGGACACGTTCGGCGCGAACATGCTGGCGCTCGTCGACGGGGTGCCGCGCACGCTGAGCCTCGACGCGTTCGTCCGGCACTGGACGACGCACCAGCTCGACGTCGTCGTGCGCCGCACGCGGTACCTGCTGGCGGAGGCCGAGCGCAGCATCCACATCCTGCGCGGGTACCTCAAGGCGCTCGACGCGCTCGACGAGGTCATCGCGCTGATCCGGCGCTCGCCCGACGTCGAGGAGGCCCGCACGGGCCTCATGGAGCTGCTGGGCGTCGACGAGGTCCAGGCGACCGCGATCCTCAACCTCCAGCTGCGCCGTCTGGCGGCCCTGGAGCGGCAGAAGATCCTCGACGACCACGACGCGCTCGAGCGCCAGATCCTCGACTACCAGGACATCCTGGCCAAGCCGGAGCGGCAGCGGTCGATCGTCGGCGACGAGATGGGCGAGATCGTCGCGAAGTACGGCGACGAGCGTCGGACGACGATCCTCCCGTTCGACGGCGAGGTCTCCATCGAGGACCTCATCGCCGAGGAGGAGATGGTCGTCACCATCACGCGCGGCGGGTACGTGAAGCGGACGCGCAGCGACAGCTACCGCGCCCAGAAGCGCGGCGGCAAGGGCGTGCGCGGCACCCAGCTGCGCGAGGACGACATCGTCGACCACTTCTTCGTGACGACGACGCACCACTGGCTGCTGTTCTTCACGAACCTCGGCCGCGTCTACCGCGCGAAGGCGTACGAGCTCCCCGAGGGCGGGCGCGACGCCAAGGGTCAGCACGTGGCGAACCTGCTGGCGTTCCAGCCGGGCGAGAAGATCGCGCAGGTCCTCGACCTGCGCGACTACGACGCGGCGCAGTACCTGGTGCTCGCGACGCGTCGCGGCCTCGTGAAGAAGACGCGGCTGTCGGAGTACGACTCGCCGCGCTCGGGCGGCCTCATCGCGATCAACCTGCGCGAGGACGAGTCCGGCACGCCCGACGAGCTCGTCGCGGCGCTCCTCGTGGACGCCGACGACGACCTCATCCTCGTGTCACGCAAGGGCCAGTCCATCCGCTTCCCCGCCGACGACGACACGATGCGGCCGCTGGGCCGCGCGACGTCGGGCGTCACAGGCATGAAGTTCCGCGACGGCGACGAGCTGCTCTCGGCCGACGTGGTCGAGGAGGGCTCCGACCTCTTCGTCGTGACGGAGGGCGGGTTCGCGAAGCGCACGCGGATCGACGAGTACCGCGTCCAGGGCCGCGGCGGTCTGGGCATCAAGGTCGCCAACCTGGTGGAGGCTCGTGGAGATCTCGTGGGGGCTCTGGTGACGGAGGCCGACGACGAGGTGCTGGTCATCATGGAACGCGGGAAGATCGTGCGGTCCGCGGTCGGCGAGGTGAACCTCACCGGTCGGAACACGCAGGGGGTGACGTTCGCGAAGCCCGACAAGGGCGACCGCATCATCGCGGTCGCGCGGAACGTCGAGCGTCGCCTCGGAGAGGATCGGGATACCGTGGAGGGCGAGGACGGGACCGGCACGGCCCCGGGCGTCACCGACACGAGCAGCGCACCGACCACCGACGCGCCCGCCTCGTCCGACGGGGCGGGCGGGACCGACCCGGCCCCCGGAACCACCGAGGAAACCAGATGAGCAGCGAGAACAACGCACCGCCGACCATCACGCCGCGGCTGACCGTGCCGCGACCGGACACGGACGCGGCCCGCTCCGGGGGCACGTCCCCGAGCCGGCACGGCGAGGCGGACGGCACGTCGTCGAACGGCTCGTCGAAGGGTTCGACGAAGGGTGCGTCCCAGGGCTCCTCGGCACCGGCGACCCCGCGTGACGGGGCCGCGGCCGCGGTCCCGCCGCCTCCCCCGCCTCCGCCGGGTCCGTCGGCCCAGGCTGCGCCCGCGCAGGGCACGGTGGACGACGACGGCATGGAGCGCGCGTCGGGCGAGAGCCGTGTCGCGGTCGCCCGGGCCGGGGCCGTGAAGGCGGCGGCCGCGGCGATCGCGGCGGCGAAGACGGCCGCGAAGAAGGTGTCGGCGGCGGTCCCCGCCGCGCCCGCAGAGACGGAGCCCGAGCGTGGGCACGACGAGATCGACGACGAGACGGTGAGGCGCGTGCCCACGACCACCTCGGCCCCCACGAGCGCGGCGACCGCCGGCGCTCCCGCCGGGGCCTCCATGCACTACTCCGCCGCCGGGGTGACGGGCACGGCGAGCCCGCTCACCGGCGCCACGCCGGCCGTGGGGACCGCGACGGGCGCGACCCCGGCCGTCCGGCCCGACGGCGGCCCGCGCCGCGTGCGGCTCGCGGTCTCGCGCATCGACCCGTGGTCCGCGATGAAGCTCGGCTTCCTCCTCGCGGTCGCGATCGGGATCATGACCGTCGTCGCGACCGCCGTCGTCTGGTACGTGCTCGACGGCATGCAGGTCTTCTTCAAGATCGAGGAGCTGTTCACGCAGATCGTCGGCACGGAGACGGACGTCGACATCCGCCAGTACGTCGCGTTCGGCCGCGTGATCTCGATCGCCACGCTGCTCGGCGTCGTGAACGTCGTGATCATCACGGCGCTCTCGACGATCATGGCGTTCCTCTACAACATCGTCGCGGCGCTCGTGGGTGGCGTGCACCTCACGCTCACCGACGACTGACCACGCACCGGCTCCCCGACCGGGAGGCACAGGCCCCTCGGTTTGGGTCTGCGGCTCCCGGTGGGGTAACCTCAATCGCTGCCTGCGAGCGGAGCAGCCCTCCTGGGGCTGTCCGGCGAGGCGCGTTCGGGCCTATAGCTCAGACGGTTAGAGCGCTTCCCTGATAAGGAAGAGGTCAGAGGTTCAAGTCCTCTTAGGCCCACTGCCAACCCACTCGAGGGGGAACACCATGAAGAAGCTTCTGCTCCTGCTCCTCGCCGCCGGCGCCGGGTACCTCGTGTGGCGCAAGTACACGGAGGACAACGCCGAGCGCGACCTCTGGGCAGAGGTCACCGACACCTTCGAGTGAGCACCTCTCGCTGCTGACCGGCCCCGGCCGCGTCACCCGGGGCCATGGCGCAATTGGTAGCGCACCTGCTTTGCAAGCAGGGGGTTGGGGGTTCGAGTCCCCCTGGCTCCACCATCGTCACGACCACCAAGACCCCGTCCGGCTGCGGACGGGGTCTTCGTGCGTCCGACGTCGGCGTACCCGGCGCCGCGGGCCGCGGCCGCGTCCCACGGCCGCGTCCGCGTGCTCGCGAGGTCTTTGCCCGGAGGGACGACGAGGGGCCCGTCCCTGCCGGGACGGGCCCCTCGGTCGTCTGTCACCGTCCGGGTACGGCGGGTGGAGGGTCAGGCGTCGTCGGCCTTCTTCGCGGCGTCCTCGGCTGCCGACTCGGCAGCCTCGCGCGCCTTCTTGCCGGCGTCGCCCAGGTCGTCCTTGGCGTCCGCCGCGGCGTCCTTGACGTCCTCCGCCGTGTCCTTCACCGCGTCCTTCGCGCCGGCAGCGCCGCCGCGGGTGGTGCTGCGGGCCCGGCTCGTCGCCTTCTTCGCCGCGTCCTTCGCGTCCGAGACGGCCTCGGTGACGCGGTCCGTGACGTCGTCGCGGACCTCGGCGGCACGCTCGGCCAGCTTGTCGGTGGCCTCGCGGCCCTTGGCGACGGCGGCGCCCGCCGCCTCGCCGAGCGACTCGGCCGCGTCCCCGACGGCGTGCTTGGCGTCGCCGACGACGTCGTCGAAGTGGACCTGCTGCTGCTCCTGCTCCCACGGCTCGGCCCAGGGGTCGGTCGTCGGCTGCGCGCGGCGGTAGAGGACGTAGCCGACGCCCGCGGCGGTGACGCCACCGGCGATCCACCAGAGCGTGCGGCCCTTGCCCTTCGAGGAGTCGGCCTCGGCGGCCTTCGCGGCTGCCTTGTCCGCCGCCGCGGCGAGCTTGGCGGCCGCCTTCTCCGCGGTCTTGTCGGCGTGCTTCGCGGCCTTCTTGCCGGCCTTGCCGGCCGACTTCTGCGCCTGCTTCGCGGCCTCCGTCGTGGCCTTCTTGGCCTGCTTCGCGAGCTTGCGCGCCTTCTTGCCCGACGCCGCGGCGGCCGCGGCAGTCGCGGCGGCGGTCGCCTCGGCGGCGTTGTCCGCGGCACGCTGGGCGGAGTCCGCCGCGCTGGCCGCTGCGGCGTTGAAGCTGGCGACGATCTTCGGCAGCACGTCCTCCACGAGGCGGTCGTGCGCGGTGTCGATCGCCGGCGCGGCCTTGGTCGCGGCCTTCTCGACGCGCGGCGCGGCGGCCTGGATGCTGTCCTGCCAGGCCTTCTCGACGCGCGGCTGGAGCCACTCGAGGAACGCCTCCACCTTGGGCGTGCCCCACTCCTTGGCGTGCACCGCGGCGTCCTTGGCCTGGTCCGCGAGCTGGGTCGCGGCGCTCTGCGCCGTCGCGGCGGCCTGCGCGGCCTGTTCCTTCAGCTTCTCGGTGTCGATCGACTCGAGCGTGTCCTTGACGGAGTCGCTCGCTGAGCGAGAACGGGTCATGCGTGCTCCCCGGGGTCGTCGTCCGACGGGACGAATGTGCGGATGCGATGCGTTTCCGCCCACTCTGCCACCACCCCGGCCACGCCGCGAGACATCGCCCCGGACGGGTCGGGCGCGGGTCTCGTGGGAAGATGGTGCCCATGTTCGCAACCCTCCACACGACCGCAGGTGACATCCGGATCGAGCTCCTGCCGAACCACGCCCCGAAGACGGTGGCGAACTTCGTCGGGCTCGCCCAGGGCACCCAGACGTGGTCCGACCCCCGCACCGGCGCCGAGCGCACCGAGCCCTTCTACGACGGCCTGATCTTCCACCGCGTGATCCAGGACTTCATGATCCAGGGCGGCTGCCCGCTCGGGACGGGCACCGGCGGCCCGGGCTACACGTTCAACGACGAGATCCACCCCGAGCTCCAGTTCGACCGCCCGTACCTGCTGGCGATGGCGAACGCGGGCGTGCGCCGCAACCCGGTGACGGGCGAGGCCGAGGGCACCAACGGGTCGCAGTTCTTCATCTCGACGGTCCCCACGCCGTGGCTCAACGGCAAGCACACGATCTTCGGCGAGGTCGCGGACGACGAGTCCCGCGCCGTCGTCGACGCGATCAACGCGACGCCCACGCGTCCGGGCGACCGCCCGCAGGAGGACATCGTCATCACGTCCGTCACCATCGAGGACTGACCATCTCGACGACACCTCCCGGGCCACCCGGCCCGCCGGCGTACGGGACGGCCGGACCGCACGACGGTCCCGCCGTCCCGCCGGTGTGCCCGCGGCACCCCGACCGCGTGTCGTACGTGCGCTGCCAGCGCTGCGGGCGCCCGGCATGCCCCGAGTGCCAGCGCCCCGCGGCGGTCGGCGTCCAGTGCGTGGACTGCGTGCGGGAGGCCGCCCGTCAGGCGCCCACGGCGCGCACCGCGCTGGGCGGGAAGGTGCGGGGCGGCCCGCCCGTCGTGACGTTCACGATCATCGGGCTGTGCGTCGTGAGCTGGCTGCTCCAGCTCGTCACGGGCGGCACGTGGACGAACATGCTCGCGTTCGCGCCGTGGGTCGGCGAGCTGCAGCCCTACCGCTTCCTCACGGCGGCGTTCCTGCACTCGACGAGCCCCGTGCACATCCTCTTCAACATGTACGCCCTGTGGATCACGGGCCCGTTCCTCGAGCAGCAGCTCGGACGGCTGCGCTTCACGGCGCTCTACCTGCTCTCCGCCCTCGGAGGCTCCGTCGGGTACCTGCTCCTCGCGGGAGGCCCGACGTCGGAGGCCTGGTACCAGCCCGTCGTCGGCGCCTCGGGCGCGGTGTTCGGGCTCTTCGGGGCGATCCTGCTCGTCCTGCGCCGGACGGGCCGCAACGCGATGCAGATCGTCGTGCTCATCGGCATCAACTTCGCGATCGGGCTGTTCTTCCCCGGGATCGCGTGGCAGGCGCACCTGGGCGGTCTCGTGGTGGGCCTCGCCCTCGGCGCGGCCTACGCGTACGCGCCGCGGGAGCGCCGCACCCTGGTGTCCGTGGGCGCGACGGTCGTGGTCGTCGTGGCGCTGGTCGCCGCCTCGTGGCTCACCTACGCGGCGGCGGACCAGTTCGGCCACGTCGCCTGACCGGGCCCGCCGCGAGAGTTATCCCCAGGGTTACTCACAGGTGTGGAACTACACCGGTGTGAGGCCCGACGTCGCCGGGCGGGGCCGAGGCCCTGCCCGGCGCGCGGCTACTTCCAGCGCGTCGTGAGCGCGAACCCGGCGATGATGAAGGCGAAGCCCACCCCGAGGTTCCACGCGCCGAGGGGCGGGACGGGGAGCTGCTTCGGACCGCTGAGGTAGAACAGCACGATCCAGGCGAGCCCGACGAGCATGAGCCCGAGCATCGTGGGCACGAGCCAGCGCGGGTTGCCCGACTCGGGCTTCGGCACGCTCGGCGGACGCTGCGGCTTGGGCTTCTTGCGCGACTTCGACTCGGGCACGAGGGTGGGCTCCTGTCCTGGTGGGGCTCGCTGCGCCGACGCCGGGACGCACCGCGGGAGCGGACGCCTGCCGTCGTCGTGCAGGAACCGTGCATGGGTCGGGCGAAGGTCGTCGACGCGCCGCGAGACTCTGCCGGAGCACGGGTCCGTCACGATCGTGGACGACGTTCGTCGACTAGCGTAGTGGGCGCACACAATAGGCACGGACACCGCGCGCGGAGGACGTGCCGCGAGGTGAGCCGCGCACGACCTCGAGCACCACACAGCCCACGACGCAGACGCACGACGCAGACCGGTCGACGACCGCGTCCGCCCCAGGAAGGAGACGGTCGCGTGAGCACCACGGACCCCGCCGCCGCGGGCCCGGACGATCCCGCCGACGTGCCGTCGCCGGGCCCGGGCGGTACGCCGCGCGCGCGCCGCGTGCGGTCCGCCGTGACGGTCGCGCTCGTCCTCGCGCTCGCGGGGCTCATGTTCACGGCCAACGCCCGGCTCGCGCGCGGCGACGAGTCGCGCCACCCGGAGAACCTCGCGCAGCTCGTCGACCGCGAGTCCGACCGCGTGGCCGACCTCGCGACCCAGGTCGACGCCCTGACGGCCGAGGTCGCGGACCTGTCGCGGTCCGAGGACGCGCCCACCGGCGTCGACCCCGACCTCGCGGCGCGGACGGCCGTCTCCGCCGGCACGACGCCGGTCCGGGGCGCCGGCGTGTCCGTCTCGCTCGACGACGCGCCCCCGGACGGCAGCTACCCCGCGGGGATCCGCCCCGACGACCTCGTCGTGCACCAGCAGGACATCCAGTCGGTCGTCAACGCGCTGTGGGCGGGCGGTGCCGAGGCGATGACGCTCCAGGGGCAGCGCGTCACGGCGACGTCGGCGTTCCGCTGCGCGGGCAACATCCTGCTCCTGCACGGGCGCGTCTACTCCCCGCCCTACGTCGTCGAGGCCGTGGGCGACCCCGAGGCGCTGCGCGACGCGCTCGACCGCTCGCCGGGCGTCCAGGTGTACAAGGAGTACGTCGACGCGGTGAACCTCGGCTGGTCCGTCGAGGACGAGGACGACATCGAGATGCCGGGCTACCAGGGCGCGCTCGAGCTCCGCTACGCGCGCCCGTCCGACGCGGTGGCGTCGTGACCGCGACGAGCCCCGCACCGGCCCGGCACGCCGGGCAGCGCGGCTCGAGCCGTGGTCCGGTGTCCGCGGTCGTCGGGGTGCTCGGCGAGCTGCTCATCACGCTGGGGATCCTGCTCGGCCTGTACGTCGTCTGGCAGCTCTGGTGGACGGACGTCCAGGCCGACCGGGTCCAGGCGCAGGTGCTCGAGGAGATCCAGGCGCCGACCCCGGACGCCGCGGACGTCGGCACGACGATCCTGCGCGACGACCCGCCCGTGCCCGCCGCGCCGGCGCTCGGCGAGGTGTGGGGCACCCTCTACGTGCCGCGGTGGGACGGCAAGATGATGCCGATCGCGGAGGGCACCGACAAGCGGTCGATCCTCGACCGGGCCATGGCCGGGCACTACCCCGAGACGGTCATGCCCGGCGGCGTCGGGAACTTCTCCCTGGCCGGGCACCGGCAGACGTACGGCAAGATCTTCCACGACGTCGAGGAGCTCGAGATCGGCGACCCGATCGTCGTCGAGGCCGACGGCACTTGGTACGTCTACCGCGTCGACCACATGCAGGCCGTGAAGCCCGACCAGGTCGAGGCGATCGCTCCCGTCCCGTGGCAGCCCGGCGTCGAGCCCACCGAGCGGTACCTCACGCTGACGACGTGCCACCCGATCGGCCTCAACTCGCTCGTCGCGCGGTACATCGTCAACGCGAAGTTCGACTACTGGATGCCCGTCGAGGACGGCACGCCGCCGGAGCTCGTCGGCCAGACCGCTCCCGCCGCCGAAGGAGGCTCGTGATGTACGGGGCGCTGTGGCGCGTGCTGCCCGGCCCGGCGTGGCTGCGGGTGCTGATCCTGCTCGTCCTCGCGGCCGCCGTCGTGCTCGCGTGCTTCGAGTGGCTGTTCCCGCTCGTGTCCGAGTACATGCCGTTCAACGACCCCAACATCCAGACCGACGCCGCCGGCGCAGCGTCCGTGGAGGCCACGCGATGACCCACCCGACCCGCATCCTCGTCGTGGACAACTACGACTCGTTCGTCTACACGATCGTCGGCTACCTCGACCAGCTGGGCGCGCAGACCGTCGTCGTGCGCAACGACGCGGTGCCGGAGCCGGACGCCGACGGCCGGTTCCGCGACGCCGACGGCACGGTGTTCGACGGCGTCCTCGTCTCCCCCGGGCCCGGCACGCCGAAGGAGGCAGGGCAGAGCGAGCAGGTCATCCGGACGTGCGCCGCGTCGCGCACGCCGATGCTCGGGGTCTGCCTCGGCCACCAGGCCCTCGCCGAGGTGTACGGCGCGACGGTCACGCACGCGCCCGAGCTCATGCACGGCAAGACGAGCCTCGTGGAGCACGAGGGCGAAGGCGTGCTCGCGGGCCTCCCCCTGCCCTTCACCGCGACGCGGTACCACTCGCTCGCCGTCGTGAGCGACACCGTGCCCTCCGAGCTCGAGGTGACGGCGACGACCGCCGGGGGCGTCATCATGGGCCTCCAGCACAAGGAGCTGCCGCTGCACGGCGTCCAGTTCCACCCGGAGTCGGTGCTCACCGAGGGCGGCCACCGCCTGCTCGCGAACTGGCTCGAGGCGTGCGGCCTCGAGGGAGCCGTCGAGCGCTCCGCGGGCATGGCCCCGCTCGTGCGCCAGTAGCGAGCACGGCGCAGCGCCGACCCCGGCCGTCACCCCGCAGCCCTCCGCACGACGACGGGCCCTCACCTCCGTGGAGGTGAGGGCCCGTCGGTCATGAGCGCCGGGTGGGCGGTGTGTCAGCCCTCGCCGTCTCCGCCGTTGCCCCCGCCGTTCCCGTTGCCACCGCCGTTGTTCCCGCCGCCGTTCTCGCCGCCACCGGTCGACGGTCCGGGGCCGGTGGAGACGATGAGCCGCACCTCTGAGCCGACCTCGAGCTCGGTCCCGCCCCGCGGGTCGGACCCGATAACCGTGCCTGCCGGCCACTGCTCGGACTCCTGCGTGATGCGGTTGCCGCTCGGATTGAGGCCGGCGCCGTTGAGCGCCTCGATGGCCTGCTCCTCGGTCATGCCGGCCAGGTTCGTCGGCACCGTCGTCGTCTCCGCCGCGCGCGGGATGGCGACCTTGAGGGTCACGGTCGACCCCTGCGGGACGCTGCCCGCGTTGGGCTGCTGCGAGAGGACCTGGTTCTCCGGCTCGTCGGACTCCTCCTCGCTGCGGTCGACCTTCAGGCCGAGAGCCTCGACGGTCGACTTCGCGGCGTCGAACTGCTGGCCCGTGACGTCCGGAAGGGCGACGAGGCCGCTCGACACGTAGAGGTTGACAGTCGAGCCCGCGGGCACGGACTGCCCGGCGCCGGGGTCGGTCTTCGTCACCGAGCCCTTCGGGACGTCCGGGGAGTCCTCGGTGTTGACGTCGCCGACGTTGAGCCCGGCGTCGGCGAGATACTGCCGGGCCTCCTCCTGCGTCTTGCCCTTGAGGTCCTGGATCGTGACGGCGTCAGGCCCGGTCGAGAACCAGACGTCGACCGAGGTGCCCGGGTCGACCTGGGCGTCCCCGGCGGGGCTCTGGCGGATGAACTCGCCCTCCGGGACGTCGGAGTTCTCCTCGAGGAGCGGGTTGAACTCGAGGTCCAGGCCGTCGAAGAGCGCGGCGGCCTCCTCCTGGGTCATGCCCGCCTGGACCGTCGGCACGGTGACGAGCTCCGGCTCGGCGTCCTTGTTCTGGTTGATGAGCAGCATCGTGACGATCGCCGCGATGGCGAGGACGCCGACCGCGATGAGCGCCCACATGAGGCCCTTGCGGCTCTTGGGCTGCTCCTCGTCCTCGCCGGGAGGCTGCTCCCCCGGCGGGACGGCGGGCGCCGCGCTGGTCGCCCAGGGGTTCGCCGCCGCGGCGGCCGGGGTCATGACCTGCGTCGCGGACTCGACCATCGTCGGTTGGAGGTCGGCGGCCGCGGCGGCGGCACCGAGGCCTGCGGCGGCGGCCGCGACCCCGAGCGCGGGGGCCGTGATGGACCCGCCCCGCACCGCGTTCTCGAGGTCGGCCCGGAACTCGGCTGCGCTCGAGTACCGCGCGGTGCGGTCCTTGGCGAGCGCCTTGAGCGTGATGCGGTCGAGCACCTCGGGCACGTCGGGAGCGATCGCGCTCGGCGTGGCGGGCGCCTCGCGCACGTGCTGGTAGGCGACCGCGACGGGCGAGTCGCCGATGAACGGCGGGCGCCCCGTGAGCAGCTCGTAGAGCAGGCAGCCGGTCGAGTACAGGTCGGAGCGCGCGTCGACCGTCTCGCCGCGCGCCTGCTCCGGGGAGAGGTACTGGGCGGTGCCGATGACGGCCTGCGTCTGCGTCATGGTGGCTGCGGAGTCGGCCACCGCGCGGGCGATGCCGAAGTCCATGACCTTCACGGCGCCGGTCGGCGTGATCATGACGTTGGCGGGCTTGATGTCGCGGTGGACGATCCCGGCGTGGTGCGAGTACTCGAGCGCCGCCAGGACGCCCGCGGTGATCTCCACGGCCTCGTCGATGGGCACGGCCTGGCCGTCGCGCAGGATGTCCCGCACGGTGTGGCCCTCGACGTACTCCATGACGATGAACGGGACGTGCACCGAGTTCCCGGTGGCGTCCTCGTGCACGTCCTCGCCCGTGTCGTAGACCGCGACGATGGCCGGGTGGTTCAGCGACGCCGCCGCCTGCGCCTCGCGCCGGAAGCGTGCGAGGAACGACGGGTCGCGCGCGAGGTCGGAGCGCAGGATCTTGATCGCGACGGTACGACCGAGGCGGTTGTCGTGGCCGATGTGCACCTCGGCCATGCCACCACGGCCGATGAGCTCACCGACCTGGTAGCGCCCGGCAAGCACTCGGGGAGCGTTGTCCACCACTCATTCGTCCTTCGGTGTCGTCGGAGCCGCGGGCGCGTCCGCCCGTGGCACAGCTGGCGCAATCATCCCACCCGGGGCCCTGCGGTCACGCAGGGAACAGCACGATGTCGTCACGATGTCACCCGTCCGGGGAGCCTCTCGGCGTCGGACGCGACGACCTCGACGGAGGTCTCCGCGCCCCGCACGGGGGCGGTGTCGCCGCCGTCGCCGTCCCGGTCCCCGAGCGTGGCGATCGTCGCGATCACCAGCACGAGCAGGAGACCCAGGAGGGCGACGAGGGGCCAGGTCAGGCCGTTGGGCAGGCCACCCAGGCGGCGGCCCGTCGTGGTCGACGTGCGGCGTCCCGCGGAGCGTGAGGGTACGGGTGCCGACTGCGACTGACGGCGCGCCTCGGCGCGGGTCGCGGGGGCGACGGGCTCGGCGTGCGTCGGGCTCGCCGGACGCCCGGGCGCACCGGCAGGGCGTGTGCCCGCGCGGGTGGGCTGCGGTCGTCGTGAGGAGCGCGTCGGGCCGTGCATCTCGCGACGCGGCGGGTACGACCGCGGAGCCCCCGGGTCGTCCGCCGGGGCGGCGGGGACGGGGCGTTCCCACGGGAGGGCGGGGCCGGGTGCGGCGTCGTCCGGGGCGGGCGGTGCCGGGGGGACGGGCTCGGCGGTCGCCGGGACCGTCCCGCCGTGCCGGCCGAGCGGCCGGACGTGGGTCGCGTCGTCGTCGGGCGGCCCGGGCGGGGTGCCGGCCGACGGCGGCGGCACGTCCGCCGTCTCCCCCGCCGCCGCGGCGTGCGCGGCACGGCGCGGCGCGGGGGCGACCCACGGGCTCGTCGGGTCGGGCGCGTGCGGGTCGCGCACCGCGGCCGGGATGACGAGCGGGGTGATGACGGGTGCCGGGTCCGGCTCGGGCGCGGGGACGTCGTCGGCGGTGGTGCGGGCCCGGCGCGCGCGTCGCGTCGGGGCGGGCGCCCCTGTGCGGGCGGACCAGGGGTCGCTCGCGAGACGCGCGCCGATGCCCTCGAAGACGCGCGCGAGCGCGTCGGCCGGGTGAGGCCGCGCCAGCGGGTCCTTGGCGAGCATGACCATGACGAGCTCGCCGAGCTCCGGGTCGACCGACGTGGGCAGCGGCGGCACCGGCTCGTTGACGTGCGCGACCGCGATGTCGACCGGCGTGGACCCCGTGAACGGCCGGTTCCCCGCGATCGACTCGTACGCGACGATGCCGAGCGCGTAGATGTCCGAGGCCCCGGTCGCGGCCTGGCCGACCGCCTGCTCGGGCGACAGGTACTGGGCCGTGCCCATGACCATGCCCGTCGCCGTCATCGGGACCTGGTTGGCCGCGAGGGAGACCCCGAAGTCGGTGATCTTCACCGTGCCGGAGCGGTCGATGAGGATGTTGCCCGGCTTGACGTCCCGGTGCACGACGCCGGACAGGTGGGCGGCGTGCAGCGCGCGGGCGGTCTGCGCGAGGATCGGGAGGAGCCGCGCGGGCGGGAGCACCGGCTCGCGCTCCAGCAGGTCCGCCATGGGCTCGCCCACGACGAGCTCCATGACGAGGTACCCGGAGCCGTTGGTCTCGCCGTAGTCGTACATCTGCGCGATGTTGGGGTGCGAGAGCGCCGCGCTGTTGCGGGCCTCGGTGCGCAGGCGGTTGAGGAAGTCCTCGTTGCCCGCGTACTCGCTCCGCAGGACCTTGACCGCGACCTCGCGGCCGAGCGCGTCGTCGGCCGCGACCCACACCTCGCCCATGCCGCCGACGGCGATGCGCCGCACCAGGCGGTAGCGGTTGCCGAGCGTCAGCCCCCGGACCGGCTTCATCCGTTCAACACCGCCTCCATGACGGCGCGGGCGATCGGCGCGGCGATCGCGCCGCCCGTCGCCTCGTTGCCCATCGAGCCGCCGTTCTCGACGATGACCGCGACCGCGACCTGGGGGTCGTCGGCGGGGGCGAAGCTCGTGAACCACGCGTGCGGAGCGGCCTCGCCGCCCGTCTCGGCGGTGCCCGTCTTGCCCGCGACCTGCACGCCCGGGATCTGCGCCGACTTGCCGGAGCCGTTCTGCACGACGCCCACCATCATCTGGGTGAGCTGCTCCGCCGTCGACGGGGAGACCGAGGTGCGCAGACGGCGCGGCTCCGACTGCCGGACGACGTCGAGGTCGGGGTTGCGGATCGTCGCCACCGTGTACGGGGCCATCTGCACGCCGTCGTTCGCGATCGCGGCGGCGACCATCGCCATCTGGAGCGGCGTGACCTTGACCTCGCCCTGGCCGATGCCGGCGCGCGCGATCCCGGCGGCGTCCGCGCCCGGCGTGCCCTCGGCGGGGAAGCGGCTCGGCGTGACGTCCATGGGGATCTCGAGCGAGGCGTCGAAGCCGAAGTCCTCGGCCTGGTCGCGCATCGCGTCCTCGCCGAGGGTCATGGCGAGGTCGCCGAACGCGGTGTTGCACGAGATGCGCAGCGCGTCCGCGAGGGTCATCTCGCCCGTGGGCGAGCAGCGCGTGCCGCCGAAGTTCTTCATCGTCTGCGTCGACTGGGGGTACGGCAGCTCGTCCGGCGCCGGGATCACGGTGTCGGCCGTGTACTGCCCGCTCTCGAGCGCCGCGGCCGAGGTGACGATCTTGAACGTCGAGCCCGGCGGGTACGTGTTGCCGCGGATAGCCCGGTTCGACATCGGGTTGCCCTCGGCGTTGAGCAGCTCCTGGTAGCGCTGGCGCGCGAGGGCGGTGTCGTGCGTCGCGAGCTCGTTCGGGTCGTAGCTGGGCTTGGACACGAGCGCGAGGACGCGGCCCGTCTTCGGCTCGATCGCGACGACGGCGCCGCGCTGGTCGCCCAGCGCGTCCCACGCGGCCTGCTGGGCCGCCGGGTCGATCGTCAGCTCGACGGACGCGCCCTGCGGCTGCTGCCCGGTGAAGAGCGCGCTCAGGCGGTCGAGCCACAGCGAGCTCGCCTCGCCGTTGAGGTAGTCGTTCTCCTTGTCCTCGATCTCCGTGCGCCCGTTGGTGAGCGACAGGAAGCCCGAGACGGGCGCGTAGAGCGGGCCGTTCGAGTACTGGCGCTGGAAGCCGAACGCGTCGTCCACCGGGGTCGAGGACGCGATGGCGTCGCCCGCGACGACGATCGGGCCGCGGAACTTGTTGTACTCGCGGTAGATGGTGCGGGCGTTGCGCGAGTCGTTGTTGAGCGAGTCGGCCTGGACGAACTGGATGTACGTCGTCGACACCATGAGCGCGAGGAACATCACGAGGACGACGGTCGCGACGCGACGCAGGGGGACGTTCACCGGGCTCCTCCCCAGGGGTCGCGGTCGGTCTCGGTGGCGGCGTCCGGCCGGCGGACGACCTCCGTGCGCAGGTCGTCGGGGTGGTCGGAGACCTCCCCGGTGCGGCCGACCGCGGGCTGGACGCCCGTCGTCGCGCGCGTGGGGCCGGTGGCGGGACCGGGGACGGTGGGCGCGCCGACCGTGGTGGGTGCGTCGTCGGGCAGGGCGCCCACGGCCGCGCCGCCGCCCACGACCGCGACCGGGTCCGAGTCGGTGCGGCTGCGCGCGCCGCCGGGCGCGACCTGCCCGCGCACGGGCAGGGAGGAGGGGCGGCGCGCGTCGTCGGAGATGCGCAGCAGCAGCCCGACGACGAGCCAGTTCGCGAGGAGCGACGACCCGCCCTGGGCGACGAACGGCATGGTCAGGCCGGTGAGCGGGATGATCCGCGTGATCCCGCCGACCACGACGAAGAGCTGCCACGCCATGACGAACGCGAGCCCGCCCGCGAGCAGCTTGCCGAACCCGTCGCGCACGCCGATCGCGGTGCGCAGGCCGCGCTCCACGAGGACGAGGTAGGCGAGCAGGATGCCGATGAGGCCCGTGAGCCCGAGCTCCTCGCCGAGCGACGCGTAGATGAAGTCGGAGAACGCGTACGGGACCGTGCGCGGGTAGCCGGCGCCCCAGCCCGTGCCGAAGAGCCCGCCGTTGCCGAGCGAGAACAGGCCGCCCACGAGCTGGCCCGAGCCACCCGGGCTGCGGCCGAAGATCTCCGGGTCGAACGGGTGCAGCCACACGTCGACGCGCGCCTGCACGTGCCCGAACGTCGAGGCTGCCAGCACCGCGCCGACCGCGATGAGGAGCAGACCGATGACGACCCAGCTCACGCGCTCGGTCGCGATGTAGAGCATCGCGACGAACAGGCCGAAGAACAGGAGCGAGGTCCCGAGGTCGCGCTCGAACACGAGGATCGCGAGCGAGACGAGCCAGACGATGATGATCGGCCCGAGGTCGCGCAGGCGCGGGAGCTGGAGGCCGAGCACGCGGGGGCCGGCGAGCGCGAGCGTGTCGCGGTTCGTCACGAGGTACCCCGCGAAGAAGATCGCGAACGCGACCTTGGCGAACTCGGCCGGCTGGAGCGAGAAGCCGAACAGGTTGATCCAGATCTGGGCGCCGTTGATGCGGGTGCCCAGGCCCGGGACGAGCGGCAGCGCGACGAGCACGATGCCCGCGATCATCGCGGTGTACGTGTAGCGGCGCAGGGTGCGGTGGTCGCGCAGGAACCAGACGAGGGCGAACGCGCAGAGGATGCCGAGCGCCGTCCACTGGAGCTGGCGCGGCGCGAGGTCCTGGGTGCCGCCCGTGACCTGCGAGCCCAGGTCGAGGCGGAAGATCATGGCGAGGCCGATGCCGTTGAGCGCGACGGCGATCGGCAGGATCACCGGGTCCGCGTACGGCGCCTTGAAGCGCAGCAGCACGTGCGCGGCGCCCGCGAGCACCACCGTCCCGATGCTGTACACGTAGAAGCGGCCCGGGAGCTCGCCCGTGAGCTGCAGACCCACGAGCGCGTACGCCCCGATGCCCAGCGCGAGCGCGAGGACGAGCAGACCGAGCTCCGCACCCCGGCCGGGGCGCACCTCGGTGGTCTCCACCGTGGCCATCAGGCCCCCGAGCCGGCGCCGTCGGCGGGCGCCGGGGTCACGCTCGGCGCGTCGGCCTCCGGGGTCCCCGTCGCCGCGCCGTCCGTGGTCCCGTCCGGCGTGTCGGTCGAGCCGTCGGTCGCGGGGGTCTCGGTGGTGTCCTCCGCGGCCTCGGCGACCAGCCGCTCCGCGCGGGCGCGGGCGTCCTCGAGCGACTCCGCGGGGATCGTGGTCTCCAGGCGGTCGACGACGTAGCCCGGCAGGTCGTCGACGCGCGTGCCCGTGAGCTCGATCGGGGTCGACAGCGTGACCGGGCCCGCGTTCTCGGGGATGCCGCGGAACACCGCGACCTGGCCGTCGGCGACGCCCACGTAGTACTGCGACTGCGTCCAGCGGTACCCCGCCCAGCCGGCGGCACCCAGGCCCGCGACCACGAGCAGGATCGCGACCACGGTGATCCAGCGCCGGGGGGCGCGACCGGGGCGCACGTCGTCCTCGTCGTCGCCGGAGCCCTCGACGGCGGTCCGGGCCTCCGCACCGTCCTCGTCCGGCGCGTCGGCGTCCGGCTCCTCGGTCGGTGCGGTCGCCTTGGTGCTCGCCATGAGCGCGGCCGCGCGGGCCGCCGGGCCGTCCGCTGCCGACGTCGGGGCGTCGCGGTCGATCGCCGCGGACCCCACGACCTGCGCGCCCGTGCCGGGCGCCCCGCCGTCGGGCAGGGCGTCGACGTCCACGACGTCCGCGACGACGACCGTCACGTTGTCCGTGCTGCCCGCGCGCAGCGCGAGCTGGAGCAGGTGGTCGGCGCACGCGTCGACGTCGTCCGTCTCGGTGAGCGTCTGCGCGATGGTCTCCTGGCTGACGAAGCCCGAGAGGCCGTCCGAGCACAGGAGCCACCGGTCGCCCGGCTTCGCCTCGCGGACGGACATGTCCGGCGTGAGGTCGATGTCGAAATCGCCCAGCACGCGCATGACGACGTTGCGCTGGGGGTGGGTCTCCGCCTCGTCCGCCGAGATGCGCCCCGTGTCGACGAGGTGCTGCACGAACGTGTGGTCCGTCGTGACCTGGTTCAGCTCGCCGTCGCGCAGCAGGTAGGCGCGCGAGTCGCCGAGGTGCGCCATGGCGAGCTTGTTGCCCGCGCGCAGGATCGCGGTGACGGTCGTGCCCATGCCGACCAGCTCCGGGTCGGTCACGCTGCGGTCCACGAGGTCCTGACGGGCGTGGTCGATCGAGCGCTCGAGCTCGGCCAGCGCGTCGTCCGGGCCGTGCGACTCGCCGTCGAGCGGCGCGAGCGCGGCGATCGCGATGGAGGAGGCGACGTCGCCCCCCGCGTGGCCGCCCATGCCGTCCGCGACGACGAGCAGGTGCGGGCCCGCGTAGCCGGAGTCCTGGTTGTTGGAGCGCACGAGCCCGACGTCGGAGCGCGCGGCGTAGCGCAGGGCGATGTTCACTGCGGGCTACCTCTGCAGCTCGACGACGGACTGACCGATCCGCACCCGCGTCCCCGGGCCCAGGGGGGTGACCTGGGCGATCCGCTGGTCCTCGACGTAGGTGCCGTTCGTGGAGCCGAGGTCCTCGACGAACCAGGACCCGTGCTGCGGGAAGATGCGGGCGTGGCGCGACGACGAGTAGTCGTCGTCGAGGACGAGCGTGCAGCTCGGCGCGCGGCCGATGAGGATCGACGACGTCGTGAGCGGGATCGTCGTGCCGGTCAGCGGGCCGGCGGTGACGACGAGCCGCGACGGGCCCGCGGGCGCGACGGGCCGCGAGGGCTCCGGCGCGGCCGGGGTGGGGCCCGACGTCGGGCGGGCGGCGGGTGCGGGACCGCCCTTCTTGCCGCGGCGCGGCGTGATCTTCGTGCCGTACAGGTCCCGACGCAGCACGCCGATCGCGGAGAGCACGAACACCCAGAGCAGCACCAGGTAGCCCAGCCGGAGCAGGGTGAACGTGAGATCGGTCATGCGGGCCGGATCACCACTCCTCGTTGTCGGACGCGCCGGTCCAGAACATGATGCGGGTCCGGCCGATCGTCAGGGAGTTCCCGTCGAGCAGCGTCGCTGCCGGCACCTGGTGCCCCTCGACGAACAGGCCGTTCGTGGAGCCGAGGTCCGTCGCGATCACGCCCTCCGGGGTCACCCGGATCTCCAGGTGGCGCCGCGAGACGCCCGGGTCGTCGACGACGATGTCGGCCTCCGAGCCGCGGCCGATCACCGTGACCGGGCCGGTGAGCAGGTAGCGCTGCCCGTCGATGTCGACGAGCGGGTGGCGCGTGCTCGGGGACGCCGTCGTGGCGGGTGCGACGTTGCCGCGCACGCTCGCCGAGCGGAGCTGGAAGCGGCCGACGTCGAGCGTGTCGTTCTGCTCGAAGCTCACGCTCACGGGCCCGACGAACGCGTAGTGCTGCGACGCGGCGTACTGGGTGACGTTCGACGCCAGCTCGTCGGCGAGGGTCTCCGCGCCCCACCCCTCGACCTGGCCGAAGTCGTCCACCGACAGCTCGATGGTGAACTCGTTGGGCACGACCGTGCGCTCGCGGTCGACGACGGCGGCGCGGTCGTCGACCTCGCGCCGCAGCGCGCTCGCGAGCTCGACGGGCTTGACCTCGCTGCGTCCCACCTTGGCGAAGGCGTTGTTCACGACCCGCTCGACGCCCTTCTCGAAGCGGTCCAGGACTCCCATGCCACCTCCTCCCTCGTGCTCGCTCGTGCCGCGGCTCGCGCCGCGCGGATCTCGTCTGCTCTGCCGGCGCCCTCTCTCCGGTGGCCCCCCGCGCGCACCCGCGTCCGGGCAGACTACCTAGATCGTATCGATCGCGTCGGACCAGCAGGCCCGTTTCGTCGGACGATTACCGGACGGATGTGGCGCTTTCGTGGCGGAGCGTGTGAACGTCGGGCGTCCGCTCCCCCGCCGAGCGCGAGGTTGCTGTCGTCTCGCCGCTCTTCCCGGGAGCGACGGCATGCTCGAGGGCGATGAAGGTCGTGGTCGACGACGGGCTCGCGCCGTGGTGCGTCCGGGTGGCGGGCGTCACGCAGGACGGCGCGGTGCCGGTCGGTCCCTCGCGTCGTGCTAGTCTTCTGCGGCACGCGCGAGTGGCGGAATAGGCAGACGCGCACGGTTCAGGTCCGTGTGCCCGAAAGGGCGTGGGGGTTCAACTCCCCCCTCGCGCACGTGACGAGGGTTTCGGCTTCAGGGCCGCAACACCTTCGAAGAGTCCCGGTCAGGTTCTCCTGGCCGGGACTTTCTGCGTCCGGGACGTCGTGTCCCGCACCCGCTGCCGGTACTGCACGCCGACGCCCGTGGCATGACCGCTTCTCGTCCCGTGGCACGACGGTGCGCGCATCCAGGTCCGGCCACGGGCCGACGCCGCGCCGATCGGCCACGGACGACGATCGACGCATGGTCAACGACACCCTTGCCGCCCGTCCGCGTCCCGCCTCCCTCGCACTCGCCCTCGCGGTCCCCGCCACCCTCCTGCTCGGGGCGTGCGGCGTCGTCCCGAGCGAGGTGGTCGAGAAGAAGGCGAGCGACGGCGCGAGCGGGAAGGAGTCTGGCCTGCTCGCGGACTGGGTGCCCGACGAGGCGACGGACGTCGTCGTCCTGCAGCGGGCCACGGGCGCGGAGCGGCTCCTCGTCGCGTCCTACGACGGCGACCTGTCCGGCGAGTGCCGGCCCGTCGCCGAGGAGGGCGCGCCGTCCCGGGAGGAGCTGGTCGCGGCGTACAGGTCGGACGAGCGGACCCAGCGCGTCCCGGTCGACAAGATGGCCGAGGTGAGGACGCTCGAGGCCGACTTGTGGCCGGACGACCAGGAGGCGCGGACCACCATGCTCTGCGGTCGATGGTGGGTCAGCCAGGAGGGCGGCACGATCTTCGCCTTCACGCCGGACCTCGCCACGGCGGTGGACGGTGCGGCGCGCAACCGGTAGTCGAGGCACGTCGGCGCTGGTCGCCGACCGCCGGGACCCACGGACCGCGGGAGCGTCGAGCGCGGTGGGGGACGTCGAGCTCGGGTCGACCGCGGCGAGCGGGCGGCACCGGCCCGATCCTCTGCGCGAGGCGCACGACCGGTCCGCTCCGCACACCTAGAACTGCTAGGGTCGTAACCCCTAGAACAGCTAGGCATAGGAGCGTCATGCGTATCGACAAGGACCTCGTGGCCGCCTCGGCCACCCCGCTCGTGCTCGGGATCCTCGCCGACGGCGAGTCCTACGGCTACGCGATCCTCAAGCGCGTGGACGAGCTCTCGGGCGGGCGGATGCAGTGGACCGACGGCATGCTGTACCCGCTGCTGCACCGGCTGGAGCGCCTCGGGCTCGTCGAGGCGTCGTGGGGCACGTCCGACGTCGGCCGGCGCCGCAAGCACTACGCGATCACCGCCGCGGGGCGCGAGGCGCTCGTCGAGCGCCAGGCGCAGTGGGACGTCGTCGCGCACGCGCTCCAGCAGGTGTGGCGCTCCGCCCAGGACGGGCTCCAGAGCCCGCCGCGCGTCGCGGAGGGGTGGGCCTGATGGGCGCCGCGACCGCGCCGACGGACGGGGCGAGCCCCGGCCCGCACGCCGCGCTCGAGGCCCAGATCGACCAGTGGCGCGGGTACGTCCGGCGCCGGGAGGCGATCTCCGCCGCGGACGTCGACGAGATGGAGGACCACCTGCGCGAGCGGGTCGAGGACCTCCGGGCCACGGGCCTCGACGACGACGAGGCGTTCCTCGTCGCCGTGAAGCGCATGGGCACGCTCGACGACCTGTCGCGCGAGTTCGCGCAGGAGCACTCCGAGCGTCTGTGGAAGCAGCTCGTCCTGGTGGGAGAGCAGGCGGGCCGCACCCGTTCGTGGCGCGAGCTCGCGGTGGTGCTCGGGCTCGCCGTCGCGGTGGGCGTCACGGTCAAGGTGGCGACCGTGCTCCTGCCCTGGGAGACGGTCGGGCTCAACGTCGGGCTCCTCGTGCTGCCGTTCCTCACGGCCTACCTCGCGTGGAAGCGGCAGGTCACGCTGCGCGTCGTCGGCGCGCTCGTCGTGCCGTTCGTCGTGCTGGGCGTCGTCCTCAACGTGTACCCGTTCGAGCCCACGGACTCGACCTTCGTGCTCGCGGCGCTCGCCGCCCCGGTGACGCTGTGGGCCGTCGTCGGGCTCGCCTACGTGGGCGGGCGGTGGCGCTCGGACGCGCGCCGCATGGACTTCGTGCGGTTCACGGGCGAGCTCGCCGTGTACTACACGCTCATCGCGCTCGGTGGCGGGGTCCTGCTCGGCCTGACCATCGGGGTCTTCTCGCTCGCCGGCGTCGACCTCGAGCCGTACCTCGACACCTGGATCCTCACCCTGTGCGTCCCGGCGGCGCTCATCGTGGCCGCCTGGCTCGTCGAGGCGAAGCAGAACGTCGTCGAGAACATCGCGCCCGTGCTCACGCGCGTGTTCACGCCGCTGACGCTCGTCATGCTCCTCGCCGCGTTCGTCGTCCTCGCGACCGCGGGGAACCTCGCGGCCGTCGACCGCGAGCTGCTCATCCTCATGGACGCGATCCTCGTGCTCGTCCTGTGCCTGCTCCTCTACTCCGTCTCCGCACGCGACCCGCTCGCCCCCGGGTCGTTCTTCGACGGGCTCCTGGTGGTCCTCGTCGGCGCGGCGCTCGCCGTCGACGCGGTCGCGCTCACCGCGATGCTCACACGCATCGCCGAGTTCGGCATGAGCCCCAACAAGGCGGCAGCGCTCGGGCTCAACCTCCTGCTGCTCGTCCACCTCGCGTGGTCGGCCGTGCTCGCGACCGCGTTCCTCCGCGGGCGCCGGCCGTTCGCCGACCTCGTCGCGTGGCAGACGCGCTTCCTCCCCGTCTACGCGGGGTGGGCGGCGGTCGTCGCCCTCGTGTTCCCGCCCGTGTTCGGCTTCGTCTGACGGACGGCGGTCGGCCGTCCCCCGGCGTAGCGTGACGGGATGGCCGACCGAACGCCCGGAGGCCCCGTCGACGGCGACGTCGTCGGCTGGCTCCTCGACGCCGACCCGGCGCTGCGCTGGCAGGTGGAGCGCGACGTCGTGCACGCCCCGCCCTCCGTGTGGCGGGCGACGCGGGCGCGCGTCGCGACCGAGGGCTTCGGCGCCCGGCTCCTCGCGCTCCAGGACCCCGACGGGCAGTGGGCGGGCGGCGCGTACTTCCCCGCGGACGTCGGCGGGGACGGCGCGACCGCGCCGGACGCCGAGGGCAGGCCCGAGGAGGGCCAGCCCTGGACCGCGACCACCTGGTCGCTCGTCGCGCTGCGCGAGTGGGGGCTCGACCCCGAGGTGCTCCGCGCGCGTCGCACGCCCGAGCTGCTCGCCGAGCACTGCCGCTGGGAGTACGACGACCTGCCCTACTGGGGCGGCGAGGTCGACTGGTGCATCAACGGGTACACGCTCGCCGCGGGCGCGTGGCTCGGCGTCGACGTGTCCGGGCTGCTCCGCACCGTCCTCGACGGTCGGCTGCCCGACGGCGGGTGGAACTGCGCGTGGGTCGAGGGCGCGACCGTGTCGTCGTACCACTCGACGCTCAACGCGCTCAAGGGCCTCCTCGCCTACCAGGAGCACGCCGGGGCCACGGACGAGCTGCGCGCCGCGCGCCGCGCCGGCGAGGAGTACCTGCTCCGCCGCGGCCTGTTCCGCCGGCTCGGCACCGGCGAGCCCGTCGGGGACTGGGCGTTCCGCCTCGCCTACCCGTTCCGCTGGTACTACAGCGTGCTCAACGCGCTGGTCTACCTGCGCGCCGCGTCGCTGCTCGACGGCACACCGCCGGACCCGCGCGCGGCGGACGCGGTCGAGCACGTCCGCCGCGCGCGGCGCCCGGACGGCACCTGGCTCCAGGGCCGGCGCCACCCGGGCCGCGTGTGGTTCGAGGTCGACGCACCCGCGGGTGAGCCGTCGCGCTGGCTCACGTACCACGCGACCGTCGTCCTCGACTGGTGGGACGGTCAGGACGCGGGCGGTCCCGAGACGACCTCGGCGCCGTCGAGCACCGCGATGAGCTCGTCGAACCACTCGACGTAGCTCGCCCACGTGAACGGGCGCTTGTCGTCCCAGCCCACGACCTGCCCCGCCTGCACCGCGGGCAAGCCCGCGTAGACGGGGTTCGCCGCCATGGCCTCGTCGGAGCCGGTGTAGCTGAGCACGACGTCCGCCGGGTAGTCCGGCACGCGCTCCCAGCTCAGCTCCGCCCAGGCCTCCTCGTCCTGCGGGCCGCCGATCGTGAAGCCCAGCTCCTCCAGCAGCGCGAGCTGGCCCAGGGTCCGCTGCCCGACCCACAGCTCCTCGGCCCCGTTGAGCGGCAGGATCGTCAGCGGCTTCTCCGCCGCGATCGCCCGCAGGGTGTCGAGGCGCTCGTCGAACGCGGCGCGCGCCTCGGCGACCTCCGGGGTGTCCGCGTCGCCGCCGAGCGCCTCCGCGAGCGACGCGTAGTCCTCGATCACCTCGACGACGGGGCGGCCGGAGAACTTCATCCCGACGAACGGCGCGACGGCGGTCGCCTCCTCGGTGATCTTCTCGTCCCACCACCGCCACGCCGTGCCGTCCTCCGTCCCGAACCCGATCACGAGGTCGGGGTCGAGCGCGAGCAGCTTCTCCAGGTTGAGCTCGGCGTCGGTGCCGACGACCTCCATCTCGTCGACCCGCGCGTTGCCGATCGACAGCGCCCCGGTGTCCGAGAAGCCGTACCCGAACACCCCGTCGGGCCGCACGCCGTAGTCCCACAGCGCGGCGGCCGAGTAGCCGTCGACGACGAGGCGGTCCGGCGCCTCGTCGAGCTCGTACGTCGTGCCGTGGCCCGAGGACGTCCACGACCAGCCGTCGGCGCTCGCGGACGGCCGGCCGTCCCCGGCGCCGTCGGAGCCCGCGTCGGTGCTCGGGGAGCACGCCGCGGCGACGGCCGTGAGAACGAGCGCGAGCGTGGCGGCCGCGACCGAGCGCGCGGGCCGACGCCGCGGACGGCGCGCGCCGGGCAGGGTGGACGAGGGACGGGTCGTGCGGGTCATGCGGTGCTCCTCCGACGAGGCGGTGCGGGCGAGCGCAGGACGGTGGGGGGCCGGTCGGGCGGGGTGGTCCGACCGGGAGACGGGGCCGCGTCAGGCGCGGCGGGGCCGGCCCTCGGGCACGACGAGCGGCGTGCCCGTCACGGGGTCGGCGATGATGCGGCACGGGAGGCCGAACACGTCCTCGACGAGCTCGGCCGTCACGACCTCCGCCGGGGCGCCCTCGGCGACGATCGCGCCGTCCTTCATGGCGATGAGATGCGTCGCGTAGCGGCACGCGTGGTTGAGGTCGTGCAGGACGGCGACGAGCGTGTGCCCGCGGTCCCGGTTGAGGTCGGCGCACAGCTCGAGCAGCTCGATCTGGTGCGCGATGTCGAGGAACGTCGTCGGCTCGTCGAGCAGGAGGAGGGGGGTCTCCTGCGCGAGGACCATCGCGACCCACACGCGCTGGCGCTGGCCGCCGGAGAGCTCGTCGACGAGGCGGCCCGACAGGTCGGTGGTGCCGGTCGCGGCGAGCGCGGCGACCACGGCCGCCTCGTCCTCGCGCGACCACTGGCGCAGCAGCTTCTGGTGGGGGTAGCGCCCGCGCGCGACGAGGTCCGCGACGGTGATCCCCTCGGGCGCGATCGACGACTGCGGCAGGAGGCCGAGGCGGCGCGCGACCTCCTTCGCGGGGATGGACGAGATGGAGCGGCCGTCGAGCACGACCTCGCCCTGCGACGGCTTGAGCAGGCGCGACAGCGCCCGCAGCAGCGTCGACTTCCCGCACGCGTTCGGCCCGACGATCACCGTGAACGAGCCGTCGGGGATCGTCACGTCGAGCCCCGAGGAGATGACGCGGTCGTCGTAGCCGACGGTGATGCCGTCCGCGTGCAGGCGGTCGGCGGAGGGGGCCGCGGGGCGGTCGGCGGAGCCGGGTGCGGCGGGTGCGGCCGCGTCGTGCGGTGCGTCCGCGAGCTGGGTGGGTGCCACCGGGGTCCTTCCGGTCTGCGGGGTCGGGGTCACTTGCGGGCCTCGCGGACGAGGAGCCAGACGAGGTAGGCGCCGCCGACGCTCACGGTGACGACGCCGACGGGGAGCTGGGTGGGGGCGAACGCGCGCTGCGCGACGAGGTCGCTCGCGGCGAGGAGCACCGCGCCCATGCACGCGGCGGGCAGGATGCGCACGCCCGCGCTGCCCGTGAGGCGGCGCGCGAGCTGGGGCGCGGCGAGCGCGACGAACGCGATCGGCCCGGCCGCCGCGGTGACGAGCGCGGTGAGCGCGACGCCGAGGACGACGAGCGCGAGCCGCACCCGCTCGCTGCGCAGGCCCAGGGCGGCCGCGGCGTCGTCCCCGAGCTCGAGCAGGCCCATGCGCGGGGCGAGCCACACGAGCGGCAGGGCGAGGAGCGCGGCGAGCACGCACGCGGGGACCGCCTGCGCCCACGTCATGCCGTTGAGCGACCCCGCACCCCACACGGCCGCGGCCATCGCCGTCTCGAGGTCGGCCTTGACGATGAGCCACTGGTTGGCGGACGCGAGCATCGCGGACGCCGCGATGCCGACGATGATGAGGCGGAACCCCTGCACGCCGCGCCGGTAGGCGAGGACGTACACGACCCCCGCGGTGACGATCCCGCCGACGAGCGCGCCCGCCGCCACGCCGACGTACCCGCCGCCGAGCAGCATGATGACGACGAGCGCGCCTGTGTACGCGCCGGTATTGAAGCCGATGACGTCGGGGCTGCCGAGCGGGTTGCGCGTGAGCGACTGGAAGATCGCGCCGCTCGCGCCCAGCGCAGCGCCGAGCACGAGCGCCATGAGCGCGCGCGGCAGACGCCACTCGACGACGACCATGTGCACCGGCCCGTCGGCCGCGCCGACGAGCGCCTGGAGCACCTGCGGCACGGTGAGCGGGTAGTCGCCGGTGGTGAGCGCGACCACGCCGACGGCCAGCGCGACGAGCAGGAGCGCCCCGCACACCGCGAGCGTGCGCACGTCGAGCCGCAGGCTCACGCCCCGGCCGCGCACGACGCGCGTCGGGCGGCCGAAGTCGACGCGCCGGTCCGGGCGGGGCGCCCCGGCGGGGAGACGGTCCTGCACCGGGGCGCTCACAGCCCGCTCGCCTTCGAGCGGCGCACGAGCGCGATGAGGACCGGGGCCCCGACGAACGCCGTGACGATCCCGACCTGGAGCTCGCCCGGCATGACGACGACGCGGCCGACGACGTCGGACACGAGCAGCAGGACGGGCGCGAGCACCGCCGAGTACGGGAGGATCCAGCGCTGGTCCGGGCCGACCGTCCACCGCGCGACGTGCGGCACCATGAGGCCGACGAACGCGATGGGTCCGGCGGCGGCCGTCGCCGCGCCGCACAGGAGCATGACTGCGACGCCGACGAGCACGCGCGTGCGTCCGACGTGCGCGCCGAGCGAGCTCGCGAGGTCGTCGCCGAGCGCGACGGTGTTGAGGGGGCGCGCGACGACGAGCGCGAGGACGAGCCCGACCACGACGAACGGCGCGATCGTCCCGGCCATCTCCATCGTGCGGCCCGCGAGCGAGCCGGCGCCCCAGAAGCGCATGCGGTCGAACGCCGCCGGGTCGAGCAGGGTGACGCCCTGCGAGATGCCGCCGAGCACCGCGCCCAGCGCGACGCCCGCGAGGGTCAGACGCACGGGCGTCGCTCCCCCGCGGCCCTGCGACCCGATGGCGTACACCGCGACGGTCGCGACGACGGCGCCCGCGAACGCGAACCAGATGAACGACCCGATGTCGGTGAGCCCGAGGAACGCGACGGCGAGCACGACGGCGAACGCGGCGCCCGCGTTGACCCCGAGGATGCCCGGGTCGGCCAGGGGGTTGCGCGTCATGGCCTGGATGAGGGCGCCGGAGACGCCGAGCGCGGTGCCGACGAGCAGCCCGACGACCGTCCGCGGGAGGCGCAGGTCGCGGATGATCACGTGGTCGCCCGAGCCGTCGTAGCCCGTGAGGGCGTCCCAGACCGTGCCGAGCGGGACCGGCTTCGACCCGACGACGAGGCTCAGCACGACCGCGAGCACGAGGACCGCGAGGGCGACGAGGAGGCCGACGCTGCGCCCCGCGTTCGTGCGGGCGACCCCGGCCGGGCGGTCGGCGGGGTCGGTCCCGGCCGGTGCCGTGCCGCCGGGGACGTCGGCCGTCGTGGCGGCGGTCGCGGGCGAGGTCATGGTGCTCGGATCTGCTCGGGGGCGCTCGGCCCGGCGGGTCATCACTAGTGAGGTTACCCTCACCTTAATTCACGCCCCGGAGGGTCCGGCAAGGTCGTGCGCGCACCCGGCGGAGTGACCCCGCTCACCGTCGCTGCCGGAGGGGGTTGCCGGTCCGCGAGCGGCGTGTGCGAGAGTGGCCGCATGACCTCGCACGTCCCCGTCGCCGCCGACCACGTCGTCACCGTCGACGACCAGGGCCGCCGGACCGGCACCTTCGAGCGCGCCGCGGTCCACACGACCGAGACGCCCCTGCACCTCGCCTTCTCCTGCTACGTGCTCGACGACGCGGGCCGCCTGCTCCTCACGCGGCGCGCCCTCGCGAAGCGCACGTGGCCCGGCGTGTGGACCAACTCGTTCTGCGGGCACCCGCGCTGGACGGAGTCGACCGAGGAGTCGATCGTCCGCCACGCGCGGCACGAGCTCGGGCTCGAGATCGCGGACCTGGAGGTCGCCGTCCCGGGGTTCCGCTACCGCGCGGTCGACGCGTCGGGCGTCGTGGAGAACGAGATCTGCCCCGTCTACGCCGCCCGGGCGGCCGGCCCGGTCGAGGCGAACCCCGACGAGGTGATGGAGCTCGCCTGGGCGGACCCGCGGGACGTCGCGCGCGGCGTCGCCGCCACGCCGTGGGCGTTCAGCCCGTGGATGGTGCTCCAGGTCGCGGCGCTCGGCGGCGCGAGCGCGGTCGGCGACGGCCCGACGGCGCGCCTCGCCGCGGCCTTCGGCTCCGCCGCCGCCTGACCGCGGCCGGGCAGTGACCCGGTGGTGACGGCGCCGTCGACGCGGCCGTGAGCGGGCAGGGTCGAGGAGTCGGTCGAGGCGTCAGACGCGCCGGAGCTGCGTGCGGCGGAACCGCTCGGGGATGCCCAGGTGGTCGGCGTCCTCGGCGGTCGAGCGCAGCCGCCGTGGCGGGAGCGCGTGGGGGACGACCGCCTCGGCGCCGGGGACCCGCGCGTCGTGCATCGCGGCGGCGAGCGCGTGCACCAGGGGCGCCTGCCGGGACGGCCGCCGCGTCGAGAAGACCCACAGGTCGAAGCCGGGGGCGGTCGCGAGGTCGACGGGCTGGCCCTGCGCCCACGCGTGCCGCGCGACGACCGGCGACACCGCCAGGAACGTGATCGGACGGCGCGACCACAGCACCGTGCGCGACGCGCCGCTCACGCCGCGGTCGGCCATGAGGAGCCCGATCGTGCGCTGGTTGCCCACGACCGCGGACACCGTGCGGGGGTCGATCCCCGACCACGGGATCACCGTCGGGCGCAGGAACGGCGCGAACGAGCCCACGACGATCCCGCCGTCGAGCACGAGGAGCTTCTCGGAGCCGAGGAACCACAGCAGCAGGCCGAGCACGGCGGCGACGGCCACGAGCAGGACGCCCGCGGCGACGACCTCGCCGTCGGCCAGGCTGGCGACCGGTGCGAGCAGCACGAGCACGAGGACCACCGCCCACGCGGGGCCGTTCGGCGTCGCGGCCTCGACGTGCCGGAGGCGGCCGAGGCGCGACGCGTCGGCCCAGTGGCGCACCTTGCGCGTCGCGCGGTCTCCGGTCGGGGCCGTCATCGGCCGAGCAGCTCGGCGGGCAGGCGGCGCAGCGTCGCCGGCCCGACCTCCGACATCTCGAGCGTGACGGGCGCGCCGTCGGCGCCGTGCTCGCCGCCGCGCACGACGTACACGCCGTCCGGCGTCGTGTAGACGCTCACCTGCACGAGGGAGTCCGAGCCCGCGCGCACCGCGCCGAGCACCGTGACGGCGACCGCTCCGGAGAGCTCGGGCGACGTGCGTGCCTCCGCGGCGAACTGCTCGGTCGTGAAGGTCCGGGCGCGGCCGTCGAGCACGGCCTTCGCCGCGGGGTCGAGGAACACCGCGAGGCGGCCCGCGAGCTCGGCGAGCGGGTAGACGCTGAAGGAGTGGTGGCCGCTCGGCCCGACCTCCTCCTCGAGCACCCGGTCCTCGTCGTGGAGGTACACGTACACCCAGTGCTTCCCGAGCGCCGTCGTACGGTCCGCGGACAGGATGGCCGACGCCGTGCGGCGCAGCACGAGCGGGCCCGTCACCTCGGTGACCGCCTCGATCCCGACCTGCGGCTCGCCGCCCGGCCCGGGCGGGCGCTCCTCGTCCGACGGCACCACGAGACCCCGCGCGAGCAGCGACCGCAGGGCCACGCGCCCGACGAGCGTGCGGTCCGCGCCCTCCTGCGCGTCGAGCCAGGGCAGCGGGACGAGCTGCGGGTTCTGGAGCCCGTCGAGGATCGCGACCTCCTCGTCCGTGAGCGTGACGACGTGCGTCACCTCGCCGGGCGCCGTGCGCGCGAGCGTCTGCTCGGCGGCCGCGATGTCGGCCGCGGACCACTGCATGGTCGGCTGCTGGGTCACGAGAAGAGGCCTCCGATGAAGTCGCCGGCGGCGGAGAGCCCGTCGCCGATCGCGTCACCGACGTCGGACGCGACGTCGCCGATGGTATCGGCCGCGTCCCCGACGAAGCTCGTGACGTCGTTCCAGCCGTCCGCGAGGTACGGGCCCGGGTCGGAGAAGAACCCGGTGATCGAGTCCCAGTTGTCGTAGACGAGGTTGCCGAGCGCCCAGACGCCCGCGACCGCCGCCGCGCCCGCGACGACCGCGATGCCGACCGGGTTGGTGAGGAGCCCCGCGGCGATCGCCATGGTCCCGGCGCCGCCGATCACCGACAGGACGCCCATGCCGCGGTCGACGCCGCCGCGCACGCCGTCGTACTGGGTGTTGACGATCTGGTTGATGCCGCCGACCACGCCGGCCGCACCGCCCGCGAAGCCCATGAACCGGGAGAACGTCGTGGCCCGCCCGAGCACGCTCAGGGCGTCCCCGACCGCCATCCCGCGCGTGAGCTGCAGGGCGCTCGCGGCCGCGGGCGAGAGCGCCGCGAGCCGGCTCGCGTCGAGGAAGCCGCGCGCGGCGAGGAACGTGCGGTACGCGATCCACGCCCCGCTGCCGGCGCCCCACGCGGACAGCGCGGTGTCGCCGACGTCCCAGATCGAGCCGTCGAGCGGGTCGCCCGCGCCGGGAGGGCCACCGCCGGGGCCGGTCGGCACGCCGGGTCCGGGGACGCCCGGGGAGGGGATGGACCCGCCCTCGGTGCTCGTCGCGAACTGCTGGTCCGCGTGGCGCAGGACGGCCTGCGACGCCTCGGAGAGCGTCTGGCTCACGCCGCGCAGCAGCGCGACGGACGTGCCGGTCCACTCGCTGCGGAACTGGTCCGCGTCGCCGCCCTGCCAGCGGCCCGCCGCCTCCACAAGGCCGCTGACCTCGGACGTCGTGCTCACGAGCTGGTCGGAGGCGGACCGCAGCGACTGCGCGAGCCTCCGCAGCTCGTTGACGTCCGCGCCCCACATACCGCTCACGTCGTCCTCGTCCCCTCGTCGGTCGTCCGGCCCGCCGGCACCCGGTGTCCGGGACGCGCGAGGCGGGCACCGGGGAGGCTACCGTGCGCGCCGTCGTGCGGGCGATGGGGAGTCCTCCCCGTCGGGTCGTGGCGGGCGCGCCGCACGCCCACCGCACGCGCGCCGCACGCGCACCGCTCGCGTTCGGCTCCGGCGCCCGGGCGGGTGACAATCGACCCATGCCTGACGCGGTACCCGACACCCCCGACACCCCCGACCGGGCGAGCGAGGTGCCGACCCCCGCCCGGGACGCCTCGTTCGAGGAGCACGTCGCCTGGGCCCGCGCGGTCCCCGTCGTCGGGTCCGACCTCTCCCCCGTGGCGGGCCGCGTCGTCGAGGACCCGCTGCCGTGGGACTACGTCGCGCTCGCGCGCGAGCTCGTCGCGAGCGGGCGCGGGGCCGCGCTCGACCTCGGCACGGGCGGCGGCGAGCTCCTCTCGACGCTCGGCCCGTTCCCCGCGGGCTCCGCGGCGACCGAGGGCTGGGCCCCGAACCTGCCGGTGGCCCGACGGCGGCTCGAGCCCCTCGGGGTCGAGGTGCGGCCCGTGCAGGGCGACGACGAGCAGCTCCTGCCGTTCTTCGACGGCCAGTTCGCGGTCGTGCTCGACCGGCACGAGGAGTTCGACCCGGACGAGGTGCTCCGCGTGCTGGAGCCGGGCGGCGTGTTCCTCACGCAGCAGGCCGACTCGCGCGACGGCGTGCGCCTGAGCACCGCGCTCGGCGCCGAGCCGGCGTGGGACCCGGACTCGGTCACGCTCGACGCCGCGGTCGAGGTGCTCCGCGAGGCCGGGTTCGTGGTCGACGCCGCGCGCGAGCACGAGGGCCTGCGCCGGTTCCGCGACCTGTCCGCCCTGCTCTGGTACCTGCGGCTCATGGCCTGGCAGGTGCCGGGGCTCGCGTCGCTCTCGCCCGAGGCGGTCGCGCGCTACGAGGCACCCCTGCGCGCCCTGCACCTGCACCTCGCCGCGGGCCACGAGTTCGTCGACGAGGCGCCGCGCTTCCTCGTCGTCGCGCGCAAGCCCTTCTGACCCGCGCCCCACCTCGCACTCAGGGGTGGCGGGGTGGGGCCGTGGAGTCGCGCACGACAAGCACGTGGTCGGTGCGCTTGCGGCGAGGCCGGGCCGACGGCGGCCGCAGCGCCATCTCGAACGCGGCGGCGCCCATCTCGCTCATGGGCAGGCGCACGGTCGTCAGCGCGGGCGCGAGGTCCTGCGCGACCTGGATGTCGTCGAACCCCGTGACGGACATGTCGCGCGGCACGACGACGCCGCGCTCGCGCAGGAGCGACAGCACGCCGGTGGCCATCGCGTCGTTGAGCGCGAGGATCGCCGTCGTGCCGGGTGCCTCCTCGAGGATGCGCGCCGTGGCGTCCCGGCCGCCCTCGCGCGTGAACGGCGCGTGCACGACGACCAGGTCGTCCGGGTCGAGACCGTGCGCCGCGACGGCGGCCCGGATGCCCGCGGTGCGGTCGGCGACGGTCGTCAGGCGCTCCGGGCCGGCGGCGATCGCGAGGCGCCGGTGGCCCAGGCCGAGCACGTGCTCGGTGAGGGTCGCGGCGGCCGCCTCGCTGTCGGGCAGCACGGCGTCGCTGGGCAGGTGGTGCCGCCCGATGACGACGACGCGCCCCCCGGCCTCCTCGAACGCCTCGAGCTCGCGCGCGGCGTCGGCCTCCATCGCGGGCTCGACGTACCCGGACCCGGCGACGAGGATCGCCCCCACGCGGTGCGCGCGCATGAGGCGGATCTGCGTGACCTCGGCGCTGGGCTCGCGCTCGGTGTGGCTGATCTGCACGCTCCAGCCGTGCTCGGTCGCGACGCGCACGACGCCGCTCGCGATCTCGGAGAAGTAGGGGTCGCCGATCTCGTAGACCAGCAGGCCCGCGACCGACGTCGTGCCGCCCGCGAGCGTGCGGGCGTGCGGGTTGGCGATGTAGCCCATCTGCGTGGCGACGTCGCGCACGTGCTCGGCGAGGACCTCCGAGACGCCGTCGCTGCCGGACAGCGCGCGCGACGCGGTCGCGAGCGACACGCCCGCCCGCTCGGCGACGTCCACCAGCCGCAGCGCGCTCCGGCCCTTCGTGGCCCGACCCTCTCGACGCACCTCTGCTCCGCTCGTCCGTGCGTCGCCCGGTCGGCGACCCGAGGCCCCTCCCCGACGTGACGCTTGCCACATCCGCTGTCCGCACCGTACTCTAGCGGAAGCGCTTACGAAAGCGCTTTCGCAATGCAGCGGTCTCGTACGGAGCAGTACGGCCTCAGGTCTTCACTACGACGAAGTAGGGAGAGTCACGTCCATGCATTCTCGGTCGACTCCACGGATGTCCACCCGCCCCCGCGCACGCCGTGCGATCGCCCTCGTGGCCGGGGCGTCCGCAGCGGCGCTCGTCCTCACGGCGTGCTCCGGCGGGTCCGACGGCGAGGGCGGAGGCGGTGGCGCGGACGACCCGATCGTCGTCGGCATCTCCCTCCCCCTCACCGGCGACTTCTCCGAGCCCGGCAAGGGGGTCCAGCGCGGCTACGAGGCCTGGGCCCAGTTCGTCAACGAGGACGGCGGCCTCCTGGGCCGCGAGGTGAGGCTGAAGATCCTCGACGACCAGTCCAACGCGGACCGCGTCGTGCAGGACTACGAGGCGCTCATCGCGCAGGACGAGGTCGACCTCGTCTTCGGCCCGTTCTCGACGCGCCTCGTGGTGCCGAGCGCCCGTGTCGCCGAGGAGTACGGGATGCTCTTCGTCGAGCCGGCCGGCGCCGCGAACGAGGTGTTCGAGCAGGGCTTCGAGAACCTCTTCTACGCCGCCCCGGCCGTCGCCGACGACCACTACAACTACCTCGCCGACCACATCCTCGACATGCCCGAGGCGGAGCGCCCGCAGACGGTCGCCGTCGCCGCGATGGACGACCCGTTCGCCCAGGGCACCGCCTACGGCCTGCGCGACAAGCTCGCCGACGCCGGCCTCGACGTCGTGGTCGACGAGGTCTACCCGCCCAACACGACCGACTTCTCCTCGATCGCCGCGAAGATCAACGACTCCGGCGCGGACATGGTCATCGGCGGCACGCAGTACCAGGACGCGGTGAACCTCATCGTCGCGCTGCAGCAGCTGGACTACCAGCCGATGCTCGCCGCGTTCTCGACCGCGCCGACGAACCCCGAGTTCTCCGCCGCGATCGGCGCGAAGACCGAGGGCATCCTCTCGCCCACGGGCTACACGGAGACCGCGAGCTGGCCGTCGAACGTCGACTTCGTCGAGCGGTACACGGAGCTGCACGGCAACCCGCCCGGCGAGGACGAGGCCAACGCGTACACGACCGGCCAGGTCGTCGCCGCCGCCGTCGAGGCCGTCGGGTGCGCCGAGCAGGGCGAGTGCCAGCAGGAGCTCGTCTCGTGGCTGCGGGACAACGAGGTCGAGACCGTCGTCGGGCCGCTGACGTGGGACGAGACGGGCAAGCCGCAGGGCGCCCACCTCATCCAGCAGTACGTGGGCGGCGAGATCCAGATCGTGCTCCCGCAGGACGCGAAGGAAGCCGACTTCGTCTTCCCCAAGCCGGCCTGGTGATCGCCTCGTGACGGGAACCCTGCTCTTCCAGAGCCTCGTGCTCGGCGTGCTGCTGGGAGGGCTCTACGCCCTCCTGGCAGCGGGCCTCACCCTGTACTTCGGCGTGATGCGCGTCGTGATGATCGCCCACTCGGCGTTCCTCATCCTCGCCGCGTACCTCGCCTGGTTCTTCAACCAGCAGACCGGCATGGACCCGCTGCTGTCGCTCGTCGTCACGGTGCCGCTGTTCTTCCTCGTCGGCGTCGGGATGCAGCGCCTGCTCATCACGCGCCTGCGGCCCGCGACGCTCACGATGATGTCCGTCCTCCTCACGTTCGCCGTCGCGCTCTTCATCGAGGGCATGATCGGCTTCGTCTGGAGCGGCACGCAGCGGCGCATCCAGCTCCCGTACTCGGGCGCGAGCATCGAGTTCTTCGGCGCGCGGATCGCCGTCGTGAAGCTCGTGGCGTTCGCGCTCGCGGCGCTGTCCCTCGCGCTGCTCTACGTGCTCATGAAGCACAGCCGGTTCGGCCAGGCGCTGCGTGCCACGATCCAGCACCGCGAGGCCGCGCAGCTCGTCGGCATCAAGACCGACCGCGTCGCCGGCTACGGCTTCGGCCTCGGCCTCGCGACCGCCGCCATCGGCGGGACCGCGCTGTCGCTCGACGCGACGATCTACCCGTCGCTGCACTGGCACTGGATCGGCCCGCTCATGGCGATCATCGTCGTCGGCGGCCTGGGCTCCATCCCGGGCGCCGCGATCGCCGCCATGGTCCTCGGCATCGGCCAGAGCCTGCTCCAGGTGCCGCTCGGCACCACGTGGGCGCAGACCATCTTCTACGTCGCTCTCTTCGCGACGCTGATGCTGCGGCCCCAGGGATTCTTCGGAGGTCGCCTTGCCCAACGCTTCTGACACCCGTCCCGCGAGCCGCCGCAGCGCCGCGGCCGCCAGCCCGGTGCCCGACGGCGCGGCCGCCTCCTCCGCTCCCGGCGCACCTCCCGCTCGTCGCCCGTGGGTCCGCGTGGTCCGCCTCGCCGCGCTCGTCGTCGGCGTCGTGCTGGTCCTCGCCTTCCCGGCGATGGCCCCGAACGCGTACATCCTCTCGGCCGGCATCGTCGTCGCGAGCTACGCGTGCACCGCCACCGCCTGGAACTTCATGGGCGGGTTCACCGGCTACGTCTCGCTCGGCCACGCAGCGTTCTTCGGGCTCGGCGCCTACGGGACCGGCCTGCTCATCCGCGACGTCGGCCTCCCGAGCTTCGTCGCCTGGCTCGTCGCGGGCGTGCTCGTCCTGCTCGTCACCATCCCGGTGGGGATCGCGGCGCTGCGCGTGCGCGGCGCGTCGTTCGTCATCGTGTCGATCTCGTTCGTGCTCATCCTGCTGCTCGTCTTCCAGGCATGGGGCTCCTTCACCGGCGGGTCCGACGGCCTCGTCGTCCCCCGCCCGTTCCCCGACCTGCTGCGGCCCGAGCACCACCGCACGTTCTTCTACCTGTTCGCGGCGCTGCTCGCCGTCATGCTCGTCGCGTGGTGGGCGATCGACCGCTCGCGCTTCGGTACCGGGCTCAAGGCCATCCGCGAGGACGAGGACAAGGCCCAGGCGCTCGGCGTCCCGACGCGCAACTACAAGCTCGTCGCGTACGTGGTGTCGGCGACGTTCACCGGCCTCGCGGGCGGCATGTACGCCCTGTGGTTCGGCGACCTCGACCCGATCTTCCAGTTCTCCATCATGCTCGGCTCCTACATGGTGCTCATGGCCCTCTTCGGGGGCGTCCGGCACCTCTTCGGCCCGCTCCTCGGCGCCGTCGTCGTGGGCACCGGCCTGGAGTACTTCAAGCTCGAGTTCGGCGACACCCAGTTCCACCTCGTCGCCACGGCCCTGCTGCTCGGCGTCGTCGTGCTCTTCATGCCCGACGGGATCATCCCCGCCGCCCAGGCGCTCGTGAAGCGCTTCGGCCCGCAGGACTCCTCGATCCGCGAGATGACGGCCGCCGAGCTCCTCGAGCGCAACCGCGCCGCGGCCGGCCCCGCCCCGACGACGGGCGCCGCGACCGCCGGGCCGGCCACCGCCGTCGGGCAGGACGGGCGGCGCGAGGACGGCGAGCCGAGGGCAGAGGGCACGGGAGAGGAGAAGGACCGATGACGACGACCACCACCCCGCCGACGACCCGCAACCTCGAGACCGTCGGCCTCACCAAGTCGTTCGGCGGCGTCCACGCCGTGCGCGACGCGACGGTCACGTTCCAGCACGGGAAGATCAACGCGCTCATCGGGCCCAACGGCTCGGGCAAGACGACGTTCTTCAACTGCGTGACGGGCATGATCAAGCCCGACGCGGGCACGGTCACGTTCCGCGGCGAGGACATCACGCGGCGCGCGCCGCACAAGATCGCGCGCGCCGGGATCGGGCGCAGCTTCCAGCTCTGCCGCGTGTTCCCCCGCATGACGGTCCTCGAGAACATGCTCGTCGCGGTCCGGCGCACCCGGGTGCGCGAGCTGCTCGCCGGGGCGCGCAACCCGGAGGAGATCGACAAGGCGCGCGCGCTGCTCGTGCGGGTCGGGATCGATCACCTGGAGAACGCGGAGGCGCGCAACCTGTCCTACGGGCAGCAGAAGCTTCTCGAGCTCGCGGGCGTGCTCATGGGCGACCCGGACACGATCATGCTCGACGAGCCGGCGGGCGGCGTGAACCCGGCGCTCATCGGGCGCATCGGGACGCTCGTGCAGGAGCTCAACGCCGAGGGCAAGACGTTCCTCGTCGTCGAGCACAACATGGACATGGTCATGAGCCTGTCCCACCACGTCATCGTGTTCGACCGGGGACGGCCCATCGCCGAGGGGACCCCCGCCGTCGTGCAAGCCGACCCGCGAGTGCTGGAGGCCTACCTTGGTGTCTGACCCGACCCCCGGGACGGGGGCGAAGCAGGAGTACCTCCTCGAGCTGGACGACGTCCAGGCCGGCTACGGCCGCGCCGCGATGGTGCTGCGCGGGCTGACCATCAAGGTCCCCGCGTCGACGGTCGTGTGCCTCGTCGGACCGAACGGCGCGGGCAAGTCGACGGTGCTCAAGGTCGCGAGCGGGCTGCTCAAGCCGCGCTCGGGCCGCATCCTCGTCGGCGGGCGCGACGTCACGGGCCAGGGACCGCAGGAGATGCTCTCCTCCGGGCTGGCCCACGTGCTCCAGGGGCACAGCGTGTTCCGCGAGATGACCGTCGCGGAGAACGTGCTCCTCGGCGCGTACACGCTGCGCGACAAGGAGAAGGTCGCGGAGCGCGTGGCGTTCGTGCAGAACCTCTTCCCCATCGTGGGCGAGCGCTGGAAGCAGCTCGCCGGCCTGCTGTCCGGAGGGCAGCAGAAGCAGGTCGAGTTCGCGCGCTCGCTCATGGTGAGCCCGCAGGTCGTGCTCCTCGACGAGCCCTCGATGGGCCTCGACCCCAAGACCACGTCGACGGTGTTCGAGCAGGTCGTGCGCATGCGCGACGCCGGGGTCGCGGTGCTGCTCGTCGAGCAGAACGCGCGCCGCGCGCTCGAGACCGCCGACATCGGGTGCGTGCTCGACCTGGGCCGCGTCCACATCACCGGCCCCGCGCCCGAGCTCCTCGCCGACCCCCAGCTCTCCGAGCTCTACCTCGGCGGACGCCCCGCCGAGCGCTCGCTCTCGCAGAACGGATGACCCGCAGGATGACCAGCCAGACCACGGGCGCGACGACGCCCGACCGCACCGTCCGCATCGTCATGAACGGCGTCACGGGCCGCATGGGATACCGCCAGCACCTCGTCCGCTCGATCCTCGCGATCCGCGACGACGGCGGCGTCGAGCTCGACGACGGCACGCGCCTCCAGGTGGAGCCCGTCCTCGTGGGCCGCAACCGCACGAAGCTCGCGGAGCTCGCCGAGCGGCACGGCGTCGCCGAGTTCACGACCGACCTCGACGCGGCGCTCGCGGACCCGACGGCGACCGTCTACTTCGACGCCCAGGTGACGTCCGAGCGCAAGAAGGCGCTGCTGTCGGCGCTCGCGGCCGGCAAGCACGTGTACACGGAGAAGCCCATCGCGGAGTCCGTCGCCGACGGCGAGGAGCTCGCGGACGCGGCGCGCGCCGCGGGGGTGATCCACGGCGTCGTGCACGACAAGCTGTACCTGCCGGGCCTGATCAAGCTCAAGCGCCTCATCGACGGCGGGTTCTTCGGCCGCATCCTGTCGGTGCGCGGCGAGTTCGGGTACTGGGTGTTCGAGGGCGACTGGCAGCCCGCGCAGCGACCGAGCTGGAACTACCGTGCCGAGGACGGCGGCGGGATGGTCCTCGACATGTTCTGCCACTGGAACTACGTGCTCGAGAACCTGTTCGGCCCCGTCGAGGCGGTCATGGCGAAGGCCGTGACCCACATCCCGGAGCGCTGGGACGAGCGCGGCGAGCCCTACCGGGCCACGGCCGACGACGCGGCGTACGGGATCTTCGAGCTCGCCGGGCCGGACGGCCCGGTCGTGGCCCAGGTGAACTCGTCGTGGGCCGTGCGCGTGGACCGGGGCGAGCTCGTCGAGTTCCAGGTGGACGGCACGCACGGGTCGGCGGTGGCCGGCCTGTTCGGGTGCCGGGTCCAGCCGCGGGCCCGCACGCCCAAGCCCGTGTGGAACCCCGACCTGCCGACCGACCAGGACTTCCGCGCCCAGTGGGAGCAGGTCCCGGACAACCAGGAGTTCGTCAACGGGTTCCGCGCCCAGTGGGAGGAGTTCCTCCGCGACGTCCACGCCGGGCGGCCGCACCCGTACGACTTCGACGCCGGGGTCCGCGGGCTGCGCCTGGTCGACGCCGGCTACGCGTCGTCGCGCGAGGGACGTCGGGTCGAGCTCGGGGCGGGTTCCGCGCCGTCGGGCCTCGCCGCGCCTGCCGTCGAGGCGGGCGCGTGACGGCCGGGGACGCGGTGCGCATCCCGCTGGCCGACGGCGGCACGCGCCGCGTCGAGCTCCGCGCGCCCCGGGAGTGGGCCGCCCACCCCGGCCCGTACCGCTCGCGCGTCGCGTTCGCGGCGGCGCACGTCGTGGCGGACCCGCGGGGCGAGAACGTCCCGGGCGCCCCGGCCGTCGTCGACTGGGACTCGACGCTCGCCTTCCGGCGGCACCTGTTCCGGTACGGGCTCGGGGTCGCCGAGGCGATGGACACCGCGCAGCGCAACATGGGGCTCGACTGGCCGGCGGTGCAGGAGCTCGTGTCGCGCAGCGCCGCGCAGGCCCACGAGCTGGGCGCGCGCATCGCGTCCGGAGCGGGCACGGACCACCGCGCGCCCGACGAGCTGCGGACCGTCGACGACGTGATCGGGGCCTACGCGGAGCAGGTCGAGTTCGTCGAGGGCACGGGGTCGCAGGTGATCCTCATGGCGTCCCGGCACCTCGCGCGCGTCGCGACGTCCGCCGACGACTACGTGCGCGTCTACGACGCGATCCTGTCCCAGGTGCGCGAGCCGGTCGTGCTGCACTGGCTCGGCGAGGCGTTCGACCCGAACCTCCGGGGCTACTGGGGGTCGGACGACGTCGACGTCGCGACGTCGACCTTCGTCGACCTCGTGCGCGCGCACGCCGCGAAGGTCGACGGGGTCAAGGTGTCGCTGCTCTCGGCGGCGCACGAGGTGGGTCTGCGCGCTGTACTTCCTGAGGGTGCGCGGTTGTACACGGGCGACGACTTCCACTACCCCGAGCTGATCCGGGGCGACGGCGAGCGGCACTCCGACGCGCTGCTCGGCGCGTTCGCGGCCGTCGCGCCCGCCGCCTCGGCCGCGCTCGCTGCGCTCGACGACGGCGACCTCGACCGCTACGACGCCGAGATGGCGCCGACGCTCGCGCTCTCGCGGCACGTGTTCGAGGCGCCGACGTACTACTACAAGACCGGCATCGCGTTCCTCGCCTGGCTCGCGGGCCACCAGCCGGGCTTCACCATGGTCGGCGGCCTACAGTCGGCCAGGAGCGTCGTGCACCTCGCGCGCGCGTTCGAGCTCGCCAACGAGGCGCGCCTCCTGCCGGACCCGGACCTCGCGGCGCACCGCCTCGGCCTCGTGCTCGCGGCGGCGGGAGTCGAAGGGTCCGGTGCGGGCGCGAACGAGCCGGCCGTCGTCGGGCACGGTGTCGCATGAGCACCGAGATCTCGGAGTTCCCGTCGGCCCCCGAACGGGGCGCCCCACCCGCCGAGCATGCGGTTGGGGCCCGTCCGGGGCTCAGCTCGGGCGATGACCCCATGTTCGGCGGGGAGGCGGGGGTCGTGGACGTGCCGAGCGGCGCGCCGGCTCGTGTCGGGACACCGCTGGCCGGCGATCCGCGGCTCGCGCGGCTCTCGCTCAACCAGCGCACGACGGCGGGCTGGTCGCTGCGCGAGGCGATCGACGGCTGCGTCGCGGCCGGGCTCCCGGCGATCGGGGTGTGGCGCGAGCCCGTCGCCGAGGTCGGGCTCGACACCGCCGTGCGGTGGGTGCGCGACGCCGGGCTGCGCGTCTCGTCCGTGTGCCGCGGCGGGTTCTTCACCGCGAGCGACCCCGACGCGCGCGCGGCCGCCCACGCGAGCAACCTCGCCGCGATCGCGGAGACGGCCGCGCTCGGGGCACGCGCGCTCGTCCTCGTGCCCGGCGGCCTGCCCGCGGGCGACCGCGACCTCGTCGGGGCGCGCGCCCGGGCGGCGGACGCGATCGCGGCCCTCGTCCCGGCCGCGCGCGACGCGGGCGTGACGCTGGGGATCGAGCCCATGAACCCGATCTTCGCCGCCGACCGCGGCGTCGTGTCGACGCTCGAGCAGGCCCTCGACCTGGCCGAGCCGTTCGCGCCCGAGGAGGTAGGCGTCGTCGTCGACACGTACCACCTGTGGTGGGAGCCGAAGGTGCACGAGCAGGTCGCGCGCGCCGGCGCGGCGGGGCGGATCGTCAGCTACCAGGTGTGCGACTGGATCACGCCGCTCCCCGCGGACACGCTGCTGGGCCGCGGCATGATGGGCGACGGCCACGTCGACTTCGCGGCGTTCACGCGGTCGGTCGCGGCCGCGGGCTACACGGGCGACGTGGAGGTCGAGATCTTCCACGCCGACGTCTGGGCCGCGCCCGGCGCCGACGTCGTCGCGACCCTCGCCCGCCGCTACGTCGAGCTCGTGGAACCCCACCTCGCCACCCCGTGAGCGCGTGAGACAGTCGCGTCCGGACGTGCCGGACGCGACTGTTTCCTGCACCCAGCGGCAGGGGGTGGACAGCAAGAAGCCCGCGGGCTGGAGGGTTCCTCCTGTCGTGCTGGACGAGGGCACGACACCCGCGGGCTCCGGTGGTTGCGTGGTACTCGCTCGCCGCCGGGGGCTCGCGTCGGGAGACCCCGCCCGGTTCACGGGCTCACCGCATCCGGTCCGTTGCTGGATCGGTTGCGCGACGACTAGCGCGCAACCACCTCACGAGTCCGAAGAATCTTCACTTCCAGGACCACCTCCTTTCGCGTGTACGACGACGGTACGTCCGCCTCCCGCGGCCACGCCAGGGGTTTTCGCCCACGGCGTGGAACCGCCGAGATCGACCTGCCGGTCGCCCGGTCGGCCCTCCGAGGGTCGACGTCGGACGCGTGGGCCGATCTCGTGCGCAGGACGGGCGTCAGGCGGGACGCAGGTGCGCCCACTCCTCGGGGTAGTCGTCGAGCCACGCGGCGAACGACTGGGCGGGCCGCTCGACGAGCCGCGGGACGGTGTCGCTCACGTGCGCGAGCTCGCCCGCGGCGATCGCCGTGTACGACGACACCCACCCGTCCACCTCGAACCGCGGCGCCCCGTACCGGTCGCGTGAGGCGTACGCCTCGTCGACGGTCTCCGGGTGGTACGTGATCTCGCGCCCGGTGGCCGACGACAGCTCGGCCGCGACCTCGGCGAGCGTGAGCGCCTCGGGGCCCGTGACGTCGTAGGTGACGCCGTCGTGACGGTGCGCGTCGGCGTCGAGCAGCACGACGGTCGCGACGTCGGCGATGTCGTCGTGCGACACCGACGCGACGCGCCCGTCGCCCGCGGGGCCGCGGATCACGCCGTCGTCGCCCACCATGAGCGCGAGCCCGCGGTGGTAGAGGTTGTCGCGCAGGAACGTGTGCCGCACGCCGGTGGCGCGGATGTACTCCTCGGTGCGCCAGTGGTCGCGCGCGAACGTGAACACGGCGTCCGGGGCGGCGCCCACGAACGACACGTAGACGATGCGGTGGACGCCCGCCGCGACGGCCGCGTCCACGGCCGCGCGGTGCTGCGCGACGCGGTCGACGTCCTCGCGCGCGGACACGAGCAGCACCGTGTCCACCCCCGTGAACGCCTCGACCATGCCCCGCGTGTCCGTGTACCCGGAGACGACGGCGACGTCCGACTCGGGCAACGGGTCGTCGCCCAGGCTGGGCGCGCGGGCGGCGTCGCGCACCACCAGGCGCTGCGGCGCACCCTCGGCGGCGAGCCGGAACGCGAGCTTCGACCCCAGGAGCCCGCTCGCGCCCGTCACGGCGACCCGCCCCGACCCCGCCCCGATCATCATCTCCTCACGGTAGGCGCCCAGGTCACCGGCCGCCCGACGACGGTCCGGGCGGGGCGTCAGGACACGCAGGACGCCCGACCCGGACGGGAGGAAAGGTCACGACTCGCGCAGAATGGGGCCATGTCCAGTGCCGAGACCCGCCCCGGGCCCTACCGCGTCATGACCGTCTGCACCGGCAACATCTGCCGCTCCCCCATGGCCGAGGTGGTGCTGCGCGACCGCTTCGAGGCGGCCGGGCTCAACGACCGCGTCGTCGTGGACTCGACCGGGATCAGCGACGAGGAGCGGGGGAACCCGATCGACCGCCGGGCGCGCGCCGTCCTGGCCGAGCACGGGTACGTCGTCGACGGGACGCACCGGGCGCGGCAGGTGCGCGCGGGCGACCTCGCCGCCCGCGACCTCGTGCTCGCGATGACCGCCCAGCACGCGCGGGCGCTGCGGCGGCTCGACGCGTCGGCGCCGGTGCGCCTGTACCGCTCGTTCGACCCGGCCGCGCCGCGCGTCGAGCCGGGCGGGTCCGAGCACGTGCTCGACATCGCCGACCCCTGGTACGGCGGGCAGCAGGACTTCGAGGACTGCCTCGCCGAGGTCGAGGCCGCGGCCGACGGGATCGTCGACCTCGTGCGCTCAGCGCTCGACGGCTGAGCGCGCGCGACCGGCTTCGGTCCCGTCGAGGCGCGACCCGCGCGACCCGCCCGGCCGCGGCGCCGCGGACCAGCGGAAGCGGTCGAAGAACGCGTCGAGCGCGGGGACGCGGGACAGCACGGTGAACAGCGCGAGGCCGAGCACGCCGCCCACGACGTTGAAGAGCAGGTCGCTGGCGTCCGCGATGTGGCCCCCACCCAGCAGGTGCGCGGTGACGTACTGGGTGACCTCGATCGCGAGGCTGAAGGCCGCCGCCGCGAGGACGACGCGCCACCACGACGTCCGCGTCAGGAGGAGCGGCACGAGCATGCCCAGCGGCACGAACACGAGGACGTTCGTCAGCGCGTCGGCGACCTCGTAGTCCACGAGAGGCACGAGGACCAGGTGGGCGTCCCACGGGGCGCTGGTCACCGGCTTGTCGAGGAAGATCGGGAACACCGTGTTCGCCACGACCCCGGCCGCGTAGACGGCGAGCGCGAGCGCGACGGCGGCGCGGGGCACGGTCAGCCGGCCGGTCCGGTGCAGGCGCCACAGCAGGAGCGCGAGGACCACCGCTCCCAGCGGGATCACGACGGGGAGGACGGGGACCTCGCGAAACACTCGAACCGCTCCTTCAGCTGACGACGCCACGCACGACGTCGCCGACGGTAGCGCCGCCGCGTCGTCCGGGGGATCCCCCGACGGTGCGACGCCGGCCCCGGCGCCGTCCCCCTGCGGGGGGACCGGTCCGCGCGCGGCCCGCGGTCCGCGCCGCTTCCCGGGGTCGGTGGATCAGGTCAGCGCTCGTACGCCGGCGCCCACCAGTCGTGGTAGACGGAGACGCGGGTCTCGGTCCCGCTCCGCAGCCGCAGCACCATGTAGGTGTCCCACCGGTACTCCTCCGTGTCGACGCTCTCCCCGGGCTCCTGCAGCTCCGTGAGGTATCCCTCGGGCATCCCCAGCGCGTCGGTGAGGCACTCGACGTGGCCCCAGGAGGGGCCGAACGACGATCCCACCGCGCCGAAGCTGACGGAGCCGTTCTCGCGGTCGACGGTCGCGCCCGAGCCACCGAGGTCGCACTCGTCGAACGCCGTCGACACGGCAGCGATGTTCGCCCGGCGCTGGCGGTCGGGTCCCAGCACGAGGGAGGCGACCAGCGCGACCGCGGCGACGAGGACCAGCGCGAGCACGACGACGAGCGGGACCAGCCACCGCGGTCGACGACGGGCGGGGCGCTCGGCGGGAACTGTGCCGCCGGGGGTCGTGAACGGGGCGGGGGGCAGCGTCATGCGTCTCTCCTGGGTGTCGTGCGGTCGGCGAGGGGAGGTGTCATCGGGTGTCGTCGAGCGTCACCGGCGGCGCGTCCGCCCGCGCAACGTCCCGACGGCGGTCCCCACGGACCGCGCGACGGACCGTCCGGCGCGCCGCACCCCGGCACCGAGCCGGCCGAGCGCGCGCGCCACGCCCCCCGTCGCGCGCGGCGCGACGCGGGGAGAGGGGGCGACGGCGTCGGGCACGGGGGGCGTGACGGGGGCCGGGCGCGGCAGGTACGCGCCGACCCACTGCGCGATGCGCCCGTACGCGAGCGCGCGCACCGGCCGGGAGGAGAGGACGACGTCGTGCAGGGCGCCGTCGAGGCGCGCGACCGTGACGAGGTCGCCGAGCTGGACCGAGCGCTGCGCGACGCCGTCCACGTCGATCGCCGTGTCGGTGTGCATCATCTCCGGCGTCCACCGCGGCAGCAGCGTGCTCCGGGCCGAGAGCAGGACGAGCACCGGCGCGCCGATCCCGAGGCCGCGCGCGACGGTCTGCTGCCCGCGGAAGACGGCGGACAGCCACGCGGGCGTCGTCCGGAAGCCGTGCTGGGGACGCCACGCGAGGTCGTAGGACCACTCGCCGTCGAACTCCTTGCTCACGGAGCGCGTGTAGAAGCCGAGGTCGACGTTCGGGAGCGGGCGCGTGGGCGTGAGCCGGGCGCGTGCGCCGATCACGGGCTCGAGCAGGAGGCGGCCGACCTCGCGCGTCTGGAACTCCAGCCACGGGCTGTTGAGGACGAGCGCCGCCGCGCGCCCCGGGTGGCGCGCGAGCCACAGGCTCAGCGTGAGGCCGCCGGTCGAGTGACCCATGAGCACGACCTCGCGCGAGGAGCGCCCGTCGCCCCGGTGGCCCATCGCCCCGAGCGCGGCCTCGATGTCCTCGTCGTACGTGGCGAGGTCGGCGACGTACCCGGGCGTCTGGCCGGGCCGCAGGCTGCGGCCGTACTTGCGCAGGTCGAGCGCGTGGAACCGCGCGCCGTGCGCCTCCCAGAAGTCGGCGAGCCCGGTCTGGAAGAAGTAGTCGGACCAGCCGTGCACGTACAGCACGTCGAGGTACGGGTCGGGGCCCGGGCGTCGGCGCCGCACGAGCGTCGCGACGACGTCGCCCTCCTCGTCGGGCGCGAGCGGGAGCATGAGCTGCTCGTAGTCGTCGCCCAGGACGTCGGGCTGCCAGTCGGCCATGCCGCCGACCCTAGGCGGGCCCGACGACGGCCGCCCGCCCGGTGGTCAGCGGGCGGTGCGGCGGGCGCGCCAGCGCGCGACCTCGTGCTCGACGTCGCGCGTCGGCGTCACGACGGGCGGCCCGCCGAGCAGCTGGCGGCGGGCGTCGACGACGCGCGCGTTGAAGTCCGCGAGGATCTCGCGGACCGCCCGCTCGTCGAGCTCCCGGTCGAGGCGGTCGTCGAGCTCGCGGTCCTCGCGCTTGAGGAGCATGGCCGGGGGCCCGAGCCCGGTGAGCTGCTCGCGCTCGATCACGGCCTTGAGCCACCAATCCGGGTCGTGCGTCCCCGTGAGCCCGGGGATCGGCTTGCCCGCGAGCGGGAGGTCGTCGAACTCGCCGCGCCGGACAGCCTGGTCGATCACCGTGTCGACGTACATCGCCCGGTCCTCGGGTCGTACGCGACGCGGACCTCCGGCCGGGAGGTCGTCGTCGCGCGCCCCGGCCGGCTCGTCCGTCGTGCGCGACCCGCCCGGTGCGCGCGCCGGGTCAGGGATCGCGGGCTCGTCGTCGGACGCCTCCTGCTGCGCGGCCTCGCGTGCCGCCTCCCGGTCGACCCGGTACTGCGCGGCACGCCGGACCGGGTCGTCCGGGGTCCGGGAACGTCGTCGGAACACGAGCACCTCCCTCGTCGTCCCCGCCAGCGTAGGCAGCCGCCGCCCCGCGGGACGAGCGGGGGATCAGCCGTCGAGGAGCGGGTGGTACCGGCGGCGCAGGGCCCGGTCGAGCGCGGCGAGCACGCCGCCCACGGTGAGGATCGTGTTCACCGGGCCCGGGAGGTCCGGGACGAAGGGCGGCGTCCACCCCGTGATCTCCGACGCCAGCGCGAGCAGCTGCGGCACCTGCGTGACGAGCGCGACCGCGAGCACGACCCACGCCGTCACGCCCACGGCGCGGCTCGCCGTCGGGCGCTCGCGGTCCATGCGGTCGCGCCAGGCCTCGGCGGTCCCGGGCAGCGGGGGGACGTCGTGCACGGTGCCGACCGCGTCCACGACGCGCACGTACCGCATCCCGTAGGTGCCCATCCTCGCCTCCAGCGTCGCGCCCCCGAGGTCGAACCGGGCGCGCGAGCGCTGCTCGTCGACGAGCCGACCGTCCCGGTACAGCCGGATGCGCTCGTCCCAGTCGAGGAAGTCCACGGCCACGACGAACTCGTGGCCGCCGTGCCGGAGCCCGAACGCGCTGCGCCACAGCACCGCCCACCCGCGGACGGGGCGGAAGGTCGCGGCGCCGTCCCGTCGGTCACCGTGGTCGCCGTGGTCGCCGCGGTCGTCGTCCTCCCGGTCGTCGGGGCCGTCGCGCCAGGCGTCGTCGGTCGTCATGGCCCCATCCGACCCCGGGCGTCGGGCACGGCGCGTCGGCCGGACGACCGACACCACGGTGCGCGGCCGGCCGACGTCCGCCGAACGGATGACCCGGGCATGATGGGCTCATGCCCGGGTCGATGAAGGTCTCACGCCGCTCCCACGTGCCGCCGTTCGCGGTGATGGAGGTCCTCGCCGAGGCGAACCGGCTGCGCGACGCGGGCGCGTCCGTGCTCAACCTCTGCGCGGGCGAGCCGTCGACCGGGGCGTCGGACGTCGTGCGGCGGCGTGCGATCGAGCTGCTCGAGCACGGCGACCTCGGCTACACCGAGTCGCTCGGGGTGCCCACGCTGCGGCGCGCGATCGCCGAGCACTACGACCGCTGGTACGGCGTCGAGATCGACCCGGCGCGCGTCGCGGTGACGACCGGGTCGTCCGGCGGGTTCCTCCTCGCGTTCCTCGCGGCCTTCGACGTCGGCGACCGCGTCGCGCTCGCACGCCCCGGCTACCCCGCGTACAAGAACATCCTGCGCGCGCTGGGCTGCGAGGTCGTCGAGCTCGACTGCGGCCCGGAGACGCGCTACCAGCCCACGGTGTCGCAGCTCATGGAGGCGTACTACGACGGCGGCCTCGACGGGCTCGTCGTCGCGAGCCCCGCGAACCCGACGGGGACGATGATCCTGCCCGCCGAGCTCGACGCCGTCGCGGCGTGGTGCACCGACCACGAGGTGCGCCTCGTGAGCGACGAGATCTACCACGGCATCGTCTACGGTGACGGCGCGGACGGCCCGGCCGCCGCGCTGCCGACGGCGGCGCGGTACGTGCCCGACGGCGCCGTCGTCGTCAACTCGTTCTCGAAGTACTGGGCGATGACGGGGTGGCGCCTCGGGTGGCTCGTGCTGCCCGACGAGCTCGTGGGGCCGGTCGACGCCCTCGCCGGGAACGTCGCGCTGTCACCGCCCGCGCTCGCGCAGCACGCGGGCGTCGCCGCGTTCTCCCCCGAGGGGTACGCCGCCGCGGCCGAGAACGTCGCGCGGTACGCGGCGTCGCGCGAGCTCGTGCTCTCCCGGCTCGACGACCTCGGGTGGTCGCGCGTCGCGCCCGCCGACGGCGCGTTCTACGTCTACGCCGACGTCTCCGGGGACGGCCTGGACTCCGTGACGTGGTGCGCGCGCCTGCTCGCCGAGGCGGGCGTCGCGCTCACCCCCGGCACCGACTTCGACGGCGTCCGCGGCGGGGACTGGGTCCGGCTGTCGTTCGCCGCGGCCCCGAGCACGGTCGCCGAAGCGGTCGAGCGCATCGCCGCCTGGCGCCGCACCCTCTGACGCGGCCCGGGCGGCGCGCGGCCCGACGACGTCCCCCGCGCCCGGGGACCCCGCCCTGGTCGCGACGGTCCGCGGCCCGCGCGAGGATCGTCCGGTGCCCCACGACTCCCGTGACCTGAACGACGGACCGCTGCCCCCGCGCCCGGACGGCGCCCTGCGCCTCGCGACCTTCAACACGCTGCACGGCGCCGCGCTCGACGGGACGGTCGACGTCGAGCGGTTCGCGCGCGCCGTCGCGTATCTCGACGCCGACGTGCTCGCCCTCCAGGAGGTCGAGCGCGACTCGCCCCGCTCGCACCGCGCCGACCTCGTCGCCGTCGCGGCGGAGGCGCTGAGCGCCGAGCACCGGCACCTGTCCCCCACGCTCCGTGGCGTCTCCGGTGCGTGGGTGCGCGCGGGGCGGCCGGGGTCGGGCGTGCGGCGCGTCCCGGGCGTCGCGTCCTACGGGATCGGTCTCGTCAGCAGGTTCTCCGTCGAGCGGTGGTCGCGCCTCGAGCTCGACCGGATGCCGTGGCGGTCGCGCGTGCGGCGGCGCCGGCCGGGGACCGCGACGGGGGCCGCGCGCCTGCTGCCCTTCCGGGTGGTGCCCGACGAGCCGCGCGCCGCGCTCGCCGCGGCCGTCCGCACGCCGTGGGGGCCGCTCACCGTCGTGACCGCGCACACGACGTCGCGCCCCGAGTTCACCGCGGACCAGCTCCGGGCCTTCACGGGAGCCTGCGCGCCGCTCCCGCGCCCGCTCGTGCTGCTGGGCGACCTCAACCTGCGCGCGCCGGAGCCCGCGGAGATCACCGGGTTCACCTCGCTCGCCGACGTGCTCACGCACCCCGTCGACCGGCCCGTGCGGCAGATCGACCACGTGCTCGCCGACGGCCTGCCCGGCGGCCCGACCGTCCGGGCCCTCGGGCCCGCGACGGCCGTCGACACAGGGCTGTCCGACCACCGTGCGGTCGTGGTGGACGTCGTCCTGGAGCCGGCGCCCGGCGCTCCGCGCTGAGCAGGGTCGGGCGGCCGCGCCGAGCGGGGTCGGGCAGCCGTGCCGGGCGGGGGCGGGCGGCCGTCAGGCGGCGAGCCCGACCTCCTGGGGCGCGGGCTCGCCGTCGGCGCGCACGGCGACCGCCGCAGGGGCGGACGCGGTGAGGGCGGCGGCCTCGTCGAGCGCGCGACGGCGCGCACGCCGCGCCCGCACGATGACGACGATCGCCTGGGCGCCGATGAGCACCCACACGAGGTTCGCGGCGACGGACGGCCACACGCCGTTGGCCGCGGCGACCATGCCCATGAGGCCCGCGGCGGTGAGGTTGGTGAGCTGGAACGGGGCGGACGACGGCGCCCAGCGGCCACGGCTGACCATCGCGTAGGCGACGACGCCGGCGGCGGCACCGATCCAGCCGAGGAACATGACGATCGCGTCGAGGGTGACAGGCACAGCGGTACTCCGGTGACGAAGAAGGGGTGGAGGGGGGTACCGCGACGCTGCGGTGGCTGTGCGCTCCGGGCCGATGGCTGGTGGCGCGGGTGGTGCGAAGCTCGGGCGCCGACCCGTAAGGAGGAGGAGGTAACCGACCGGCGCCACGACAAGTGTGAGGCCTTCCGCGGTTCAGCACAATCGAAGGATTCTGCACCGGGTGTTTAGCATCTCTACATGGCGACGGACCCACGCAGACTTGGTTTCCTCCTTGCCGTGCACCGTGGTGGAGGCATCCTCGCGGCAGCGGATCTCCTGCACGTCACCCCGTCCGCGGTCTCGCAGCAGATCCAGCGGCTCGAGGCCGAGGAGGGGGTCGTCGTGCTCGACCGCGGACCGCGCGGCGTGACCCTCACGCCCGCCGGTCGCGTGCTCGCCGAGACCGCCGAGCGCATCGAGACCGAGCTCGTCGAGGCCCGCAAGGCGCTCGCCGCGCTCGGCGACGAGGTGAGCGGGCGCGTCGCCGTCGGCTCCTTCCAGACGGCGATCCGCGCCGTCGTCGCGCCCGTCGCCGGGCGGCTCGCCGAGACCGCCCCCGGGATCGAGCTCGACGTGCAGGAGCGCGAGCCCACCGAGGCCCTGCGCCTCCTGCGCGCGGGCGAGCTCGACGTCGTCCTCCTCGAGCGCGACTACGAGGCCGACTCCCCCGCCCCGCGCGGCACGCGCGAGATCGTCCTGCTCGACGAGCCGTGGCGGCTCGTCGTCCCCGCCGGCATGCCGACGCCCACGCGTCTCGACGACGTGCGCGACGCCGTGTGGCTGGGACCCGAGCCCGGCACCGCCGCGGCCCGTGCGCTCCGGCGGCTGTCGCGCGGGCTCGGCGGGACCCTGCGCACGCGGCACAACTACTACGACTTCGACGTCGCGCTCTCGCTCGTCGCGGCCGGGCTCGGCGTCGCGATGCTCCCGGCGCTCGCCGTGGAGGGTGGCGCGTCGGACGAGGTGCCCGACGGCGTCACGGTCGTCGGGCTGCCCGGGCTCGGCTCGCGCCGCCTCGTCGCGCGCCACCGCGCGACCCGGCACGAGCCCCGTCCCGTGGTCTCCGCCGTGCTCGACGAGATGGTCGCCGCCGCGGGCGGGATCGCGTTCGCCTGACTCCGGGGCGTCGTAGCCTGCGAGGGTGGACGTAGCGGTGGTGGGGGCGACGGGCGACGTCGGCCGGCAGGTGTGCACGCAGATCGTCGAGCGGCGGGTGCTCCCGCCGACGGCGCGGCTCCAGCTCGTCGGCCGGGCAGGCGGGGCGTCGGGGCGCGCCGTGCACGGGCTGCGCGCCGACCTCGTCGACGCGTACGACGAGCACGCGCCGCTCCTCGACGTCGCGCACTCGCCCGACGACGTGACCGCCGACGTCATCGTCGTCGCCGCCGGCCTCACTCCCCCGGCCCGCACGGGCGCCGACCCCGACCGGCGCGTGCTCGCCGCGACGAACGGCGCGGTGCTCGCCGAGTACGCGGACGCGATCGCGCGGCACGGCTCGGGCCACGAGGTCGTGATCGTCGTGACGAACCCCGTGGAGCTCGGGGTCGCGGTCATGGCGGAACGGCTCGGGCGGCACCGTGTGCTCGGCATGGGGGCCTGGCTCGACACGCTGCGGTTCCGGCGCGAGATCGCGGTCGAGCTGGGCGTGCGGCGGCACCGGGTCGGCGGGTTCGTGGGGGGCCAGCACGGCGAGGACGCCGTCCCGCTGTGGTCGACCGTCCGGGTGAGCGGGCTCGACGCCGACGAGCGGGCCCGCGCCGTCGCCGCGCTACGCCGCGGCCGCACGCTCGGCGCCCTGCCCGGCGAGATCGCCGCGGCGAAGGACGAGCTCGCGCGCGTCGCGAGCCAGGACATGGGCGCCGCGTTCGAGCTCATCGACACCTGGCCCGCCGACCTGCGGCTCGTCACGCGACCCTGGATGACCCACCAGTCCGGCGCGAAGACCCCCGCGGGCACCGCGAGCGCGACCGTCGACCTCCTCGAGGTGATCCTCGACGGCCGCGAGATCGTCGTCGCGGGGCAGGTCGCGCTCGACGGCGAGCTCGACGGACGGCTTCCCTCGGACGACGGCGTGCCGTCGCGCGGCGTCCTCGGCGTCCCGGTCGTGCTCGGCCCGGGCGGGTGGACGCGCGTCCTGCTCGACGAGCTGCCCGACGACGAAGCGCGCCGGCTCGTGCAGGCGGCCGGGGGGATCGATCGCCTGGTGTCGGCGAGCGCGGCGTCGGCGAGCGCGGGGTCGCCCGCGGGCGGTACGGCGAGCGCGGCGGCGGGTGCGGAGGGTTCGTCGGGCGCGGCGGGCACGCAGGTCGGGACGGCTGGCGTCCCGGGCACGACCGGGACGACGGTCGCGGAGCGCGTGCCGACCCCGGCCGGTGCGGAGCGCGACTGGGTCGCGACCGTGCACGGTCTGGACCAGCCGGGCACGCTCACCGCGCTCACCGGGGTGTTCTCGACGCGCGGCGTGAGCTTCGACTCGCTCGCCACCGGGCCGGTGGACGGCGACGGCCGGGCCGGGCGGATCGTCGTGTCGTTCCGCGCGACGCCCCGCCGCACGCGGGCCCTGGAGCGCGCGGTCCGGCGACTCGCGACGGTGCGCTCCGTCGTCGTCGAGCCCGCGGGAGGCGACGCCGGGCGTCCCTGACCGCGCCCCGGGGTGCCCGTGCCGCGCACGCCGGGACCGTGACGAGCGGTGTCGTCCCGGGGCGCGTACCGTCGATGGGACCGAGTCCGCAGTCAGGGGGGACCGTGCCCGAATCCCAGTACCAGGTGCTCGTGATCGAGGACGACCTCGACGCCGCCGAGTTCCTGAGGATCGCGCTCGAGCGTCACGGCGGCATGCACGTCGACACGGTCGAGACCGCCGAGGGAGCCGTCGAGGCGCTGCGACGGCAGTCGTACGACGTCCTCGTCAGCGACATCCAGCTGCCCGGCCGTTCCGGGCTCGAGGTCCTGCCCGAGCTCCGGGCGATCGACCCGGCGGTGCGCGTCATGATCGTCACCGCGTACCCGACCGTGGACCACGCGATCGGTGCGCTGCGCGAGTCGGCGGACGACTTCCTCGTCAAGCCGGTGACAGCCGCCGAGGTCGTCCGCCGCGCCACCGAGCTCGCGCAGCGGACCCGGGCGGCCCGCACCTCCTCCCGGCAGCGGGTGCTCGCCGTCGGAGCGCACCCGGACGACGTCGAGATCGGGGTGGGTGCCACGCTCGCCGCGCACGCCGCCGCCGGGGACGAGATCGTGACGCTCGTCCTCTCCGGCGGTGCGGTCGGCGGCGAGACCTCGGCCCGCCGCTCGGAGGCGGCCGCCGCGGCCGCGGTCGTCGGTGCGCGCCTCGTGCACCTCGACTTCCCCGACACGCGGCTGGACCCCGCCGCGGGGATGATCACCGCGATCGAGGAGGTCGTCCGGGAGGTCCGCCCGACGCGGATCTACACCCACGGGATCCACGACCGCCACCAGGACCACCGCGCCGTGCACGAGGCGGTCCAGGTCGCTGCGCGGGAGGTCCCGGGGCTCTGGTGCTTCCAGAGCCCGTCCTCGACCGTCGAGTTCGCGCCGAACCGCTTCGTCGACGTCGACGGGTTCGTCGACACCAAGCTGAGCATGCTCGCCGCCTTCGCGTCCCAGAGCCACCGGGAGTACATGCAGCCCGACGTGGTGCGTGCGACCGCGCGGTACTGGGCCAGGTTCAGCCCCGCCCGCGACGCCGAGCCGTTGGAGACGGTCCGGGCCAGCGAGACCCTCGTCCGCGGGGAGGTCGTCCAGGCGGCTCCCGCGGTCGACGGGCAGGGGGCGGACGCCGGGCACGGCTCCGGCGGGCGGTGAGCAGACCGACCGAGCTCGGTGAGAGGTACCCGGTCCTCCGCCTGGGCTGGGCGGACGAGGACGCCGTCGCGCTGCGCCAGGTGCCCATCACGCTCTCCGTGGTGGTCGCCGCGGCCTCGCTGTGGTGGATGGTGGAGCCCGCCCGTCCGGGTCTGCTGGTCGCGGCGGTCGTGCTCTCCGTCGGCGTCCTCGTGGTCGCCGCGCTCGGCCGGTGGGACACGTGGCCCGTCTCATGGCGCTTCGCCTGCTCGCTCGCGCAGATGCTCGCGATCGGCCTGCTCGACGTCGGGGCGGGCCTCCAGGCGGTGACCCTCGACATCCTCCTCGTCCTCCCCCTCGCGAGCCTGGCGCTCCGTCCGGGCTCGGCCGGTCCCGCGGTCGGGCTCGCGGGCGCGGGTCTGGTCCTCCTCGTGCCGGTCGTCGTGGACACCGGCCGGATCCAGCCCGTCCTGCACGCGGTCGTCACCTTCTCGATCCTCGCGACGCTCGCGCTCGGCATCCACGGCATGGTGACGCTCGCGCGCGGCCAGGCCGTCCAGCTGGCCGCCGCCCGCGACGCCCTCGACGCGTCGTCACGACGTCTGCGCGACTCGCGGGACACGCTCGCGAGCATCCTCGCCGCCGCTACCGAGCAGGCCTTCCTGGCCACCGACGACGCGGGCACGGTGGTCTCCGCCAACACCGGCGCCGAACGTCTCCTCGGGACGGCGGCGAGCACGCTCGTGGGGACGGACGTCGTCCGCCTCCTCGGCGGAGGATCGGCCGCGGCGGGCGAGGCGGGCGACCAGGAGGGGGGCACGCCGTCGGCGCTCGCGGAGATCGTCGGGGCCGCCGCGCACGGCGGCACCGAGGTGCACGAGCGCGACCACACCCTGCCGGACGGTACGAGTCGTCGGCTCGAGGTGGTCGTGACCCGCAGGCCCGCCCTCTCGGGGCCGGCGCCGGAGCTCCCGCCGGGCTACCTGTTCGTGGCGACCGACGTGACGCGCCGCCACGAGGACGAGCAGGAGCAGGACGCGTTCATCGGCCTCGTCAGCCACGAGCTGCGCACGCCGCTCGCCTCGATCCTCGGGTACGTCGACCTGCTCCGGATGCGGCCCGAGAGCCTGGACGACGAGCAGCAGCGCTATCTCCAGGTCGTGGAGCGCAACGCGCACCAGCTCCAGGCCCTGGTGGAGGACCTGCTCACCAGCGCCCAGGTGGTCTCCGGGACGTTCGCCCTGGTACCGATGGAGCTGGACGTGGTGGAGGTGGTCCGGGAGGCCGTGGCGTCCACCGCACCGGTCGCGGCCCGTGCCGGGGTCGCGATCGTCGAGGACGGGGACGCCGAGGTCCGCCTGCTCTCCGACGCGCAGCGGCTGGGCCAGGTGGTCGAGAACCTGCTCACGAACGCCGTGAAGCACAGCACGCGGGGCGGCCAGGTGCGGGTGAGCGTCACCGCCGAGCCCGCGCAGGATGCCGCCCGGTGCGTCCGCGTCCGGGTCGTCGACCACGGCACCGGCATCCCGGCGGATGAGCTCGCGCGCCTGACCGAGCGCTTCTACCGGACCCGGGAGACCGTCCGTCGGCGGGTCCGGGGCGTCGGTCTCGGCCTGTCGCTCGTGCAGACGATCGTCGACGCGCACGGGGGGAGCCTGTCCATCGCCAGCGAACCGGGGGTCGGGACCGAGGTGGACGTGCTCCTGCCCGACCTCTCACCGGACCAGGACGAGCCCTAGGCCGGTTCTTCGCTCGCGTCGGGGCGCCACACGGACGCGAGCGCGGTCCAGTACGCGTCGCCCATGAGGGAGTACGGGGTCACGTTGACCGAGCGCACCCCGTTCGTCGCGGCGAAGGAGACGCCCTCCGCCATCGTCTCCGGCTCGATGTTGCGGCCGCGCCCCGCCCAGAGGCCGACGGAGATCGTGATGCGCGACGTGTCGTATCCCGCCGCAGCGAGCGCTGCGGTGAGCGCCTCGACGCTGTCGGCCTCGTGTCCCGAGTTCTGGAAGTAGGCCCAGACGGTCAGCCGGTCGACGGCGGACAGCAGGACGCCGTAGTCGTGGCCGCTGGACGGGACGCCCTGCGCGAGGTCGTCCCAGTCCACGCGTACCTCCATGGAGAGGGCGATCGACGCGCCGTCGCCGTCCCCGACCTCGTCGAGGCCGGCCCGCATCCGCGCGAGGAGCCCGGCGAGCACGTCGGACCGCCAGGACCCCAGCTCCGGCGCGTCCTCCTGGACCGCGCCGGACTCGTCGCGCGGCCAGTCCTCCGCGCCGGTCATCTCGCGGTAGAGCGCGAGATCGTCCTCGCCGAACGTGTAGCCGTCGAGGAAGAGCTCGGTCACGGAGATGTACGCGGGCTCGTACCGCTCGCCCAGCGCGACGACGTAGGCGACCAGGCGGTCACCGACGGGCCCGGTCGCGAGAGCGCTCGCGGAGGCCTGGTAGGTCGCCGTCTCACCGCTCGTGCTCCGGCCGGCGAGGGAGGGGTCCTGCTCGAGCCACCGCGGGACGAACGCGTCCACGATCAGGCCGAACTCGCGCTGCGCGCCGTCGGAGGTCCGGGCCAGGGCGCGCGCCGCCGTCGAGAGGTGGTCGGTACCCGGCTCGGCGGCGGCCTCCGGGTAGGCGGCCCAGTCGAACGCGGTGAACTCCACCCGTCCGGCGTTGAGCTCCACGGCGTTCGCCCCGGCGGAGTCGAGGTGCTGGTCGACCGCTCCCCAGTCGGTGCCCGGGTCGGTCACCACACCGAAGTCGATGCTGACGGACCGTACGTCGTCGGGCGGGGGCGTGGACCGCATGGGCGGCAGGGACTCCTTCCACGGGCTTGCGAGGAGCACCGCCGCGACGACGACGGCGACGAGGGGCACGACGATCAGCGCGACCCAGGGTCGTCGACCGCGCCGAGCCCGCGCACCGACACCGTGCCGGTCCTCTCGAGCTTGTCCCATCGTCCCTCCGCGTCCGTCGTCTCCCGGCGTGCCGCCTCCAGCATGACCAGTGTCATGAGCGAGGAGTAGACGGGCCACAGCGGGACCGTCCACAGATATCGAAGATCGCCGGGTGCGTGGTCGAGCACGACCGCGAGGAGCAGCAGCCCCAGGGACAGGGGCAGCCCGAGGAACAGCGCCCACTCCCACCACGACGGAGGCAGCCAGCCCGTGCCCTCGACGGCGACGAGGACGGAGAGGGCGAGGAACGCGAGCACCTGGAGGAACGGTCCCGCCACCTGCGACACGGTGTTGTAGAGCAGGTACGCCCCGAAGCGCCCGTACCGGAGGTTGCCGATCATCCGCCGGTGCAGCGCCGACACCTGGAGCAGGCCGCGCGCCCACCGCACCCGCTGTCGCCAGAGGCCGCGGACCGTCGAGGGCGACTCGGCGTAGACCACGGCGTCCGGCGCGAACGTCACCCCGTAGCCGGCGGCGTGCACCCGCCAGGTGAGCTCGAGGTCCTCTGCCAGGGTGTCCGTCCGGAGGGGCCCCGTGCGTTCGAGCACCTCGCGCCGGAACGCGCCCACGTTCCCCGACACGACGGGGAGGCAGCCGAGCACGTCGAGCGCGCGGCGCATGAGCCCGGTGCCGACGTGGCTGACGAGGGCGAGGAACCGCGTCAGCACCCGATCGAGGTTCACCGGGCGGTCGTTCCCGCACACCGCGCCGACGCGGGCGTCGCGGAACCCGCGCAGCAGCCGGGTGATCGTGTCGGGCCGGAAGACGCCGTCGGCGTCGACCAGGAGGACGACCTCGCCCCGCGCGAGGGCGATGCCACGGTTGAGGGCGGCGCCCTTGCCGGCGTTCTCCTGCCGCACCGCGTGCACGCGCGCGTGCCGCTCGGACAGCCTGAGCATCCTGTCGAAGGTGTCGTCGCGGGACCCGTCGTCGACGCACAGGATCTCGAAGCGCGGGTAGTCGCTGCGCAGGAGCGACCGCACGCAGTTGTCGATGACGACCGCCTCGTCGAAGGCGGGGACCACGACGGAGACCAGAGGAGGCTCCGCCCAGGACGGGCCGAGCCCGGCGGGGCCGGGTGCCGCGCGTCGGTGGCGGTGCTCGAAGGCGAGCGCGAACGGCACGAGGGCGAGGCGGACGAGCCCCACGACGAGGAGCGTCGATCCGACCACGAGCGCGAGCGCGGTGAGGACTCCGGTCAGGGCGGCCGGCATGCCTTCAGACCGGCCACTCGCGGAGCACGGCGTCGAGCAGCTCCGGTGCGGACTCGGACACCGCCCCGAAGCGCGCGTTGACCTCCAGGACGACCGGTGTCCCGTCCGCGAGCCGCCGGACGTCCATGTCGAGAGGACCGACGAGCCCGAGCGCCAGGGTCGTGGCCCGTGCCACGGCGGCGACGTCCGCGGCCGCGCTCTCCTCGAGGCGCGTCACCGTCGTGGCGTTGCCGACGCGTCCCTCCTTGCGGCCGGTCTTCTCCAGGACGACGACCTGCGTCTCCCCGGTCGACGGCGACCGGAACACCTGCGGGCAGTACTCCCGCCCCGGCGCGAACCCCTGGACGATCCACGACGCGTCGAGAGCGGCCCATGCCGGGTCGTCCGCGGTCTCCACGACGTGGACGCCACGCCCGCCCCGCGCGACACGCGGCTTGACGACGACCGGACCCGCCGCCCAGTCGAGCGCGTCCGCCGCGGAGGGCAGGGCGTCGGCCCCGGCGTGCGGCGGGACGCCGACGCCCTGGCGGTCGAGCGCGAGCATCGTGAGGAGCTTGTCGCCGGCGACGGCCGTCGGGCCGGGCGGCGACACCACGACGTCGCGGGTCAGGCCCGCGGCACCGGCGAGGACGGCGAGGTGCGCCAGCTCCTCGGAGACGGACGGGACGACGAGGACGTCTCCGTGCCGGCGCACGAGCGCCAGGGTCGCGCCGTCGTAGGCGGGGTCTCCCGCCGCCGGGACGGCCTCCACGGTCGCGAACCCCGGGACGGCACGTGGCGCCAGGTCCACCCCGACGGCGTGCACCTCCGGTCGTCGCGCGAGCTGAGCCCCGAGCGCCCGCCCGGCCGGCCCTGCGGCCCCGGTGACGATGATCGTGCGCGTGTCCCCCATCGTCCGAATGTACGGCGGCCTCCTGGGGTCCGCAGGGCCGGGGGCACCGGGTACGCGGGAGCGAGGGCGGTGTGCCCGCTACGATGAGGCCACAACTCCATGCTTGACCGGCGGTGCCGTCCTTCGGGCGCGGTGCCGGCCGGGCCGCCAGAACCGCGACGGGAGAGTCCGTCGCCCCGGTCCCCGGACCGCGGCGACGGCGCCGAAGGAGCAAGTCCTCCCCGGGAATCTCTCAGGCCCACGTACCGTCGAGGCGAGGCAACTCTGGAAAGCGGCCGTGCTGGGGCGCCCTCGAGGCGTCGCGCGCGGCCCACCGACGGTGCAAGTCGGCGCGCCCCGGCCCTCGTGGCACGGCGGACCGGCAAAACTCTCAGGTCGACGCGTGCGTCCGATGACAGAGCGGGGAGGGACCCGCCGTCGTCCCCTCCCCCGGAGGTCCCCGTGACCCAGCCGTCCCTCGACCGCACCTCCCCGCTCGACGCCGCCTCCGGCGCGTTCGCGCCGCGCCACCTCGGCCCGCGCGGCCGCGAGGTGCAGGTCATGCTCGACCAGCTCGGCCACGCCTCGCTCGACGCGCTGGTCGACGCCGCCGTGCCCGCGGCGATCCGCACCGAGCGCCCGCTCGACCTGCCTGCGGCGCGCACCGAGACGGAGGTGCTCGACCACCTGCGCGCGCTCGCCGCGAAGAACGTCGTGAAGACGCAGATGATCGGGCTCGGCTACTACGGCACCGTCACTCCCCCGGTGATCCGTCGCAACGTCCTCGAGTCCCCCGCCTGGTACACGGCGTACACGCCGTACCAGCCCGAGATCTCGCAGGGCCGCCTGGAGGCGCTGCTCAACTTCCAGCAGGTCGTCGAGGACCTGACGGGTCTCGACGTCGCGAACGCGTCGCTGCTCGACGAGGCGACCGCGGTCGCGGAGGCCGTCGCCCTCATGTGGCGGGCGTCGCGCGCGAAGGGCGGCTACGTGGTGCTCGACGCCGACCTCTTCCCGCAGACGCTCGCCGTCACCCAGGGCCGGGCCCGGGCGGTCGGCCTGCCCGTCGTCGTCGCGGACCTGTCGGACGGCCTGGAGGCCGGGCTCGCCGCCGCCCGCGCGGCGGGCGCGTTCCCGACCGGGCTGGACGACGACGCGCACCTCGTGGGCGTCGTCGTCCAGCAGTCGGGCGCGTCGGGCCGCGTCGTGGACTGGCGGCCCGTGGTCGCGGAGGCCAAGGACGCGGGCGCGCTCGTCACCGTGGCGAGCGACCTGCTCGCGCTGACGCTGCTCGTCTCCCCCGGCGAGCTCGGCGCCGACGTGGCGGTGGGCTCGGCCCAGCGGTTCGGCGTCCCGTTGTTCTACGGGGGCCCTCACGCGGCGTTCATGGCCGTGCGCAAGGGTCTGGAGCGCTCGCTCCCCGGCCGTCTCGTGGGCGTCTCGATCGACGCCGACGGCGCCACCGCCTACCGCCTCGCGCTCCAGACGCGCGAGCAGCACATCCGGCGCGAGAAGGCGACGAGCAACATCTGCACGGCGCAGGCCCTCCTCGCGATCGTCGCCTCGATGTACGCGGTCTACCACGGGCCCGACGGCCTCCGCGCCATCGCCGAGCGCACGCACGCGCACGCCGTGACCCTCGCGGAGCGCCTCCGGGCCGCGGGCGTCGCCGTCGAGCACGACACCTTCTTCGACACCGTCCGCGCCGTCGTCCCGGGCCGCGCCACCGCCGTCGTCGAGGCCGCCGCCACCGCCGGCATCAACCTGTACAACCCCGATGCAGATCATGTACAGATCGCCTGCGACGAGACCACCACCCCCGCGACCGTCGACACCGTGCTGAGGTCGTTCGGCGTGGACGCCGCTGGAGGCCCGAGCGCCGAGGGCGCCCCCGTGGCCGGGTCCGGCCACGACCTCCCGACCTGGGCGACCCGGACGACGGCGTACCTCCAGCACCCGATCTTCCGCCTGCACCGGTCCGAGACGTCGATGCTGCGCTACCTGCGCCGTCTCGCGGACAAGGACCTCGCGCTGGACCGCACGATGATCCCCCTGGGCTCGTGCACGATGAAGCTCAACGCGACGGCGGAGATGGAGGCCATCTCCTGGCCGGGGTTCGCGGACCTGCACCCGTTCGTGCCGGCCGACCAGGCGCGCGGCTACGAGGAGCTGATCGGCGGCCTCGAGTCGGCGCTGGCGGAGATCACGGGTTACGCGGCCGTCTCGGTGCAGCCGAACGCGGGGTCGCAGGGCGAGTTCGCGGGCCTGCTGGCTATCCGCGAGTACCACGTGTCGCGCGGCGACGTGGAGCGCGACGTGTGCCTGATCCCCGCGTCGGCGCACGGGACGAACGCGGCGTCGGCGGCGCTGGCGGGGCTGAAGGTCGAGGTCGTGCGGACCGCGGAGAGCGGCGAGGTGGACCTGGCCGACCTGCGCGCGAAGCTGGCCGACCACGGACCGCGGGTCGCGGCGATCATGATCACGTACCCGTCGACGCACGGCGTCTTCGAGGAGCACGTCCGCGAGGTCTGCGACCTCGTACACGAGGTGGGTGGTCAGGTGTACATCGATGGTGCGAACCTCAACGCGCTCGTCGGGCTCGCACGCCCGGGGGAGTTCGGGGGCGACGTCTCGCACCTGAACCTGCACAAGACGTTCTGCATCCCGCACGGCGGGGGAGGGCCGGGAGTCGGCCCCGTCGCGGTTGCCGCGCACCTCGTGCCGTTCCTCCCGGGCGACCCGCTGGCTCCCGGAAAGGACCCCGCCACCGGCACCCCGGTCTCGGCGACGCGGTACGGGTCGGCCGGGATCCTGCCGATCTCGTACGCGTACGTCGCGCTCATGGGCCCGGACGGTCTGACGGAGGCGACGAAGACGGCGGTGCTCACGGCGAACTACGTCGCGAGCCGTCTCGCCGACCACTACCCGGTGCTGTACACGGGGCCGAACGGCCTCGTCGCGCACGAGTGCATCCTCGACCTGCGCCCGATCACCGCGGAGACGGGCGTGACGGCGGAGGACGTGGCGAAGCGGCTCATGGACTACGGGTTCCACGCCCCGACGCTCTCGTTCCCCGTGGCGGGCACGCTCATGGTGGAGCCGACGGAGAGCGAGGACCTCGCGGAGCTCGACCGGTTCGTCGACGCGCTCGTCGCGATCCGCGGCGAGATCGACGCCGTCTCCTCCGGCCGCTGGAGCGTCGAGGAGTCGCCGCTGCGCGGCGCCCCGCACACCGCGGCGGCGCTCGTGGCGGAGGACTGGGACAAGCCGTACTCGCGCGAGCTCGCGGCGTACCCGGTCGCGAGCCTGCGCGCCGGGAAGTACTGGCCGCCGGTGCGCCGCATCGACGGTGCGCGGGGCGACCGCAACCTGGTGTGCTCGTGCCCGCCCCTGGAGTCCTACGTGACGGGAGACCTCGCATGACCGAGCAGCAGACCGGGACGACCGAGAGCGCGGAGCGTCGCAGCCCGCTGCACGACGAGCACGTCGCGCTCGGCGCGAACCTCACGAGCTTCGGCGGGTGGCTGATGCCGCTGCGGTACACGTCCGACCTCGCGGAGCACCGCGCCGTCCGCGAGGCGGCCGGCCTGTTCGACCTCTCCCACATGGGCGAGATCGAGGTCGCGGGACCGCAGGCCGCGGCCGCGCTGGACCACGCGCTCGTCGGGAACCTCTCCGCGGTCGCTCCCGGCCGGGCGCGCTACACGATGATCTGCCAGGAGGACGGCGCGGTCCTCGACGACCTCGTCGTGTACCGCCTCGCGGACGAGCGGTTCCTCGTGGTCGCGAACGCGGGGAACGCCGACCTCGTCGCGCGCGAGCTCGTCGCGCGGGCCGCGGGCTTCGACGCGACGGTCACCGACCAGGGGGCGAGCACGGCGCTCGTCGCGGTCCAGGGGCCGCGCGCGGAGGAGATCGTCGCGGGCCTCACGGACCCGGCCGACCCGGCCGCCGTCGAGACCGTGCGCGACCTCCGGTACTACGCGGCCGCACCGCTCGTCCTGCGGACCGACGACGGAGCGGTGGATGCCCTCGTGGCCCGCACCGGGTACACGGGGGAGGACGGCTTCGAGCTGTTCGTGCCCGCGGACCGCGCCGCCGACCTGTGGCGCACCGTGCTCGCCGCGGGTACGCCGCTCGGCCTCGTCCCGGCGGGACTGTCCGCGCGCGACTCGCTGCGCCTGGAGGCGGGGATGCCGCTGTACGGGCACGAGCTCGACACCACGACCACGCCGTACGAGGCGGGGCTCGGTCGCGTCGTGAAGCTCGACAAGGTCGACGGCGACGGCGCGCCGCTCGAGTTCGTCGGCCGGGCCGCGCTCGCCGCGCGCCGGGAGTCTCCGCCCGCGCGCGTGCTCGTCGGGCTCGAGGGTCTGGGGCGACGGCCCGCGCGGGCGGGCTACGCCGTCGTGCTGCCGGGCGACGGCGTCGACGCCGGGGGAGCGGTGGGGGAGTCCGCGCGCCGCGTGGGCACGGTGACGTCCGGCGCCCCGTCGCCGACGCTCGGCCACCCGATCGCCCTGGCGTACGTCACGCCCGAGCTGTCGGCGGAGGGCACCGAGCTCGCCGTCGACGTGCGCGGCCGGGCCGAGCCCGTGGTCGTCGTGCCGCTCCCGTTCTACCGTCGTCCCCAGCAGTCCTGACCGCCCCGTCGTCCCGAAGGAGAACCCCATGACCGAGGCCCAGTTCCCGGCGCACCTGCAGTACACGGCCGAGCACGAGTGGATCGACGGCTCGACCCCCGCCGTCGTCGGGATCACCGCGACGGCTGCCGAGGCGCTCGGCGACATCGTCTACCTGGAGCTGCCCGAGGTGGGCGCCGAGGTGACGGCCGGGAGCGTCATCGGCGAGGTCGAGTCGACCAAGTCCGTGTCGGAGCTCTTCTCGCCCGTCACGGGCACGATCGTCGAGGTGAACCAGGCGGCGGTCGACGACCCGGCCGTCGTGAACTCGGACCCGTACACCGACGGCTGGCTGTTCAAGGTCGACGTCGTCGACACGGGCGACCTGCTCACCGCCGACCAGTACGCGGCGCACGTCGGCAGCTGACGACCGGGCCGGGGCGGCGCGGACCGCCCCGGCACAGGGTCGGCGGAACGGTCAGCGGAACGTCGTCGCGTAGTACGTCTGCTGGTCGACGGTCTCGACCTCGACGTCCTGCGTCCGCTCGAGGTGGCGGCGCAGGTTGTCCGCGAACCGCAGCGAGTCGTCGTTGAACCGCGACACGTCGTAGGCGCACACCACGCGGTTCTCCGCGAGGTGCGCGACGAGCGCGTCGATCATGTCCATGAACGTCCGGCTCGCCCGACGGCCCGGGTGGGCGAGCGTGAAGCCGATGTACCAGACGGCGCCGCGCGCGGCGTGCTCGGGGTAGCGCGCCGCGAAGAACTCCGGGCTCACCCACGGGACCGCCGCGAGGTCGGTCGCGAGCGTCGTCAGCCCGACGGCCGCGCCGTCGTCGTCGTGCGCGAGGAGCTTGAGCACCCGCGGGTCGCTCATCTCCTCGTCGAACTCCTCGCGGTGCAGCACGTGCCGGGCCGCCGCGCGCGTGCGCAGCGGCTCGAACGCCTCGAGGTACAGCTCCCAGAACCGGTCGGCGAGCTCGCCGTCCACGGTCTGCTCGAACGTCACCGCGGCGCGCCCCGCGCCGGCGCGCGTCGGCGCCGTCACCGGGTCTCCCCGTCCCAGCCCTCGCGGCGGTACGCGGCGACGACGACGGAGCACACGGGCAGCGACTCGCAGCGCACCCCGGCGACCCGGCGACCGGCCGGGTGGAACCGGTTGCCGCGCGTCGCGGCCAGGTCCTCGAGGCTGAGCGTGAGGTCCAGCTCGAGCTGCTCGTGCGACGGCGCCTCGTGCTCCACGAAGAGACCGGCACCGCTGTCGTCGTCGCGCAGCGACCACGCCACGCCGGCCCACGCCTCGTGACCGGGCATCACGGCGTGCGCCTCGGCGTACACGCAGTAGAGGAGGTCGCCGTGCCCGCCGTACCCCTCCTCGAGACGGTCCACCTCGACCACGCGGGACCCGGGCGGCACGACGGAGCTCAGCCGGACGAGGTTGAAGTCGCCGACGCCGGCGTCCGTGAGCGCCGCGTCGAACGCGGAGAGCTCGGTCCTCCCCGTGCCCGTCCCGTGGCTCACGTAGATGATGGGTCCCGCGGTCATGTGTTCTCCGTCCCTGAGGCTCTCGCCCCGTCGTCGTGCGCCGTGCCCCAGCGGCCCGCGGCCGTGTCCAGGAGGTCGAGCACGGGTTCCAGCAGCTTCTCGGGGGCGGTGCTCCCCTTGCGCAGGTAGACGGTATCTCCCAGCCGGAGGTCCGCACGCTGGTGCGCGTCGAGGCGCGCCCCGCTGTAGATGACGAGCGGGACCCGGCTCAGGCGGCCGTCCTGGCGGAGCGCGTCGACGACCTCGCGGCCCGCACCGTCGGGCAGCGTGAGGTCGAGCACGACGAGCGCCGGTTCCTCGCCGCCCGCGAGAACCTGCAGCGCCTCGCGGACGCTGCGCGCCAGCGTGACGACGAGGCCCGCCCCCTGCAGGACGGTGCGCACGACCTCCCCGACCTCCGGGTCGTCCTCGACGACGAGCACGTGCTCGTGGTGCGGGCGCAGGCTGACGACCTCCCTGACGGTGCGCTCGAGCTCCGCGGGCGCGACCGGCTTCACGAGCCAGCGGTCGGCGAGGGACGCCGTCGCCACGGACTTCGAGGGCTGCGAGCCCGAGACGATGACGACGGGCACGTTCGCCGTCGCGGCGCTCCGGCGCACCCGGTCGATCACGTCCTGCCCGTCGCGCCCCGGCATCGCGAGGTCGAGCACGACGGCGGCGGGCCGGGCGGCCTCGATGGCCGCGAAGGCGAGCGTGCCGTCGGTCACCCCCACGACGTCGTACCCGCGCGACTCCAGGACCGCGCGCAGCACGTCGACGACGTACGCGTCGTCGTCGACCACCACGACCCGGGGGCGCGGGTCGCCGGGCGCCGTCGCGGGCACCTCGTCGACCGTGCCGAGGACCGGCTCGGGCCGGGGGAGCGTCGCGCGGAAGGTCGCGCCCGTGCCCTCGCCGCGGCTCTCGGCCCAGATGCGGCCCCCGTGGCGCTCCACGATGCTCTGCGAGATCGCGAGCCCGAGCCCGCTGCCCCCGCGCTCGCGCGAGTCCGACGCGTCGACCTGCTCGAAGCGCCGGAACACCGTCTCGAGCTTGTCCGGGGGGATGCCGCGTCCCTCGTCTTCGACGCGGAGCTCGACCATGTCCCCGGCGGAGCGCGCGGACACGCGGACCGTCCCACCCGGCGGGGAGAACTTCACGGCGTTGCTCAGCAGGTTGGTCAGCATCTGCACGACGCGTTCCCCGTCGACGGCGACGACCTCGTCGGTGTGCTCCTGCACGATCTCGACGCCGGCGTCGCGCGCGAGCAGCCCGACGGGCTCCGCGGCCGTCGAGACGAGGTCGGCCACGCGGTGCTCGGCCCGCTCGAGCGGCGTCGTGCCCGAGTCCATGCGCTCGATGTCGAGGATGTCGTCCACGATCCGGTTGAGGCGGTCGCTGCTCGACCGCGCGACGTGCACCATGCGCGCCGAGCGCTCGGGGAGCGTGCCCAGGGCGCCGCTGTCGAGCAGGCCGAGCGCGCCGCGGATCGCGGTGAGCGGCGTGCGCAGCTCGTGGCTCACGACGGACACGAACTCGTCCTTGAGCCGCTCGACCTCCCGCCGGTCCGTGATGTCGCGGAACACGACGACGGCGCCCAGCGTGCGGCCGTCGTCCTTGAGCGGGCTCGCCGTGACCTCGACGGCCACCTCGGAGCCGTCCTCGCGGAGGTAGACGTCCTGCTCGGCGACCGCCGTGATGCCGTCGCGCACGGCCTCCCGGATGTAGCAGGAGTCCGGGGGATAGGGGTTGCCGTCCGCGTCCGGCGCGTGGAAGAGCGCGTGCGCGTCCCGGCCGATGAGCGAGTCCTGGCTCGCGCCGAGCGTGCGGGACGCCGCCGCGTTGACGAAGGTCACGCGGCCGTCGGGGTCGACGCCGTAGATGCCGTCCGCCACGGACTCGAGCGTCCGGGCGCGCTCCCCGGCGAGCGCACGGAGCTGGGACGTGCGCTCCTCGACCCGCCGCTCGAGGCCGTGCAGCAGCGACTCGTTGTCGGCGACGACGAGGATCTGCCGCGCGACGACCGCGAGCAGCACGACGACCCAGAGCGCGTTCGGCGCCCACGTGAAGCCCGTCGAGGACTGCACGACCCGGATCAGGGCCGCCGCGAGGAACAGGCAGAACGTCACGGTCGTGCCGAGGATCGCGGACCCCTGCGCGCGCTCGTCGGCCACCGGGCTGCCGCTCGCCGCCCGGTGCCGCGCCGCGAGCGCGATCATGAGGTACCCGCCGACCCAGCCGACGTCGATCGGGCTGCCGAACGTGAACGTGCCGTCGGCGGAGAGCAGGGCGAACGCGACGTCGGCCACGGCGTAGAGCACGAACCCGCTGCCCACGAGCACGAGGGGCACCCGCTCGGAGGCGGTCGAACGGGTCATCACGAGGACGGCGAAGGTCGCGAGCAGCGCGTCCACCACCGGGAGCGTGTACGCCGTGACGGCCGTCGTGCCGGTCGGCGCGGCCTCGGCGGAGCGGAGCGTCACCGCGTAGAGCGCGATGTACAGCACCGAGCCGCCGACGACGACGCTGTCGAGCAGCATCCGCCCGATCTCCTTGCCGCGCGGGCGCACGGTGGGGAAGAACGCGAGCCCGACGATGCCGAGGAGCAGCGCGGCGATGTAGGCGTAGTCGCCCGTCGAGGGGTTGTCGACCAGGCCCGCCCAGACGTTCCCGACGAGACCGACCACGCCGCCGAGCGCGAGCAGGCTCCACGCCCGACGCCGTCGGCCCGTCGAGCGTGCCGCGCGCCACCCGCAGCTCGCTGCGGCGATCGCCCCGGCGCTCATGATCGAGGTCTGCGAGACCGTGCGTCGCGTCTCGGCGTCGAGCGGGCTCGCGAGGACGAGGACGAGGAGCACGAGGAGGACGCCGACCACCCAGCACCAGAGGACGAAGGGGTCGTGCGTCCGCTCCGTCGGTCCCCGCTGCCCCACCATGCGTCGAGCGTAGGTGACCGCCCGTCGGTGCGCGCTGCCGGGCGCGGGCTTCTCGGCTAGCGTCGGGACGATGGACGCGGAAGGGCAGAAGAGGCGGCGCGTGGTCGTCATCGACGACGACCCGTCGATCCGCGAGGTCGTCGAGCTCGCGCTCGACGTGGTGGGCGGCTACGAGGTCCACGTCGCGGCCGACGGCGACGAGGGCGCGGCGCTCGCGGAGCGGGTGCGGCCCGACGCGATCGTCCTCGACGTGATGATGCCCGTCGTGGACGGGCCCACCGTGCTCGCGCGCCTGCGGACCCGCCCCGCGCTGCGGGACGTGCCGGTCGTCTTCCTCACCGCCAAGGTCGGCGCCGGGGAGATCTCGCGGCTCGACGGCCTGGGCGCGGCCGGCGTCATCACGAAGCCGTTCGACGCCCTCGACCTCGCCGCCCGGCTCGGATCCCTCCTCGGGTGGACGCCGTGACGGCCGGACCCGACGGTCGCGCCGAGGACCGGCTCGACGCCGCGCTCGTCGTGCTGCGGGGGCGGGCGCGGGCCCGGAACGCGGCCCGGGTCGACGAGGCGGCCCGCCTCCTGGGCCACGGACCGGACGGGACGGGCGCTCCCACGCCCGAGGCCGTCCTCGAGGCCGCGGCGCTGTGCCACGCCGTCGCCGGGTCGGCCGGGACGTTCGGTGACGACGACACCACCGCGGCGGCGCGCGCGCTGGAGACGGCGCTCCGCGCGGGCGACCTCGCCGCGGTCCCGGCACGACTCCGGAGCCTGCACGCGCTGACCGACGGCGCCCGGGACGGCTCGGACCCGGAGTCTTGAGCAAATCTTGAGGTTCTCCTGCGGCGGACGTGGGATTCCCCCGAGGACCGACCACCAGTGTGGTGGGTGCCGAGGGGACCGTCCCCCGGACTGGCAGGGGGTACACCCATGATCGACACCGTGACGTCGCCCGACCGCCCGACCCGAGGCGAGACCCGCGCACCCCGCGTCCCGACGCCGACCTACCTCACGTCGGGCCCGCAGGCGAGCATCGACGCCGCCATGGCAGCGCTGAGCGACACCGTCGAGCGCACGCTGCAGGAGGACCTCGCCCAGGGAATGCTCCCGACGGTCGAGCAGATGAGCGTGAGCGTCGTGACCCGTTCGACGGGTTCCCTCGAGGACTACACGGCGGTCGCGCTGCTGCTGCTCTCGTACCAGCACCTCGTCTGACCTGCACCGACGCCGCTCCGGCGGCACCTTCGTCCCGGGCTGGACGAACGTCCTGAAACTCGTCGCGAGAAGTCGCGTCATGAAACGACTCCTGTCCCATCCCTTCATGTAGCACCAACCGGAACTCGCCACGTGGGGATGACGTGACCGGAGAGCATCTGGAGGAGAACATGAGCACCATCGAGCTGGTCCGCCCCATGGCGGCCCCGTCGGAGCGGATCGCCACACCGATCGCTCCGCTGACCCGCCGGGAGCGGGTCGTCCTGTCGAACCTGTCTGAGGACGTCACGCTCGAGCAGATCGCCACCAAGCTCTTCGTCACGCGCAACACGGTCAAGTCGCAGGTCCGCAGCCTCTACCGCAAGCTCGGCGTCTCGACCCGTGCCGAGGCCGTGGCCTGGGCGCGGGCGGCCGGACTGCGCTGACGAGCGGCTCCGCAGCCGTCGCAGGCCGCGGTCGCGGTCGTGTCACCCGCGCGTCACGACGCCGTGCGACACTCCGCGTATGACTCTGCGCAGACTGGTGGTGGCCGCGGCGATCGTCGACGATCTCGTCGCCCCGCGGCTCCTGCTCAGCGCGCGCCGGTCCCGTCCGTCGCACCTCGCGGGCCGCTGGGAGTTCCCCGGGGGCAAGGTCGACCCCGGTGAGACCCCGACCGAGGCGCTGCACCGCGAGCTCCGCGAGGAGCTCGGCGTGGCCGTGGAGCTCGGCGACGAGATCGTGGGTCCCGACCACGGGTCCTGGATCATCACCGACCGCCACGTGATGCGCCTGTGGTTCGCGCGGGTCACCGCGGGCGAGCCCCAGCCGCTCGTCGAGCACGACGAGCTGACGTGGCTCGACGCCGGGAGCTGGCTCGACGTGCCGTGGCTCGACGCCGACGTGCGCATCGTCGAGGAGCTCGCGCGCCAGGTGGCCCCCGAGGCGGTCTGACCGCCAGCCGCTCGGGGCGAGCGCGGTCGCCCGCGCGACGACCGCCCCCGGCAGCCCCGGCCGTCGACGGTCACTCCGCCGCTCCTCCCGCACCCCGCCACGCCTTCCGCGCGCGCCCTGCGTCGTGCCTGGCTACGGTCGCGACGTGAGCCGATTCACCGCTCGGGCGCGCCGCGCGCTGCGCGACCTCGGGGACCGCCTGCCGCCCGGGGTCGCCGTCGTGCTCGGCGGCGCCGCCACCGTGCTGGGCGCCGCCGTCGTGCTGCGGCCGTTCGCGTCGCTCGCCGTCCTCGTCGTCGCGGTCGTCGCCGCGCTCGCCGTCCTCGGCGTCGCCGAGCTCGTCGGCGAGCTCGCCGGCGAGGGCGGTGCGCCCCCGGACGCGCGCGGCGCCCGCGCCCTGCGCGTCGTGCGCGGGGTGCTGTTCCTCGCGCTCGCGGTCGCGGTGCTCGTGTGGCCCGCGCCGACGATCGCGGTCGTCGCGGTGCTCGTGGGCGTCGGCCTGGTCGTCGCCGGGCTCCTCGACGTGGTCGACGGCGTCCGGTCGTCGGGCACGGACCGCTGGGTCCGCGTGGCGGTGGGTGCGGCGTCCGTGCTGCTCGGCGGGCTCGCGCTCGTCTGGCCGGACGTGACCGTGCTCGTCGTCGCCGTGGTGCTGGGAGTGCGCCTCGTGCTGCTCGGCGTGCGGCTGCTCGTCGACGGGGTGCGCCGTGCGCGGGCCGCACGTCGTGCGCCCGACCCCGCCGCCGCGTCGTCGGGCCGGTCCCGGTCGGGGCGCCGCGGGCCGGCCGCGCTCGTCGGCGCGGTGCTCGCGTTCGTCGCGGCCGCGGGGCTCACGGGCGTGAGCGTCGCGGTGCAGCGGGCCGCGCCGCACGCCGACGCGTTCTACGACGAGCCCGACGCGGTGCCCGACGAGGCCGGCAGGCTGCTGCGGGCCGAGCCGTTCACGCGGCAGATCCCGGACGGCGCGACCGCCTGGCGCATCCTCTACACGACGACGCTCGACGAGGGGGAGCCCACCGTCGCGAGCGGCCTCGTCGTCGTGCCCGACGGCGTCGGCGCGGACGGCGGGGCGCCGCCGCCCGTCGTCGCGTGGGCGCACGGGACCACCGGCTTCGCGCGCGGGTGCGCGCCGTCGGTGCTCGACGAGCCGTTCGAGTCCGGCGCGTTCTTCCTGCTCGACGACGTGCTCGCGCGCGGGTGGGCTCTCGTCGCCACCGACTACGCCGGGCTCGGCACGGCAGGGCCGCACCCGTACCTCGTCGGCCAGGGCGAGGCGCGCTCCGTGCTCGACGCCGTGCGCGCGGCCCGCGCGCTCGACGACGCGACGCTGGGCGAGCAGACCGTCGTCTGGGGTCACTCCCAGGGCGGGCACGCCGCCCTGTGGACGGGCGCCGTCGCGCCCGCGTACGCGCCCGACGTGCCGCTCGCCGGCGTCGCCGCGCTCGCCCCGGCGAGCGACCTCGTCGGGATGGTGTCGCACCTGGAGAACGTGGCCGGGGGGAGCGTGTTCGCGTCGTACGTCGTCGCGGCGTACGACGCGGCCTACCCGGACGCCGACGCGTTCGCCGCCGTGCGCCCGGGGGCACGCCTCGTCGTGCACGAGATGGCGTCCCGCTGCCTGTCCGAGCCGGGTGCGCTCGTCTCCGTCGCCGAGGCGCTGTCCATGGACCAGCCGCTGTGGACGACGGACCCGACGGACGGCGCCCTCGGGGAGCGGCTCGCCGGGAACGTCCCGACGGGTGCGGTCGAGGCGCCGCTGCTCGTCGCGCAGGGGGCGTCGGACCCGCTGGTCCTCCCGGGCACGCAGGACGCGTACGTGGGGGAGCGCTGCGCGGCCGGGCGGCCGGTCGACTACCGCACGTACGAGGGGCGGGACCACGTCGGCCTCGTCCAGGCGGACTCGCCGCTCGCCCCCGACCTCGTGCGGTGGACCGAGGCACGGCTCGCGGGAGAGCCGCCGACGCCGACCTGCGCCACCGGCTGACGCGACGCGGCAGCGCCCCGGCGTCGCGCGATCCGCTCGGGGCGGACGGCGGCGCGTCAGGCGTGCTCGGCGTCCTCGGGCGAGGTGTCGGTCGGGTGCGTGCGTCCCGGGGTGCCCGGGTCCTGGTGCGGGCCCGTGTGCGTGTCCGTGTGCCTGTCCGAGGCCGTCGCGTCGGGGGCCGGGTCCGCACGGGCCGCGCCCGCGCGCGCCCGGAGCAGGCTCGCGACGTCGGCGAGCGTGCTGCCCACGGCCCGCGGAGCGCGGTCGGGCCGCAGGTAGCGCTCGTCGTCGTCCGGGGTGACCGCTGCCGGGCGAGGTGGCGCGGTCGGCTCGACCCCCGGCGAGGCGCCGGGCACGGCTCCCGGCTCCGGGAGGCCCTGCACCACGCGACCGCCGCCGGCCCGCCAGGCCAGCGTCGCGTCGACGAGGCGCCGGTACACGCCCGCGTCGAGCGGGTCGCGCAGCCACGCGTCGGCCGCCTCGGCGACGTGCCGCGCGAGGCGCCCGTCCTGGTCCGTCACGTCGTCTCCCGGTGGGTGGTCTGCCGTCGTCCGGTCCCATCCTCGCGTGCCACGACCGCACCTGCTTGCGAGCGCGCGGTCGCGGCGTGACGGTGGCGTGCGGAGGTGGTCACCGTGGCCGACACGTTCCCCCGGATCGCCCAGGTCGTGCTCGACACGACCGACGCCCGCGCGCTCGCGGAGTTCTACCGCGGCCTGTTCGGGCTCGGGTACCGCCCCGGCGACGAGCCGCCCGCCGCGGGCGAGCCCGAGCCCGACGGCGCGGACTGGCTCGTGCTGCGCGCCGCCCCGGGCGGGGTCCAGCTCGCGTTCCAGCAGGTCGGGGCGCTCCCGCCCTCGACGTGGCCCGACGACGGCGTGCCGCAGCAGCTCCACCTCGACTGCACCGTGCCCGACGTCGCGGAGCTCGACCGGCAGCACGACCGCGCCCTCGCGCTCGGGGCGCGTCTGCTGCTCGACCGGTCCGACGACCCGGACGAACCGCTGCGCGTCTACGCCGACCCGTCCGGCCACCCGTTCTGCCTCTTCGTGGGCTGACGCGCGCGCTCGCCACCCGTCGCCGGGCGCGGGATCATGCCTGCATGACCGCGACCCCGCTGACCACGGCCGAGCTCACCGACGTCTACACCGACCTTCACCGGCACCCCGAGCTCGCGTTCGCCGAGCACCGGACCGCCGGGATCGTCGCCGAGCGGCTGCGCGGCTGGGGCTACGACGTGCACGAGGGCCTCGGCGGGACCGGCGTCGCGGGCGTCCTCGCGAACGGCGACGGGCCGCGCGTCCTGCTGCGCGCCGACATGGACGGGCTCCCCGTCACCGAGCGCACCGGCCTGCCCTACGCCTCCACGGACACCGCGACCACGCCCGACGGCCACGAGTCCGGCACCATGCACGCGTGCGGCCACGACGTGCACGTGACGTGCCTGCTCGGCGCCGCGGCCGAGCTCGCCGCGCACCGCGACACGTGGTCGGGCACGCTCGTCGTCGTCTTCCAGCCCGCCGAGGAGGTCGGCGGGGGAGCGCGGGCGATGGTCGCGGACGGCCTGTTCGACCGGACCGGCGGGCGGCCCGACGTCGTCCTGGGACAGCACGTCATGCCCCTGCCCGTGGGCGTCGTCAACCTCACGGCCGGGCCGGCGATGGCCGCGACCGACTCGTTCCGCGTCACCCTGCACGGCAGGGGCGGCCACGGCTCCAGCCCCGAGTCGACCGTCGACCCCGTCGTCATGGCGGCCGCGACGGTCATGCGGCTCCAGGGCGTGGTGTCGCGCGAGGTCGGGGCCCGGGAGTCCGCGGTCGTGACCGTCGGGGCCCTGCGGGCCGGGACGCAGGCCAACATCATCCCGGGGTCGGCGGAGCTGCTCGTCAACGTCCGGTCCTTCACGCCGACCGTCCGCCGCCGCGTGCTCGACGCGATCCACCGCATCGTCGACGCCGAGGCCGCGGCGTCCGGGGCGCCCCAGGCGCCGGAGTACGAGGAGGTCTCGACGTTCGACCTCATGGTCAACGCCCCCGCCGCCACCGAGCGCACCCGGGCCGTCCTCGCCCGCACGCTCGACGAGCAGCACGACCGCATCACGGCCGCGGGCGGGCGGGCCGCCGTCGTGTCGCTGCCGCCGCTGCCCGGGTCCGAGGACGTCGGCGACCTCGCCACCGCCGCCGGCGTGCCGCTCGTCTACTGGAACCTCGGCGGGTTCGACCCCGCGCTGTTCGCCGCGTTCGACCTGTCCACCGCGACGGGCATGGGCAACCTGCCCGACGGCGTCGCCCCGAACCACTCCCCGTACTTCGCGCCCGTCCCCGAGCCGACGCTCGACCTGGGCGTCGCGCTCCTCGTCGCCGCGGCGCGCGACTGGCTGCGCGCCGTGTGACGTCGTCGCGCGCGACCGGGGTGTGCGCCCGCGGGGCAGCGGCTCCACCGGGATGAACCCGGGCTCTACCTCGGCGGACCGGGGCTCTACCTCGGCGGACCGGGGCTCTACCTCGTGCGGTGGGGAGCCCCTTCGGTGTCCGGTGGGCCCGGGGGTGCGTCGTCGTCGGGGTCAGGCGGACTTCTCGCGCGGGGTGCGTGCGCGGGCGGTCGTGGTGCGCGGCACGATCGTGGGATTGACGTTGTCCAGCACGACCTCGCGCGTGATCACGACCCGCTCCACGTCATCACGCGACGGCACGTCGAACATCACCTGCTGCAACACCTCCTCCATGATCGCGCGCAACCCCCGCGCCCCCGTCCCACGCAACAACGCCTGCTCCGCGACCGCCTCGACCGCACCCTCGGTGAACTCCAGCTCCACCCCGTCGATCGCGAACATCCGCTGATACTGCTTCACCAACGCATTCCTGGGCTGGGTCAGGATCCGCACCAACGCCTCGCGGTCCAACGCCGCCACCGACGCGATCACCGGCAGGCGCCCGATGAACTCCGGGATCAACCCGAACCGGTGCAGATCCTCCGGACGCACCTGCGCGAACAGGTCCTCCCCCGCACCCGTCTCGATCGGCGC
>NZ_JBVHRG010000010.1:0-222580 GCF_055567015.1 Sphaerisporangium cinnabarinum
CTTGAACTCAGGCGGGAACTTCTTAGGCACAACGACATCCTTCCAGCAGGACCTCGTCCCGCAGATGGAGTGTCAACCGTTCCTGCAGCAGTCCCGGATGCGGTTCGAAAAGACGAACGCCGGGACCTGGTTATTTGCCCCGTTCCGTACGACGGCGCGTTCGTCGAGACGTTTTACATGGCGTGGGAGGTCGTGACCGCGTTTATCTATGCGGATGCCCAACTTCCGAAGGAAGTTGATCTTCCGCGTCCAGCTGCGCGACAGGTCGCGCGTTACCTCGCCGATCGGCGCCAATATCCCGTGGTTGACGTGATCGATGCAATGAAGAAGTTGGCGCAGCCGGAGCTTCTGAAGACCGAGACGTCATCGGCAGGGTTGGTGCAGGCCGGGGGCACTGACGCGGAACAACTCGTCGCGTCCGTGCTGGCGCCAACGCCGATCGGCCTTTCTTAGCGGCCCCAGAACTGACAACATCGCTGCGGGCAGCGGACTTGACTACGTCCTTCCGTCAAGATGCCCGGCGCAGCCGTCCGGTCCGGAACTCGTCGACGCCCGCGCGCCGCAGGATCGCGCTCGTCCAGCCGGGCAGGAGCCGCAGGCCGTCCGCGCCGGTCACGCGACGCACGTCGTCGACGGCGTACTCCACGCCGCGGCGCTCGAGGACGAACTCCCCGGCCGCCTCGACGTTGCGGACCCAGTCCACGTCGGGGCCGTAGGTGAGGGCGAACGCGACGCGCACCGGACCGGTCGGGCCGTCGCGGTAGGCGAACGCGAAGACGGGCGTGCGGTACTCGCGACCGCTGCGCCGACCGACGTGGCGGACGACGGCCATCGGCCCGACGCCCGTCGCGACGCGGAGCACGACGGGATTGAGGAAGCGCTTGTTGCTGCGGGTCACCCAGTGCGGGATCGGCATGGGCCCATCGTCACCCGGCGCGCCCCGGGACCGCGACCTATCGTGGCGGCGTGCCCACCCGACTCCTGCTGCTCAGCGACACGCACGTCCCGGTCCGCGCCCGGGCGCTCCCGGACCAGGTGTGGCGCGCGGTCGACGACGCGGACGTCGTCGTGCACGCGGGCGACTGGGTGAGCGCCGAGCTGCTCGACGCGCTGGAGGCGCGCGCGGCGCGCCTCGTCGGGGTCGCGGGGAACAACGACGGCCCCGACCTGCACGCGCGCCTGCCCGAGGTCGCGCGCACCACGGTCGAGGGGCTGCGGCTCGCCGTCGTGCACGAGACGGGCGGGAAGGACGGGCGCGAACGTCGCGCCGACGCCGCGTTCCCCGACGTGGACGTGCTCGTGTTCGGGCACAGCCACATCCCCTGGGACACGACGTCGCCGGGCGGCCTGCGTCTCCTCAACCCCGGCTCGCCGACGGACCGCCGCCGGCAGCCGGTCGGGACGTTCCTCACGGCCGTCGTCGACGACGGTGCGCTGCGGGACGTCGAGCTCGTGCCCGTCGCGCGCTGAACGACCTCACGCCGCGCCGGCGCGCGCCCGGTGCGCCGCCGGGCTCACGCCGCGCACGCGCTTGAACGCGGCGCTCAGCGCGAACGGCGTCGCGTACCCGACGGCGCGCGCGACCGAGGCGAGCGTCGCGTCCGGCTCGAGGAGGAGGTCGGCGGCCAGGTCCAGGCGCCAGCCGGTGAGGTAGCCCATCGGCGGCTCGCCGACGAGCGCCGTGAAGCGGCGCGAGAACGCGGCGCGCGACAGCCCGACCTCCCGCGCGAGCGTGTCGACGGTCCAGGCGCGCGCCGGGTCGTGGTGGACGAGCCGGAGCGCGGCCCCGACGACGGGGTCGGCGTCGGCCCGGTACCAGCCCGGCGCGTCGTCGCGCGAGAGCCAGGTGCGCAGGCACGAGATGAGGAGGAGGTCGAGGAGCCGGTCGAGCACCGCCTCCTGGCCGGGGAGGTCCTGCACGACCTCCCGCGCGAGCATCTCCACGAGCGTCCCGTCCACGTCCCCGCGGCGCAGGACCACGCGCTGGGGCAGCACGCGCAGCACCCGGCGCCCGACCTCGCCGTCGAGCGGGTACGTGCCCGTGACGATGACGGTCTCGCCGTCCGGGTCGTTGCCCCACGACCGCACGCCGAGCACGGTCATGGGGGAGGGGCCGCCGTCGACCGCGCGGCACATGTCCGACGCCGGGCCGACGACGACCTGGGGCGCGGTGGTCGGCGCGTCGGCGACGACGTAGTGGTCCGGGCCGCGCAGGAGCACGACGTCGCCCGCGCTGACGTGCTCTCCCGGGTCGGACGACGTGCCCCCGACCCCGGGCCCGACCCAGCCGGAGCCCCGCAGGACGGGCACGATCGTCAGCGGCGCCTCGTCCTCGATGCGCATGCCCCACGGCGCGCGCAGGTGGCTCCGCAGGAGGAAGGCCCCGCGGGCGCGCGGCCCGTCGAGCAGCCCGGCGACGACGTCCATCGCGCCAGCGTACGCCGCTCACCCCGCACGACGAGACGATCGCGTATGCGGGCGAGCCGGACGGCCATGGAACGTCTCGCGGTGGGCGGGTTGGGTGGGACCCGTACCGCTCCAGCCGCCGCACCTCGGGAGACACCATGACTGCCTCGACCCCGCCCACCGCCACCACCCCGACCCTGGCTCCCGCCCGCGCGGCCGCGCCCTCCGCCGCACCGGCACCCGCGTCCGGGACCGTGCTCGTGCTCGGCGCGACCGGCAAGACCGGCCGCCGGGTCGCCGACCGGCTCGACGCGGCCGGCGTCCCTGTGCGTCGGGCGTCACGCTCCGGCGACGTGCGCTTCGACTGGGACGACGACACGACGTGGGGTCCTGCGCTCGCGGGCGCCGCGGCCGTGTACGTCGCGTACGCGCCCGACCTCGCGGTGCCCGGCGCGCCGGAGACCGTGGCCCGGCTCGCGGCGCGCGCGCACGACGCCGGCGTGCACCGCCTCGTGCTGCTCTCCGGGCGCGGCGAGGAGGAGGCGCAGCGCGCGGAGGAGCTCGTCGGCGCGGCGTTCCCGGCGCGCACGGTCGTCCGGTGCGCGTTCTTCGACCAGAACTTCAGCGAGAGCTTCCTCCTCGAGCCCGTGCTCGACGGCGTCCTCGCCCTCCCGGTCGACCAGGTCGCGGAACCGTTCGTCGACCTCGAGGACGTCGCCGACGTCGCGGTCGCGGCCCTCACGGGCGACGCCCTCGCGGGCCGCGTCCTCGAGCTCACCGGGCCGCGCGCGCTGACGTTTCGCGAGGCGGTCGCGGAGATCGCCGCCGCGAGCGGGCACGACGTCCGCTACGAGCCCGTCGGCATGGACGCGTTCGTCGCGGGCCTCGCCGCGGCCGGGCTGCCCGACGACGTCGTCGACCTCATGCGGTACCTCTTCACCGAGGTGCTCGACGGGCGCGGGACCCCCGTGACCGACGGCGTCCGCGCGGCGCTCGGCCGCGAGCCGCGGGACTTCCGCGAGTTCGCGTCGCGGGAGGCAGGCGCGTGGGCCTCGGGCAGCAGCGCCGGCACCCGCACTGCGGAGACCACGCCGTGACCGCGTTCGCGGCGCTCGTCGTCGCGGCCGCCGTCGCGACGGGGCTCGCGGGCGGCGTGCTCTTCGCGTTCTCGACGTTCGTGACGGGCGGGCTGCGCCGTCTCCCGCCGGGCGAGGGCGGCGGCGCGATGGTCGCGATCAACCGCGACGCGCTCCGGCCGCCGCTGATGCTGCTGCTCGCGGCGAGCGTCCTGCTCCCGGCGGCGGCGGCCGTCGTCGGGCTCGTCACCGGCGCGGCCGGGGCGGGGTGGGCGCTCGCGGGCGCGGTCGTCGCGCTCGTCGGGATCCTCGGCGTGACGGCCGTGGGCAACGTCCCGCTCAACGAGCGCCTGGACGCCGCGGCACGCGAGGGCGACCTGGCGGCGGTGTGGGCGGCGTTCCTGCCCCGCTGGCTCGCGTGGAACCACGTGCGGACGGTGGCCGGCGCGGCGTCCACCGCGCTGCTCGCCCTCGCGCTGGTCTGAGGTGGCCGGATGCGGGCCTCGGGTCCCGCCCGGAATAGCCGCGGGCGGGACCCGGTTGCGCACGACATGAGCGACGTCACAGCGGCCGCGCCGGCCGACGAGCAGGACACCGTCCGTCGGGTCCTGGAGGGCACCGAGACCTGGGCCGTCGTCGGCCTGTCCGACAACACCGCGCGCGCGGCCTACGGGGTCGCGCGCGTGCTGCAGCAGCACGGCAAGCGCGTCGTGCCCGTGCACCCGTCGGCGGAGACCGTCCACGGCGAGCAGGGGTACGCGAGCCTCGCGGACGTCCCGTTCCCCGTCGACGTCGTCGACGTGTTCGTGCGCTCCGAGCTCGCGGGCGACGTCGCCGACCAGGCGATCGCGATCGGCGCGAAGGCGGTGTGGTTCCAGCTCGACGTGATCGACGAGGACGCCGCGCGGCGCGTGCGCGACGCCGGGCTCGACATGGTCATGGACCGCTGCCCCGCGATCGAGCTGCCCCGCCTCGCCGCGTCCGAGGAGGCCTGACGGTGCCGACGGTCGACACCGCGACGCGCTTCGGCGCACGCGCCGCGGCGCGGCTCGCCGACGAGCAGGTCGTGTGGCTCGCCACCGTGGACCCGCACGGCACGCCGCAGCCGACGCCGGTCTGGTTCCGCTGGGACGGTGCCGACGAGATCGTCGTGAAGTCCCAGCCGCGCACGGCCAAGCTGCGCAACGTCCGCGCGAACCCCCGCGTCGCGGTGCACCTCAACAGCACGGCGTCGGGCGGCGACGTCGTGGTGCTCACCGGCACGGCGTCGGTCGACGACGACGGTCTCTCGGCCGCGGAGCGCGCGGCGTACGACGCGAAGTACGACGACGGCATCCGCGGCCTCGGCACGACGCCCGACGGCTTCCACGACGACTACGCCGTGACGCTGCGCGTGCGCCTCGAACGACTGCGCGGCTTCTGAGGGTTCCTCAGACCGGGGGCTCGAACGTCAGCACCGGCCTGCCGGTGCGCGGGTGCGTGAGCACCTCGCACCGCACGCCGTAGACCGGGTCCAGCACGTCCGGCACGAGCACGTCGTGCACGTCGCCCGCCGCGACGACCCGGCCGTCCGCCAGCACGACGACGTGGTCGCACGTCTGGGCCGCGAGGTTGAGGTCGTGCAGCGCGGCGAGGACGGTGACGCCGTCGTCGGCGAGGTCGCGCAGCACGCGCATCGTGTCGAGCTGCGCGGCGATGTCGAGGTGGTTGGTCGGCTCGTCGAGCAGCAGGAGCGCGGGCTCCTGCGCGAGGGCGCGCGCGAGGTGCACGCGCTGGCGCTCGCCGCCGGAGAGCGTCGCGACCTCGCGGTCCGCGAACCCCGCCATCCCGACGCGCGCGAGCGCCGCCCGGGCGAGCTCGCGGTCGGTCGCGGAGTCGCCCGTGAGGAGCGAGCGGTGCGGGATGCGGCCGAGCAGCACCGCGTCGAGCACGGAGAGCGGGAGGTCGGTCGTCGCGTCCTGCTCGACGAGCGCGAGCACCCGGGCCCGCTGCCGGCGCGGCAGCGCGAGCAGGTCGGCGTCGTCGAACCGCACGCGGGCGCCGTCCCGGTCGGGGTCCGTCGACGGCGGCCGGACGCCCGCGAGCACGCGCAGGAGCGTGGACTTCCCGGAGCCGTTCGGGCCGAGCAGCCCGCTCACCGACCCCGCGGGCGCGGTGCAGTCGACGCCGTCGAGGATGAGGCGACCGTCGACCGACCAGGACACGCGCTCCGCGTCGAGCCCGGCCGTCCCCACGACCGCGGGGGCGCTCACGCGACCCTCCGGCCACGCCACAGCAGGAGCGCGAACACCGGGGCGCCGATCGCGGCGGTGACGATGCCGACGGGCAGCTCGCGCGGCGCGAAGACCGTGCGCGCGAGCGTGTCGGCCCAGACGAGGAACGTCGCGCCGAAGAGCGCCGAGAGCGGCAGGAGCAGCCGGTGCCGGGCGCCGGTGAGGAGCCGCACCGCGTGCGGCAGGATCAGGCCGACGAACCCGATGGACCCCGACTGGGACACGAGCGCGCCGGTGAGCAGCGCGACGCCCACGAGGAGCGTCCAGCGCACGCGCGCGACGTCGACCCCGAGCGCGGAGGCCGCGGTGTCGCCGAACGTGAAGGCGTCGAGCACCGAGCCGGTCGACGCGAGCAGCGTCCCGAGCACGAGCGTCGCGCCGCCCGCGACCGCGACCGAGGTCCACGTCGCGCCCGCGACCGAACCCATGAGCCACGACAGGATCTCGCGGTACGAGTCGCCGGTGGCCGACCAGAAGATGACGAAGCTCGTCGCGGCCGCCGCGAGCTGGCTCACCGCGAGCCCGGCGAGCACGGTCCGCGTGGGCGTGAGCGCCCCGAGCGCGCCCGCGAGCCCGAGCGCGGCGACGAGCGCGAGCACCGCGCCGCCGAACGCCGCGACCGGGAGCAGGACCGTCCAGCCCGCGACGAGCACGAGCACCGCGCCGAGCGACGCGCCGGACGACAGCCCGAGCAGGTAGGGGTCGGCGAGCGGGTTGCGCGTGAGCGACTGCATGACGACGCCGCACACGGCGAGCCCGGCCCCCACGGCCGCGGCGGTGAGCACGCGGGGGAGCCGCAGCTGCCACACCATGCCGTCCTGCAGGGCGCCGAGCGGCTCCAGGCCCAGCAGCCCGCCGAGCCCGAGGTGCGTCGCGACCGAGCGCCACACCTCGCCGACGGCGAGGTCGGCGGGCCCGATCGTCACCGTGACGAGCACCGTGGCGACGAGCGCGACGACGCCGGCCGGCACCCACCAGGCCGCGCCGCGCCGCGCGCGACCGGCCGGGCCGGTGCGGTCCGGGCGACGGTCGGCCGCGGCGGGTGCGGGCCGGGTGCGCAGGGTCGTCACAGGTCGAGCGCCTCCAGCTGCGCGGCGAGGTCGACGACGGCGTCGACGTTGCGCACGCCCGCCTCGGTCGCCGGGAACGGGATCGTCAGGTAGCGGCCCTCGCGCACGGCCGTCATCTCGGCCGTGGCCGGGTTGGACTCGAGCCGCTCGATCTTCGCCTCGGCGGTGTTCCAGGCGGCGTCGACGAGGACGAGCACGTCCGGGTCGGCGGCGACCGCCTCCTCCCACGCGTACGACGTCCAGGTGTCGTGCACGTCGCCCGCGACGTTCTCGAGCCCGACCGCGTCGAGGATCATCTGCGGCGCGCCGATGCCCGCCCCGACGTACGGGATGTCGTCGCCCGACGAGTACCACAGGGCGGTCAGCCCGCGGTCGTCGCGGACGACGCCGTCGAGCGTCGCGCGCTGCTCCGCGACGAGGTCCGCCGCGGCGTCCTGCGCGTCGAAGATCGTGCCGACCTCGGTGATCTCGGCGAACACGTCGTCGAACGTCAGCGGGTCCGGCATGTACTCCGGCGCCTTGCACGCGGCGGGGGACACGTAGGTCGCGACGCCGAGCTGCGCGAGCGTCTCGCGGTCGCCCGCGCCGTCGGCCGTGAGGTTGGACTCCCAGCCGGCGTAGACGAGGTCGGGCTCGGTCTCCAGGACCGCCTCCGCGCCCGGGACCTGGTCCGAGAGCGGCTCCGCGACCGCGGGGACGTCCGCGGCGGCGTCGGCCAGCGACTCGGGCACGGGCCCGTCGGCGAACGCGCTCGCGACGATCCGGTCGCCGAGCCCGAGCGCCAGCAGCATCTCCGTGGTGCTCGACTTGATCGTCACGACGCGCTCGGGCGCGGCGTCGAACGTCACCTCGAACCCGCAGTCGTCGAGCGTGAGCGGGTACGTGGTGCTCCCGGGCGTGCCCGACGACGTCGCGCCGCCCTCCCCGGTCGGGTCGCCTCCGGGCGTCGTGCCCGACGAGCAGGCGGCGAGCGCGAGGGCGAGGGCCGCCGCGCCGACGGCGGCGCGGACGGGTCGGCGAGGGGCAGGGGACGGCGTGAGGCGCGAGGGCACGGAGCTGCTCCGGGGGCGAGGCGGGGAGAGAGCCGGACGGCGGTCCCCGGGCGGGGACGCGGGCTCTCCAGGTCGGACGCGCCATCTCGCGTCGGGCGGACCCGCGACCCAAGGACGAGGTCGCTCCGGCGAACGATCGAGGGGTTCGCGGTCCGTCGTCCAGCCTACACACGCGACCGTGACAGAGTGTGCGTCGTGACCGAGCCGTCGAACCCGCCCGCCCCCGCCCCTGCGACCTCGCCCCTGCGCGCCGTGGTGACCGGCGCGTCGTCGGGCATCGGGGAGGCGTGCGTGCGGTTCCTGCGGGCCCGCGGCTGGGACGTCGTCGCGTTCGCGCGCCGCGCGGACCGGCTCGCCGAGGTCGCGGAGCGCACGGGCGCCCACCCCGTGGTGGGCGACGTGACCTCCGACGACGACGTCGCGCGCCTCGTCGCCGAGGCGGGGGCCCGCGGGCCCGTGCACGCGCTGCTCAACATCGCGGGCTTCGGCCTCGGCGTCGACCCCGTCGACGAGGCGAAGATCGACGAGTGGCGCGCGATGTACGAGACGAACGTGCTCGGCACCGTGCGCGTGACCCAGGCGTTCCTCCCGCTCCTGCGCGCGTCGCGCCGCGGCGACATCGTGCTCATGACGTCGACCGCGGGCCACGACACGTACGTCGGCGGCTCCGGCTACGTCGCGTCCAAGCACGCGCTGCTCGGCGTCGCGAAGACGCTCCGCCTCGAGCTCGTGGGCGAGCCGATCCGGGTCATCGAGATCGCGCCCGGCCTCGTGCACACGCCCGAGTTCTCGCTCAACCGCTACCACGGCGACCAGGCCGGGGCCGACGCCGTCTACGCGGGCGTCGTGGACCCGCTCACCGCCGACGACGTCGCGGACGTCGTGACGTTCGCCGTCACGCGCCCGCACCACGTCAACATCGACTCGCTGATCCTGCGGCCCGTCGCGCAGGCCTCCACGTACTCCCTGTGGCGCGCGCCGCTCGTCCCGAAGGGCGTGGAGCCCGTGCCCGACGCCGACCCGCCCGCCCGCTGACCCCGACCCGTCCGGGAGCGGTGCCGCTCCGAACCGACGATGGCGCTCGGGGCCGGCCCGGCGTCTACTGGACCACGGGAGGACGCGCATGACGGGGCAGCGGCAGGCAGCAGGGCACGCGGGCGGACGGGCGGCGCTCGCGGGCGTCGTCGCGGCGGCCGTCGGGTTCGCCGTCGCCGAGCTCGTCGCCGCGGTGGTCGCGCCCGGGTCGAGCCCGCTGTTCGCCGCCGGGGCGGGCGTCGTCGACGCGGTGCCGGGGCCGCTCAAGGACTGGGCCGTGGCGACCTTCGGCACCGCGGACAAGGCGGTGCTGCTCGGGGTCATGGGCGTCGTGCTCGCCGCGGGCGCGGCCCTGAGCGGCTGGCTCGAGCTGCGCCGTCCGCCGTCCGGCACGCTGCTGCTCGCCGCCGTCGGGGCGGTCGGGGCGGTCGTCGCCGCCGCCCGGCCGGGCGGGAACGTGGCCTGGGCGCTGCCGAGCCTGGTCGGCGTGGGGGTCGCCGTGCTGTTGCTGCGCGCGACGCTCCGGACGCTGCGCGGCCCGGCCGCGCTCTCCGGCTCCGACGACGCGACGACGACGCCCGGCGGCCTCGACCGCCGCCGGTTCCTCCTCGTCACGGGACTGGCCGCGGCGGCGGGCGTCGTCGCGCTCGCGACGTCGCGCGCGGTGTCCGCCGGCTCGCGAGCCGTGACGGCAGCGCGCGACGCGCTGCGGCTGCCCGCCCCCGCGACCCCGGCCCCCGCCGTCCCCGCCGGGGCGGACCTGCGCGTCCCCGGGCTCGCGCCGTACGTCACCCCGAACGCGGACTTCTACCGCATCGACACGGCGCTGCGCGTGCCCCAGGTCGACCCAGCGTCGTGGACGCTGCGCGTCTCCGGGCTCGTCGACGACCCGTTCGAGATCACGCTCGACGAGCTGCTCGCGCTCCCGCTCGTCGAGCACCACCTCACGCTCACGTGCGTGTCCAACGAGGTCGGCGGGAACCTCGTGGGCAACGCGCGGTGGCTCGGGTACCCGGTGCGCGAGCTGCTCGCGCGCGCGGGCGTGCAGGACGGCGCGGACATGGTGCTGTCCACGAGCGCCGACGGGTGGACGGCGAGCACGCCGCTCGACGCCCTCACCGACCCCGACCGGGCGAGCCTGCTCGCCGTCGGGATGAACGGCGAGGCGCTGCCGGCCGAGCACGGGTTCCCCGCCCGGCTTGTCGTGCCCGGGCTGTACGGCTACGTGTCCGCGACGAAGTGGGTCACCGAGCTCACGGTCACGACGTTCGCCGACGACGTCGCCTACTGGTCCACGCGCGGGTGGTCGGAGCGCGGGCCGATCAAGCTCGCGTCGCGCGTCGACACGCCGCGCGACGGTGCGGCCGTGGACGCGGGGGACGTCGTCGTCGCGGGCGTGGCGTGGGCCCAGCACACGGGCGTCGAGGGCGTCGAGGTGCGCGTGGACGACGGCCCGTGGCGCGCCGCGATGCTCGCCGCCACCGTCGGCCCGGACACGTGGCGGCAGTGGTCGTACGCGTGGGACGCGACGCCGGGGGAGCACCGGCTGACGGTCCGCGCCACGGACGCCGACGGGCGCACCCAGACGGCCGACGTCGCCCCGCCCGCGCCCGACGGCGCGTCGGGCTGGCACGAGGTCGCCGTCCGCGTGCGGTGAGCGGCCCGGGCGAAGGGCCGGGCGCACGGCACGACGGAGCGCCTCCGGGTCCGGGTGGTGGACCGGAGGTTGTCCCGCCGCGGACGCGCTGGCACCATGTGCTCGTGACCCCCGCGCGCCCCACGAGCAGCACGCTCGTCCTCGCGCGCCCGCGGGTCGTCTCCGCCACCTGTTGTTGAGGGCTCGCGGCGCCCTGCGCAGCCTCGACCTGGTGTCCGCGAGCAGCCTCCCGCCCCTCCCTCCCTGCGACGGGGCGTGACGGTCGCCGGTCCCGCGCCACGGCTCAGCGATGAGTCCGACGCCACGACCGGGTCTGCACCCACGGACGCCAGCCGAGCACAGGACGCGAGACCACCATGTACGTTCCCCCGCACTTCCCCCGCTACCGCCCGACCACGGTGCCGTCGTCGGCGCCCGCCCTCCCCGCCGCTCCCGCCCCGTCGGCCGCCGCCGGGCCGCCGCTCACGCTCGAGTGGCTCGTCGCGCGCGACATCGACGCCTACACCGCGCGCCGCCGGGCGGCGGCTACCATGGAGGCACAGGCGTCGACCCGGCCATCACCGGTGAGCCTCCGGAAGAACGGGAACCCCGCCGCGGGGCAGGCCTGACGGCCCGCGGCAGGTCCTCACTAGACCCGGACGGGTGGGCCCGTCACAGCCTGCGACGAGCGGTCGGCGACCGCCCGTGGTGCCCGACGCCGTCGGGCACCCGCGGGCACGGCGCCGGCAAGCGAGGTGGTACCGCGGCGAGCCCGCCCCAGGTGGGGGAGTCGTCCTCGCAGGAGAGCACGACCGACCCGTACCACCACGGCGGACACCCCGCCGACCGCTACCTCACCGGAGCCCTCGAGACCATGGCCTATCCGCTGCACCGCGCACCCTCGTCCGCCGCCGACGCGCACCCCGGAGCCGCGTTCGGCGTCCCCGCCTCCCCGGACCTGCCCGCGATCGAGCGCGAGGTCCTCGCCTACTGGGAGGCGGACGACACGTTCCGTGCCTCGGTCGAGCGCAACCCCGCCGGGGAGAACGGCAGCAACGAGTTCGTCTTCTACGACGGCCCGCCGTTCGCCAACGGCCTGCCCCACTACGGGCACCTGCTCACGGGCTACGCGAAGGACGTCGTGCCGCGCTACCAGTCGATGCGCGGCAAGCACGTCGAGCGTCGCTTCGGCTGGGACACGCACGGCCTGCCCGCCGAGCTCGAGGCGATGGACCAGCTGGGGATCAAGACCAAGGAGGAGATCCTCGAGCTGGGGATCGAGCGGTTCAACGACGCGTGCCGCGCGTCGGTGCTCAAGTACACGAGCGAGTGGCAGGACTACGTGACCCGCCAGGCGCGCTGGGTCGACTTCGAGCACGACTACAAGACGCTCGACCCGACGTTCATGGAGTCGGTCCTGTGGGCGTTCAAGCAGCTCTACGACAAGGGCCTCGTCTACGAGGGCTTCCGCGTGCTGCCCTACTGCTGGAACGACCAGACGCCGTTGTCCAACCACGAGCTGCGCATGGACGAGGACGTGTACCAGGTCCGCCAGGACCCCGCGGTGACCGTCGGCTTCCGGCTCGAGACGGGCGAGCTCGCGCTCATCTGGACCACGACGCCCTGGACGCTGCCGTCCAACCTGTTCGTCATGGTCGGGCCCGACGTCGAGTACGTCGTCGTGGAGTCGTCGTTCACGGGCGTGAAGGAGCGCTACGTCATCGCGGCGGAGCGCCTCGGCGCGTACGCGCGCGAGCTCGCCGACGAGGGCGTCGAGGACGTGACGACGCAGGTCGTGGAGCGGCTCACGGGTGCCGACCTCGTCGGGCGGTCGTACACGCCGCCGTTCTCCTACTTCGCCGGGCACGCCGGCGCGCACCGCGTCGTCGAGGCGGACTTCGTCACGACCACGGACGGCACCGGGCTCGTGCACAACGCCGGCGCGTTCGGCGAGGAGGACAAGGTCGTCTCGGACCGCGAGGGCGTCGAGCCGGTGCTGCCGGTCGCGTCCGACGGCAAGTTCGTGTTCCCCGTCGTCGACTACGAGAGCCTCCAGGTCTTCGACGCGAACGCGCTCATCATCGACCACCTCAAGGGTCGGACGCGGCACGACGCCGCGGCCGCGCAGGGGGAGGCGGCGCCGGACATGGCCCTCGGTGCCACGAGCCCGGGCACGGTGCTGCTGCGTCGCGAGTCGTACGCGCACTCCTACCCGCACTGCTGGCGCTGCCGGCAGCCGCTCATCTACATGGGCGTGTCGTCGTGGTTCGTCGCGGTGTCGAAGTTCAAGGACCGCATGGTCGAGCTCAACGAGCAGATCTCCTGGACGCCCGAGCACATCCAGCACGGCCAGTTCGGCAAGTGGCTGGAGAACGCGCGCGACTGGTCGATCACGCGCAACCGGTTCTGGGGCAGCCCGGTGCCGGTGTGGCGCTCGGACGACCCGCAGCACCCGCGCGTCGACGTGTACGGCTCGTTCGCCGAGCTCGAGCGCGACTTCGGCACGCTCCCGCGCAACGAGAAGGGCGAGCCGGACCTGCACCGCCCGTTCGTCGACCGTCTCACGCGGCCGAACCCGGACGACCCGACGGGCCGCTCGACCATGCGCCGCGTCGAGGACGTCATGGACGTCTGGTTCGACTCGGGGTCGATGCCCTACGCGCAGGTGCACTACCCGTTCGAGAACACCGACTGGTTCGAGCACCACAACCCCGGCGACTTCATCGTCGAGTACATCGGCCAGACGCGCGGCTGGTTCTACACGCTGCACGTCCTCGCGACCGCGCTGTTCGACCGCCCGGCGTTCCGCTCGGCCGTCTCGCACGGCATCGTGCTGGGCTCCGACGGCCGCAAGATGAGCAAGTCGCTGCGCAACTACCCGGACGTCAACGAGGTCTTCGACCGCGACGGCTCCGACGCGATGCGCTGGTTCCTCATGAGCTCGCCGATCCTGCGCGGCGGCAACCTCGTCGTCACCGAGGACGGGATCCGCGACGCGGTGCGCCAGGTGCTGCTGCCGCTGTGGAGCACGTACTACTTCTTCACGCTGTACGCCAACACGTCGAAGGCGCAGGCCCGGAGCGGCGGCGCGGTGCCCGACGGCGGCGGGTACGTCGCGCAGCGCGTGGCGCCCGAGCGCGTGGCCGGGCTCCCGGCGCTCGACCGCTACCTGCTCGCGCGCACCCACGACCTCGTGGTGCGCGTGACCGGGCAGCTCGACGCGTACGACATCGCGGGCGCGTGCGAGACCGTGCGCGAGCACCTCGACGTCCTGACGAACTGGTACGTGCGCACCCAGCGCGACCGGTTCTGGTCCGAGGACGCGGACGCGTTCGACACGCTGTACACGGCGCTCGAGACGCTCACGCGCGTCATGGCGCCGCTCGCCCCGCTGCTCGCGGAGGAGGTGTGGCGCGGCCTGACCGGCGGGCGCTCGGTGCACCTCACCGACTGGCCGGCGTCCACCGAGGAGGTCGGGGAGCGGCTCGTCGGCGAGGACGGCTCGTCCGCCGGGGCTGTGCGGCACGTCCCGGACGCGTCCCTCGTCGCCGACCCGGCGCTCGTCGCCGCGATGGACGAGGTGCGCGCCGTCGCGTCGGCCGCGCTCGGCCTGCGCAAGGCGCACCAGCTCCGGGTGCGCCAGCCGCTCGCGCGGCTCACGGTCGTCGTGGACGACCCGGAGGCGCTCGCGCCCTACACGGACCTGCTGGCGCGCGAGCTCAACGTCAAGGCCGTCGAGCTCGAGTCGACCGACTCGGACGCCGCGGAGCGCTTCGGCATCACGCAGCGCCTCGCGGTCAACGCGCGCGCCGCGGGCCCGCGCCTGGGCCGCGGCGTCCAGGCCGTCATCAAGGCCGCGAAGGCCGGCGCGTGGCGCGTGGACGACGCCGGGGAGGTCGTCGTGACGACGGACGACGGCGACATCGCGCTCCTGCCGGCGGAGTACGAGCTGACGACGGTGGTCGCCGACCGCGGCGTCGCTGCGGGCGAGGCGCCGAGCGTCGCCGCCGCGGTGCTCGCGAGCGGCGGGTTCGCCGTCCTCGACCTCGCGCTCGACGACGCGCTGCTCGCCGAGGGGTACGCGCGCGACGTCATCCGCGACGTGCAGGACGCGCGCAAGGCCGCCGGGCTCGACGTCGCGGACCGCATCCGGCTCTGGCTCGACGTGCCCGGCGAGTGGCTCGCGGCGGTCGAGGAGCACCGTGACCTCGTCGCGCGCGAGACGCTCGCGGTCGAGGTCGTCGTCGAGACGTCGCCGACCGACGTGCGCTCCGTGCGCGTCGAGAAGGCCGACGGCACCGTCCCGGACGCTGGCCCCGTCGAGGAGGCGAACCTGTGAGCGCCGCGCGCAAGGACCCCGGCGCCGCACGCCGGCAGAGCACGAAGGACGCCCGTGCGGCCGCGGAGGACGCCGCCGCCCAGGCGGACCTGGAACGCGTCTACCAGCACATCGTGTCGCGTGCTCCCGAGCACGACTTCGACCCGACGATCGACCGCGTCCGGCGTCTGTTCGAGCTGCTGGGGGACCCGCAGCACGCGTTCCGGACGATCCACCTCACCGGGACCAACGGCAAGACGAGCACCGCGCGCGTCGCGGAGCGCCTCGTGCGCGAGCACGGCCTGCGCACCGGCCTGTTCACGAGCCCGCACCTGACGAGCGTCACCGAGCGGATCGTCGTCGACGGCGAGCCGCTCTCGCCGCGCCGGTTCGTCGAGGTGTGGGAGGACGTCTACCCGTACGTGCAGGTGGTCGACGCGGAGCTCGCGGAGACCGGGCAGTCGCAGCTCAGCTTCTTCGAGGTCCTCACGGCCGTGGCGTTCGCCGCGTTCGCGGACACGCCCGTCGACGTCGCGATCGTCGAGGTCGGCATGGGCGGCGAGTGGGACTCGACCAACGTGGTCGACGCGGAGGTCGCCGTCGTGACGCCCGTCGCGCTCGACCACGAGCGGTGGCTCGGGAGCACGCTCGAGGAGATCGCGACGGTCAAGTCGGGCATCGTCAAGGAGGGCGCGACCGTCGTCTCGGCGGCGCAGCGCCCCGAGGTCGAGGAGGTGCTCCGCGCCCGGGCGGAGCGCGTCGGCGCGCGCCTGCTGCGCGAGGGCGTCGACCTCGACGTGGCCGCGCGCCAGGTCGCGGTCGGCGGCCAGCTCCTCGACCTGCGCACGCCCGCGGCGCTCTACACCGAGGTGTTCCTCCCGCTGCACGGCGAGCACCAGGCGCACAACGCGCTGCTCGCGCTCGGCGCGGTGGAGGCGTTCCTCGGCGGCCGGGCGCTCGACGGCCCGCTCGTCGAGGCGGCCTTCGCGGACGTCACGTCGCCCGGCCGGCTCGAGGTCGTGCGGTCCAGCCCGACCGTCCTCGTCGACGCGGCGCACAACGCCGCGGGGGCCGAGGCGCTCGCGACGGCGCTCGGCGAGGCGTTCGACCTGCGCCACCTCGTCGGCGTCGTCGCGATCATGGCCGACAAGGACGCCGAGCCGCTCCTCGCGGCGCTCGAGCCGGTGCTCGCGGAGATCGTCGTGACGCGCAACAGCTCGGAGCGCTCGGCCGACCCGACGGAGCTCGCCGAGCTCGCCGCCGACGTCTTCGGCGAGGACCGCGTGCACAGCACCGAGCGCCTCGACGAGGCGCTCCAGGTGGCGGTCGACCTCGTCGAGCGCGACGACGCCGTGGGCGTCGGCACGGGCACGGGCGTCCTGGTCACGGGCTCGGTCGTGACGGTGGCCGACGCGCGCGTCCTGCTCGGTCGCGGCTGACGCCCGGCCGCCGCGCGGCGCGCGGCGGCCGGGTGTTTGATGGAGGCGACGACGGCGGCGGGCGCGCCGGGCGCGGCCAGCCGACGTCGCGGGGGCTGTGGGCGCCCGGAGCACCGGGCGCACGGACCGATGGAGGGATGACCGGTGAAGAAGCTGCTCAACGATCCCCAGGACGCGGTGACGGAGTCCCTCGAGGGCTTCGGCCAGGCGCACGCCGACCTCGTGCAGGTGCACCTCGCGCCCCCGTACGTGTCGCGCGCCGGCGGCGCGGTGGCCGGCAAGGTCGGGCTGGTCTCGGGCGGCGGCTCGGGCCACGAGCCGCTGCACGCGGGCTTCGTCGGCCCGGGCATGCTCGACGCCGCGGTCCCGGGCGCGGTGTTCACCTCGCCGACGCCCGACCAGATCGTGCCGGCGATCCTCGGGGCCGACTCGGGCGCCGGCGTGCTCGCGATCGTCAAGAACTACACGGGCGACGTGCTGAACTTCGAGACTGCGGTCGAGCTCGTCGAGGCGGAGGGCACGCAGGTCACGAGCATCCTCGTCAACGACGACGTCGCGGTCGAGGACTCGCTCTACACCGCGGGACGGCGCGGCGTCGCCGGGACGGTCGCGGTCGAGAAGATCGCGGGCGCGGCGGCCGAGCGCGGCGACGACCTCGGCACCGTGACGGAGATCGCGGGGCGCGTCGTGGCGAACGTGCGCTCGATGGGCGTCGCGCTCACCGCGTGCACGGTGCCGCACGTGGGCCGGCCGAGCTTCGACCTCGCCGACGACGAGGTGGAGATCGGCATCGGGATCCACGGCGAGCCCGGGCGGCACCGGATCCCGCTCGCGTCGGCGGACGAGATCACGCAGCGGCTGGTCGACCCCGTGGCGGACGACCTGGGCCTCGCCCACGGCGAGGACGTGTTGCTGTTCGTTAACGGAATGGGCGGTACCCCGCTGTCCGAGCTGTACGTCGTCTATCGTCAGGCGAGGAGGCTGCTCGAAGGGCGCGGCGTACGCGTGACGCGCTCGCTCGTCGGCAACTACGTCACGTCGCTGGAGATGCAGGGTGCGTCGGTCACCGTGCTGCGCCTGGACGACGAGCTCACCGCCCTGTGGGACGCTCCCGTCCACACGGCTGCGCTGCGCTGGTGAGCGGGTGCCCTTTCGTGCAGTCTCCGGGAGCCGGCGCACCGCCGGCTCGACGGCGAGGAGAGGTGGGGCATGACGCTGGACGTGGCCTGGGCCGAGCGATGGACCCGGCTGAGCGCGGAGCGGATCGCGGCGGCACGGGACGAGCTGACGGAGCTGGACCGCCAGATCGGTGACGGCGACCACGGCGAGAACCTCGACCGGGGCTTTCGCGCGGTGGTCGCCAAGCTCGACGGGGCGGCCGCCGCGGAGCAGCCGCCCGGCCAGATCGGCGACGTGCTCAAGCTCGTGGCCACGACGCTCATGTCGTCGGTCGGCGGCGCCTCGGGTCCGCTCTACGGGACCGCGTACCTGCGCGCCGCGAAGGTGACCGGCCTCGCGGAGCTCGACGCGCACGGCGTCGTCGCGCTGCTCGAGGGGGCGCTCGAGGGCATCTCCGCGCGCGGCAAGGCGCAGGTCGGCGAGAAGACGATGGTCGACGCCTGGCAGCCCGCGGTCGACGCGGCGGAGGCCGCGGCCGACGCCGGCGGCTCGACGGCCGACGTCCTCGCCGCCGCTGCCCGGGCCGCGCGCGAGGGCGCCGAGGCGACCGCGCCGCTCGTCGCGACGAAGGGCCGGGCGAGCTATCTCGGCGAGCGCAGCGCGGGCCACCAGGACCCGGGCGCGACGTCGACCGCGATCCTGCTCGAGGCCGCGCGCGACGCGGCGGCGGCGTGAGCGGCGTGGCCGGACCGGTCGGCACCCGGGCCCGGGTCGCGCTCGTCCTCGTCTCGCACTCGCAGCGCCTCGCGCAGGGGGCCGTCGAGCTGTCCGCGCAGATGGCCCCCGGGGTCCTGCTGCTCGCGGCGGGCGGGACGGACGACGGCGGTCTCGGCACGAGCTACGACTGCGTCTCCGGGGCGATCGAGGAGGCGCTGCGCGTCGCGGACGGCGTCGTCGTGCTCGCGGACCTGGGGTCGGCCGTGATGACGGTCGAGTCCGTGCTGGACCTGGAGGACGGCTTCGACGGCCGGGTGCTGCTCGCGGACGCGCCGTTCGTCGAGGGTGCCGTCGCGGCGGCCGTCACCGCGCACGGCGGCGGCGACGTCGCGGAGGTCCTCGCGTCCGCGGAGCACGCGGGCGGCACGTTCGCCGTCCCCGCCGCCGCGCCGGAGGCCGGGGAGGAGCCCGCGGCGGACGGCACCGTACCGGCGGGGGAGGCCCGCGCCGTCGTGACGCTGCGCAACCCGCTCGGCCTGCACGCCCGGCCCGCCGCCGTGCTCGCCCGCCTGGTCGCGGGGTTCGACGCGAGCGTCGCGATCGACGGCGTCAACGGGGCGAGCGTCCTCGAGCTCATGAAGCTCGGCGCGACCGGGGGGCAGGAGCTGACGGTCACGGGGGAGGGGCCGCAGGCCGCGGACGCCGTGCGCGCGGTCGTCGAGGCCGTGGAGGGCGGGTTCGGCGAGGTCTGACCCGGTGCGGTGTGACCTCCGTCACCCGATGTTGCAGTTGATGCAAAATTGCAGAGGATGCAAGAATGGTCCTCGTGCCGACGACCCCGCCTGACGTGCCCGCTCGCCCCTCGGTGGCCGAGCGGGCCGCGGCGTGCCTCGCGCCGTCGTCCGGCGGGCTCCGGGAGCGCAAGAAGCGCGCGCGCCGCGAGGCTCTCGTCGACGCCGCGCAGACCCTCGTCCTCGAGCGCGGCCTCGACGCCGTGACGGTCGAGGACATCTGCGCGGCCGTCGGCGTCTCGCCGCGCACGTTCTTCAACTACTTCCCCGCCAAGGACGACGCCGTGCTCGGCCTCGAGGACTTCTCGGTCCGCCCGGAGGTCGTCGCGGCCTTCGTCGCGGGCGGTCCGACGGGCGCGCTCCTCGACGACCTCGAGGTCGTCGTGGCCGACGTGCTCGCGCACGAGGTCGTCACCCCGCAGCGCATGGCGCGCACGCTCGAGCTCGTGCAGCGCGAGCCGCACCTCGTCGCCCGCCACGTCGCGTGGGTCGAGGGCCACCGCGCCGAGCTCGTCGAGATGTTCGTCGCACGACGCGCGGTCCGCCCGTTCGTCCCCGACCCCGAGCTCCTGGCGCTCGTCGTCATGAGCCTCCTGCGGGCGAGCACGGTCGAGTGGCAGCAGCAGGGCTGCGAGGACGAGCCGGTGGACCACCTGGCCGGCGTCGTCGACCAGCTCCGCGCGCTGCTCCACGACACGCGCGCCCCCGATCCCGCGGGCACCTGACCGCCTCCTCGCCCCGCCCGGGGACACCACCGCTCGGGTCTCCCACCCGACCTCCCGCACCTCACCAGCCCCCACCCGACGACGGGCCGCGCCCGTCGGCGTGCGCCCGTCCGTCCCGACCGAACCGGATCCTCATGGCCTCCTCCACCGCAGCACCACCCGTCGACGGCGGCAAGCCGCTCGTCGTGCTCACCCCGCGCACCGTGTGGGTGATCTTCGGCGCGCTCATGGCGTCGATGTTCCTGTCCTCGCTCGACCAGTCCATCGTCGGCACGGCGATGCCGACGATCGTCGGCGAGCTCCACGGCGTCGAGCACCAGGGCTGGGTCATCACCGCCTACATCCTGGCGATCGCCATCGTCATGCCGCTCTACGGCAAGTTCGGCGACCTCTGGGGCCGCCGCTGGCCGTTCCTCGTCGCGATCGGCCTCTTCACGGTCGCGTCGGCCGGTGCCGGGTTCGCGCAGTCGTTCCCGGAGCTCGTCGCCTGGCGCGGTGTGCAGGGCCTCGGCGGCGGCGGCCTGATGATCCTGTCGCAGGCGATCATCGCCGACATCGTGCCCGCCAAGGACCGCGGCAAGTACATGGGCCCCATGGGCGCGCTCTTCGGCATCGCCGCGGTCATCGGCCCGCTCCTGGGCGGCTGGTTCACCGAGGGCCCGGGCTGGCGCTGGGCCTTCTGGATCAACGTCCCCATCGGCGTCGCCGCGTTCGTGGTGGCCTGGGTCGCGCTCAAGCTCCCGTCGCACCGCGCGGGCCGCAAGATCGACGTCGCGGGCATCTTCTTCCTCGTCGTCGCGACGTCCGGCATCGTCCTGGTGACGAGCTGGGAGTCGCTCACGACGTCGTCGGGCTACGACTGGTCCGACCCGTGGCTGCTCGGCCTCGTCGCGGCCGTCGTGGTGTCGGTCGCCGCGTTCGTCCTCGTCGAGAACCGCGCCGAGGAGCCGCTGCTCCCGCTGCACCTGTTCAAGAACCGGACCTTCACCATCGCGACGCTCATCGGCCTCGTGCTCGGCATGGGCATGTTCTCGGCGCTCGCGTTCCTGCCGACGTTCCTCCAGATGTCCACGGGCGCGGGGGTCACCGAGTCCGGGTTCCTCATGCTCCCGATGATGGTCGGCGTCATGATCACGGCGATCGGGTCCGGTGTCGCGATCACGAAGACCGGGCGGTACAAGATCTACCCCGTGGTCGGTCTCGCGATCACCGCGGCCGGGATGGTCTGGCTCACGCGGATCACGGGCGACATGTCGATGTGGCTCTTCGGCGCGATGATCTTCGTCATGGGCGCCGGCATGGGCCTCGTCATGCAGACGATCGTGCTCGCCGTGCAGAACTCGGTCGACCCGCACGAGATCGGGACCGCCACGAGCGCGAACAACTTCTTCCGCGAGATCGGCGCGGCCGTCGGGACGGCGCTGTTCAGCACCATCTTCACGTCGCGGCTCGCCGACAACCTCGAGGGGGTCTTCGGGGGCGTGCCGGGGGGTGCCCCGGCCGGCGCCGAGGGTTCGTCGCTCACGCCCGAGATGGTCCAGCAGCTCCCCGAGCCGATCCACACGGGCGTCGTCGACGCGTTCACCGACGCGCTCGCCCCCGCGTTCTGGTACCTGGTCCCGCTCGTCCTCGTCGGGTTCGTGCTCGCGCTGTTCCTGCGCGAGGTCAAGCTCTCCGACGTCGCCGGGATGGTCGCGCGCGGCGAGGCCGTCGCCGACCACGGCGACCTGCGTGAGGACGCCCCCGCGACGGGCGACGCCGAGGGCGCCGCGGTCGTCGTGCCCGCGGGCGGTGGGGGACCGGACGACGAGCGCCCCGGCAGCCGGGAGCGCGACGACGCGCCGGTATCCTGACCGGGTGAGCACCTCGCCGTCGCAGCCCGCCGCGCAGCCGTCCCGCCACGGCCGCGCGGCGGGCCCGGTGCGCCCGTCCCCGGGCGACCGCATCAAGCCCAAGAAGCCCGCGAAGGTCCAGTTCGCGTCGACCACGCTCCTGCTGGAGGCGTTCCTCGTCGTGTTCGCGACGCTCGTGGCCTACGGCCTGCGCGACGTCCCGTACTCGCGCGGCCCGCTCGAGCTGCCCTCCGCGTCGTCGATCTGGGTCGTGGGCGGGGTGCTCGCCGTCGTGCTCGTCGTGCTGTCGCGCACGGTGGGGACCCCCGGCGGGTACGTCGCCGGGTCCGTGGTCCAGGTGCCCGTGCTCGCGCTCGGGCTGGTCGTGCCGATGATGTTCCTCGTGGGCGGCCTCTTCGTCGTCCTGTGGATCGTCTCGATCCGCCTCGGCGGGCGCATCGACCGCGAGCGCGCGGCCTACGACGCCGAGCACCCCGAGACCGCGCCCAACGCCGGCTGACCCGCACGGCGCGCACGCGGCGGGCGGCCGCCCGCCGCGCGCGGCCCACGTCCCGGCGGCCGGTAGGCTCGGCGACCATGACCGACGTCGCACCCGCACTGACCGAGACCATCGAGCGCACCCTCATCCTCGTCAAGCCCGACGGCGTCCGCCGCGGCCTGTCCGGCGAGATCCTCCGGCGCGTCGAGGCCAAGGGCTACACGCTCACCGCCGTGCGCCTGCTCGACGCGACGCCCGAGCTGCTCGCCGCCCACTACGCCGAGCACGAGGGCAAGCCGTTCTTCCAGCCGCTCGTCGACTTCATGCTCTCGGGCAAGGTCCTCGCGGTCGTGGCCGAGGGCCAGGGCGTCATCCCCGGCTTCCGCTCGCTCGCCGGCGCGACCAACCCGACCGAGGCGCTGCCCGGCACGATCCGCGGCGACCTCGGCCGCGACTGGGGCCTCAAGGTCCAGCAGAACCTCGTGCACGGGTCGGACTCGCCCGAGTCCGCCGCGCGCGAGATCGCGCTCTGGTTCCCCGAGCTCGGCTGACCCGCACGCCCGCTCCCGCCCCGTCCCGGTGCTCCGGGGCGGGGCGTTCGCGTCCCCGCAGCGGTGACCGCGGTCCGCCACGACCGGTCCCGGACGTCCGCAGGATCGTGGGAGCGCCGCACTAGGCTCGGGTCCGTGCACCTCAAGACCCTGACGCTGCGCGGCTTCAAGTCGTTCGCGTCCGCGACGACGCTGAGCTTCGAGCCCGGCGTGACGTGCGTCGTCGGGCCGAACGGCTCGGGCAAGTCGAACGTCGTCGACGCGCTCGCGTGGGTGATGGGGGAGCAGGGCGCCAAGACCCTGCGCGGCGGCAAGATGGAGGACGTCATCTTCGCCGGGACGTCGGGCCGGCCCCCGCTCGGGCGCGCCGAGGTGTCCCTGACGATCGACAACACCGACGGCGCCCTGCCGATCGACTACACCGAGGTGACGATCTCCCGCACGCTGTTCCGCAGCGGCGGGTCCGAGTACGCGATCAACGGGAGCGCGTGCCGCCTGCTCGACATCCAGGACCTCCTCTCCGACTCGGGCCTCGGCCGCGAGATGCACGTGATCGTCGGGCAGGGGCAGCTCGACGCCGTCCTGCGCGCGACGCCCGAGGACCGCCGCGGCTTCGTCGAGGAGGCCGCGGGCGTCCTCAAGCACCGCAAGCGCAAGGAGAAGGCGCTCCGCAAGCTCGACGCGATGCAGGCCAACCTCACGCGGCTCGCGGACCTCACGACGGAGATCCGACGCCAGCTCGGCCCGCTGGGACGGCAGGCGGAGATCGCGCGCAAGGCGGCCACGATCCAGGCCGACCTGCGCGACGCGCGGGCCCGCCTGCTCGCCGACGACCTCGCCCAGCTCACCGCGACGCTCGAGCAGGAGATCGCCGACGAGGCGGCCCTGCGTGCGCAGCAGGCGGAGGTCGAGCGCGCGCTCGCGACGGCGCGCGACACGCTCGGGCGGCTCGAGCGCGAGGCCGCGGAGGCCGCGCCCGCGCTCGGGGCCGTGACCGACGTCTGGTTCCGGCTGTCGTCGCTGCGTGAGCGGCTGCGCGGCACGCGGACGCTCGCCGAGGAGCGCGTCCGCCTCCTCGGGCGCCCCGAGGCGGCGCCCCGCGGGCAGGACCCGGACGAGCTCGAGGCGCAGGCGGAGCGCGTGCGCGCGACCGAGGCGGAGCTCGAGGCGGAGGTCGCCCGCGCGCGGGACGCGCTCGCCGCCGCGGTCACCGACCGGGAGGACGCCGAGCAGGCCGCGGGCGAGGCCGAGCGGGCGGTCGCGACGCTGCTGCGCGGTGCCGCGGACCGCCGCGAGGGGCTCGCGCGGCTCGCGGGGCAGGTCGCGGCGCAGCGCACGCGCGTCGAGGCCGCGGAGGCCGAGATCGGGCGGCTGCGCGAGTCGCTCGCGGAGGCCGAGCACCGGGGCACCCAGGCGCGCACCGAGTTCGCGGTGCTCGAGACCCAGGTGGTCGGCGCCGAGGAGGGCGAGGAGGGCCTGGACGCCGAGCACGAGGCGGCGGCGGACGCGGTCGAGCGCACGACCGCCGCCGTGAGGGGCCTGGAGGCGGACGCGTCCGCCGCGGACCAGGAGCGCGCGACGTGGAGCGCGCGCATCGAGGCGCTCGAGCTGAGCCTCGACCGCAAGGACGGCGCGGGGGCGCTCCTCGCGGCGGACGGCGTCGGCGTCGTGGGGTCGCTCGCCGCCCTGCTCGGCGTCGAGGCGGGCTACGAGGACGCGGTCGCCGCGGCCCTGGGCCCGGCCGCGGACGCCGTCGCGGTCGAGTCGGTCGACGCCGCGGTCGACGCGCTGCGGTACCTGCGCACCGAGGACGCCGGGCGCGCGGGCCTCGTCGTGGCGACCGGGGAGACCGGGCCCGACCCCGCCGCCGTCGACCTGCCCGACGGCGCGCGCTGGGCCGTCGACGTCGTCACCGCCGCCGGGGGAGTCGGCGAGGCGGTGCGGTCGCTGCTCGCGGGCGTGGCCGTCGTGGACGACCTGGGCCAGGCCCGCGCGCTCGTGGCGCGACACCCGGACGTCGCCGTCGTGACGCGGGGCGGGGACCTCCTCGCGACGACGCGCGCATGGGGCGGGTCGGCGTCGGCGCCGAGCGTGCTGCACCTGCAGTCGGCGCTCGACGAGGCGCGCACCGCGCACGCCGACGCGACGGCCCGCGCCGAGCGCGCCCGGTTCGCCCTCGTGGGCGCGCGCGAGGCGGCGCAGGAGGCGCGCGCGCGGTACGAGGACACGCTCGACCGGCTCAACGAGTCCGACGCGCAGCTCGCCGCGGTCGCCGAGCAGCTCGGGCACCTGGGGGCGACGGCGCGCTCGGCCGCCGCGGAGGCGGAGCGCGTGCGTGCGTCGCTGGAGCGGGCGTCCCAGGGTCTCGACGAGACGCGCGAGACGCTCGCGGGGCTCGTCGAGCGGCTCGAGGTCGCGGAGGCGGCGCCGGAGCAGTCCGAGGACGCGGTGGCGGAGGCGAGCGCCGAACGTGACCGTCTTCTCGCGCGCGCCTCGGCCGCGCGCACGGCCGAGACCGAGGCGCGGCTCGCCCTGCGCACGAGCGAGGAGCGCTCGCGCGCGGTGGCCGGTCGGGCGCAGTCGCTCGCGCGGGCGGCCGCCGCGGAGCGCGACGCGCGCGAGCGGGCCGCCCGGCGTGAGGCCGCGCGGGTGCGGCAGGCAGGGCGCGCGTCCGCCGTGCGCGACGGCGCGACGCTCGCCCTCGCCGCGATCGACCGGTCGCTGGCCCGGGCGGCCGCGGAGCGGGACGCCGCCGAGGCGGCGCGGGCCGAGCGCGACACCGCGGTGACGGCTGCGCGTCGCGAGGTCGACGACCTGGCGTCGCGCCTGCGCGAGCTGACCGACGTCGCGCACCGCGACGAGGTGGCGCGCGCGCAGCAGCAGCTGCGCATCGAGCAGCTCCAGGCGCGCAGCGTCGACGAGCTCGGGATCGACCCGGCCGTCCTGGTCGAGGAGCTCGGCCCGCACCGCGAGGTCCCCGTCCCCTCCGACGACGACGAGCCGCGCACGATCCCGTACGACCGCGCCCAGCAGGAGAAGCGGCTGCGCGCCGCGGAGCGCGACCTCGGTCGGCTCGGCAAGGTGAACCCGCTCGCGCTGGAGGAGTTCGCCGCGCTGGAGGAGCGGCACAAGTTCCTCGCCGACCAGCTGGCCGACCTCAAGAAGTCGCGCGCCGACCTGCTGGAGATCGTCAAGGAGATCGACGAGCGCGTCGAGCGGGTGTTCTCGGACGCGTACCGCGACACCGCCGAGCAGTTCGAGCGCGTGTTCGCGCGCATGTTCCCGGGTGGCGAGGGCCGCCTGGTGCTCACCGACCCCGACGACATGCTGACCACCGGCATCGAGGTCGAGGCCCGCCCCGCGGGGAAGAAGGTCAAGCGCCTGTCGCTGCTGTCCGGTGGCGAGCGCTCGCTCACGGCCGTCGCGCTCCTCGTCGCGATCTTCAAGGCGCGGCCCTCGCCCTTCTACGTCATGGACGAGGTCGAGGCGGCCCTGGACGACGTGAACCTCGGCCGTCTGCTCGAGATCTTCCGCGAGCTCCAGGAGGACTCGCAGCTCATCGTCATCACGCACCAGAAGCGCACCATGGAGATCGCCGACGCGCTCTACGGGGTGACGATGCGCGGCGACGGCGTCACGACGGTCATCAGCCAGCGCATGTCGGAGGCCCGCGAGGGGGTCCTCGCCTGACCGTCGCAGGGCGGTCCGTCCGCCTCGTCCGGACCTGGGCGGAACCTCCAGGATCGTTGCAATTCCGGGCCTTGTGAAGATGTGGTGCTGATCGCCGAGGCCCGGCGTGGCTGCGGTCGCGGCAGGTTGCGGCGCCCGGATACTGGAAGACATGGTCTGGATGTTCGTGTGGCTGGGACTCACGCTCGGCGTCGCCGCGGTCGTGTTCCTGTTCGCGAGCGTCGTCGCGCGCGCCGAGGCGCAGTCGACCGGTGCGACGGGTGACCGACGGGACGGCGAGCAGGGGATGCGCGCGTTCTGGCGCGACTTCCGCTCGGGGCTGAGACGACGCCGTCGTCGCGGCGACAACCCGGGCCAGCACGTCGCGACCGTGCGCATGCCGCGGCCCGTGGACACGAGCATCGACGACTTCTTCACCGCCACGCAGGTGACGTCCAACGCGTACGTCGACGCCGAGGAGCTCACCGACGTCCTGCACCGCGCGCGCGAGCGCGTGCGCCCGCTGCACCCGGGGGAGCGTCCTCCCGAGGCGTGAGCACCGCGCCGGTCTGAGAGACTTCCGGGGTGAACGACCTCCTCCCGCTCTGGATCGTCCTCGGCGTCCTCCTGGTCGTCGGCCTCGTCACCGCCGGGACCGTGTCGGTCCGTCGCCGCGGTCGCCGCGACCTCGTCGAGCCCCCGCCCACGGCCCCCGCCGCGCCTCCCGCGACGGCGCCCGACGCCGTCGAGGCACCGCCCGGCACGGCGACCACCGCGGCGCCGCCGGAGCCAGATGTCGCCGCCCCGCCCGCGCTCGAGCGCCCGGAGCCCGTCGGCGGCCGGCTCGTCCGCCTGCGCGAGCGCCTCGCGCGCTCCGGCTCGCCGCTCGGGGCGCGCCTGCTCTCCGTCCTCTCCCGGGACCACCTCACCGAGGACGACTGGGACGAGCTCGAGGAGACGCTCCTCCTCGCGGACGTCGGCGCCGGGCCGGCCGGCGAGCTCATCGACGCGCTGCGCACCAAGGTCCGCGTCCTCGGGGTGCGCGACGCCGCGAGCGTGCGCGACCTCCTGCGCACCGAGCTCGTGGCGCTCGTCGACCCGACGCTCGACCGCTCGCTCGCGACCTCCCCGCGCACCGCCGAGGACGGGTCGACGGTGCCGGCCGTGGTGCTCGTCGTCGGCGTGAACGGCACCGGCAAGACGACGACCGTCGGCAAGCTCGCGCGCGTGCTCGTCGCCGAGGACCGCAGCGTGGTGCTGGGCGCGGCGGACACCTTCCGCGCCGCGGCCGCCGACCAGCTCGAGACGTGGGGCTCGCGCGTCGGGGTCCCGACCGTCCGGTCCGACCGCGACGGCGCCGACCCGGCGGCGGTCGCGTTCGACGCCGTGCGCCGCGGCCGCACCGAGGGTGCGGACGTCGTGCTCGTCGACACCGCCGGGCGCCTGCAGAACAAGCAGGGCCTCATGGACGAGCTGGGCAAGATCCGGCGCGTCATCACCAAGGAGGCCCCGCTGTCGGAGGTGCTCCTCGTGCTCGACGCGACGACGGGCCAGAACGGCCTCAACCAGGCGCGCGTCTTCGGCGAGGTCGCGGGCGTCACGGGCATCGTGCTGACGAAGCTCGACGGCACGGCGCGCGGCGGCATCGTCGTCGCGGTCCAGCGCGAGCTGGGCGTGCCCGTCAAGCTCGTCGGCCTGGGGGAGGGGCCCGACGACCTCGCCCCGTTCGACCCGGAGCAGTTCGTCGACGGTCTCCTCGGGGCCTGAGGCACCGGCCGCGCGGTGCGGCGAAACCGAACGTTTACGTCCGGGCCGCCCTTGTCACGCCGACGTAACGCGGCGACACCGCCGGGGAAACCCGCCCGCACCACCGTAGTCCCCGACCGGCCGCCCGGCCGGCGAGGGGAGATGATCCGATGGAGTGGGACACCGGGGCGACCGCGTGGATGCTGACCTCAGCATCCCTCGTGCTCCTGATGACGCCCGGACTGGCGTTCTTCTACGGCGGCATGGTCCGCGCCAAGTCCGTGCTGAACATGATGATGATGTCGTTCGGCGCGATGGCCGTCGTGGGCGTCGTCTACGTGCTGTGGGGCTGGTCGATGTCCTACGGCGAGGCCGGCACGGGTGGCCTGTTCGCCAACCCGTTCGCGCAGTTCGGTCTCCAGGGGGCGATCACGGACGCCGACGGCAGCGCCGTCGCGAGCACGCTCGGCAACTACCCGAACGTGGTCGACATCGCGTTCCAGGTGACGTTCGCGATCATCACGGTCGCGCTCATCTCGGGTGCGCTCGCCGACCGCGTCAAGTTCGGCACGTGGCTGACGTTCACGGCGATCTGGGTCACGGTCACGTACTTCCCGCTCGCCCACATGGTGTGGGGCGGCGGCTTCCTCTCGGCCAACGAGAACGGTCTCGCCGCGAAGGTGTTCGGGGTGACCGACGGCGCCGCCACGGTCGCGCCGATCGACTTCGCGGGCGGCACCGTCGTCCACATCAACGCCGGTGTCGCGGCGCTCGTGCTCGCGCTCCTCATCGGCAAGCGCAAGGGCTTCGGCACCGAGCCGATGCGCCCGCACAACCTGCCGTTCGTCATGCTGGGCGCGGCCCTGCTGTGGTTCGGCTGGTTCGGCTTCAACGCGGGCTCCGCGTTCGGCGCGAACGAGACGGCCGGCCTCGCCTGGATCAACACCACGAGCGCCACGGCGGCCGGCATCATCGGCTGGCTCGTCACGGAGAAGATCCGCGACGGTCACGCCACGTCGCTCGGTGCCGCGTCCGGCGTCGTCGCGGGCCTCGTGGCGATCACGCCCGCGGCCGGCGCGCTCAACCCGGTCACGTCGATCGTCCTGGGCGTCGTCGCCGGCGCGCTCTCGGCGCTCGCGGTCGGCCTGAAGTACCGCTTCGGCTACGACGACTCGCTCGACGTCGTCGGCGTCCACCTCGTCTCCGGTCTCTGGGGTACCGTCGCGATCGGCTTCCTCGCGACCGACACGGGCCTCTTCTTCGGGGGCGGCGCGCAGCAGCTCGTCGTCCAGGTGCTCATCGCGCTCGTCGCGATCGTCTTCACCGCGATCACGACGACGGTCATCGGCCTGATCCTCAAGGTCACGATGGGCTGGCGCGTGAGCGAGGACGCCGAGGTCGGCGGCATCGACCTCGCGGTCCACGGCGAGACGGCGTACGAGTCCATCCAGCAGGGCAGCGTCATCAGGGAGGTGCGGGCATGAAGCTCGTCACGGGAATCATCCAGCCGCACCGGCTCGACGACGTGAAGTCGGCGCTCGAGGCCGCGGGCGTGCGGGGCATGACGGTCAGCGAGGCCAGCGGGTACGGCCGTCAGAAGGGCCACACCGAGGTCTACCGCGGGGCCGAGTACACGGTGGACCTGGTCCCCAAGGTCCGCATCGAGGTCCTCGTCGACGACGCCGACGCCACCGCGGTCACCGAGGTGATCGTCAAGGCGGCGCAGACCGGCAAGATCGGCGACGGCAAGGTCTGGACGGTGACCGTGGACGACGTCGCCCGGGTGCGCACGGGCGAGCACGGCCCCGGCGCCCTGTGAGGAGACGGACCATCGGATGACCCACCACGCCGACACCCCGACCACGGGCGGGGTCGCAGGGGGATCGGCGGGGCGCCCGGCAGGGCCGGGTGAGCACGGCACGCAGGTCCCGCACCCCGAGGGGGTGCGGGACCTGCGTGCGCGGATGCTCGACGTCGCGCGGTCCATGAGCGGACCCGGCCGCAGCGGGGTCGCGCGCCGCGCCGCCGTCGTCGACCTCGTCACCTCCTCGCTCGCGGGCCTCTGGCTCGACGCGACCGACGGCGTCGCGCCCGAGGGGCTCGCGCTCGCCGCGGTCGGGAGCCTCGGGCGGGGCGACATGGGCCCCGCGAGCGACCTCGACCTCGTCCTCGTCCACGACGGCCGTACCCATTCCCCGGACGAGGTCGCCCACGTCGCCGAGCGGCTCTGGTATCCGCTCTGGGACGCGGGCGTCGACCTCGACCATGCCGTGCGCTCCCTCTCGCAGTGCCGCCAGGTGGCGTCGAAGGACGTCCCCGCCGCCGTCGGGTGGCTCGACGTGCGCGCGGTCGCGGGGGACGCGCTCGTCGTGCACCGCGCGTCCTCCGCCGTGCTCACCGACTGGCGGTCCGCCTCGCGCCGCCGCCTGCCCGACCTGCTCTCCTCGACGCGCGAGCGCGCCGAGCGGTCCGGCGAGCTCGCCTACCTCATCGAGCCCGACCTCAAGGAGTCGCGCGGCGGCATCCGGGACGCGGTCGTGCTCTCGGCGCTCGCGGCGACGTGGCTCACCGACCGCCCGCACGGGACGGTCGACCGGGCGCACGCCCACCTGCTCGACGTCCGCGACACGCTCCAGGTCGTCACGGGCCGCCACACGAGCCGTCTCCTGCTCGCCGACCTCGACGAGGTCGCCGCGCTGTCCGGGTACGACGACCCCGACGAGCTGCTCGCGAGCCTCGCCGCGGCGGGCCGCGAGATCTCCTACGCGCTCGACACCACCGTCCGCCGGGCGCGGCAGGCGCTCCAGCGGCCGTCGGTCGCGCGCCGCCCGGTGCTCGTGCGGGGACGACGCGCGGCGCCACGGCTGCGGTCCGTCGGCGACGGGCTCGTCGAGCACGACGGCGAGCTCGTGCTCGCCGTGGACGCCCACCCGGAGGCGGACCCGCTCCTGTCGCTGCGCGCCGCGGCGACGGCGGCGCGCACGGGGCTGACGCTCTCGCCCGTCTCCGTCGCCAGCCTCGCGCGCTGCCCCGCCCTGCCGGAGCCGTGGCCGCGCGCCGCGCGGTCCGCGTTCCTCGCCCTGCTTGGGTCCGGTCAGGCGCAGGTCGCGGTCTGGGAGGCGCTCGACCTCGCGGGCGTCGTCACGACGTGGATCCCCGAGTGGGCCGGCGTGCGCAACCGGCCGCAGCGCGCGGCCGTCCACCGGCACACCGTCGACCGGCACCTCGTCGAGGTCGTGGCGCGCGCCGCGCGCGCCCGCAAGGAGGTCGAGCGCAGCGACCTCCTGCTGCTCTCCGCGGTCCTGCACGACATCGGCAAGCGCGCCGGAGCCGCCGACCACTCCGTCGAGGGCGCGCGGCTCGTGCCCGCGATCCTCGGCCGCATGGGGTTCGAGCCGGACGTCGTGGCCGACGTCGAGCGCCTCGTCCGCCACCACCTCACCCTCTCGCGCCTCGCCGTGAGCGAGGACCCCGACGACCCGGCGACGGTCGCGGAGCTCGCGGACGCCGTCGACCACCGCGCCGACCTGCTCGTGGTGCTGCGCGCGCTCACGGAGGCGGACGCGTCGTCGCTCGGCCCGAGCGCGTGGACGGCGTGGCGCGCGCGCCTCGTGGACGACCTCGTGGGGGAGACGCTCCGCGCGCTGGGCGCCGTGCCGGGGGGACCGGGCGCCGCCGGGTAGGCTGGACCCTCGCGGACGGCCCGTCCCGTGCCCGCCCCACGTCTGCCGGGGAGCGGGGACGACGGAGGGCCGACGCGCACGAGACTTCCGACGACTGGTGAGGATGACGCGGTGTTCAACACGCTGTCGGACCGACTGACTTCGACCTTCAAGAACCTGCGTGCGAAGGGCCGGCTGTCCGAGGCGGACATCGACGCGACGATCCGGGAGATCCGGCGCGCGCTGCTCGACGCCGACGTCGCGGTGCCCGTCGTGCGCGAGTTCAGCGCGACGGTGCGCGAGCGCGCGCTCTCCTCCGAGGTCTCGGGCGCGCTCAACCCGGCGCAGCAGGTCGTCAAGATCGTCAACGAGGAGCTCGTCGGCATCCTCGGCGGCGAGAGCCGCGGGCTGCGGTTCTCCAAGACACCGCCGACCGTCATCATGCTCGCGGGCCTCCAGGGTGCCGGGAAGACGACGCTCGCGGGCAAGCTCGCCCTGCACCTGCGTGAGCAGGGGCACACGCCGCTCCTCGTCGCCGCCGACCTGCAGCGCCCGAACGCCGTCACCCAGCTCTCGGTCGTCGCCGAGCGCGCCGGCGTCCCCGTGTTCGCGCCGCACCCCGGCAACCAGAGCGGCGTCGAGGTCGACGACGTGATCGGCGACCCGGTCGCCGTCGCGCGCGAGGGCGTCGAGACGGCGCGCCAGCGCCAGCACGACGTCGTCATCGTCGACACCGCGGGCCGCCTCGGCCTGGACGCCGTCCTCATGCAGCAGGCGTCGGACATCCGCGACGCCGTGCAGCCCGACGAGGTCCTGTTCGTCATCGACGCGATGATCGGACAGGACGCCGTCGCGACCGCGAAGGCCTTCGAGGAAGGCGTCGACTTCACGGGCGTCGTGCTCACGAAGCTCGACGGCGACGCGCGCGGTGGTGCCGCGCTGTCGGTCCGCGGGGTCACCGGCCGCCCGATCCTCTTCGCCTCCACGGGTGAGAAGCTCACCGACTTCGAGGCCTTCCACCCGGACCGCATGGCGTCGCGCATCCTCGACATGGGTGACGTCCTCACGCTCATCGAGCAGGCCGAGAAGGCGTTCGACGCCGAGCAGGCCGCGAAGATGGCCGAGAAGGTCGCCACGGGGCAGGACTTCACGCTCGCGGACTTCCTGGTGCAGATGCAGCAGATGAAGAACATGGGCTCGATGAAGAAGATGCTCGGCATGCTGCCGGGCATGGGCCAGATGCGCGAGGCCATCGAGAACTTCGACGAGCGCGAGGTCGACCGCATCGAGGCCATCATCCGGTCGATGACCCCCGCGGAGCGGGACAACCCCAAGATCATCAACGGCTCGCGGCGCGCGCGCATCGCGCGCGGCTCCGGCGTGACGACGAGCGACGTCAACCAGCTTCTCGAGCGCTTCGCCGGGGCGCAGAAGATGATGCGGCAGATGAGCCGCGGCGGCGGGATGCCGGGGATGCCGGGCATGGGCAGCCTCCCGGGCATGGGCGGCAAGAAGGCCCGGGGCCGCCAGGCGCCCCAGCGCAAGGTCAAGGGCAAGTCGGGCAACCCGGCGAAGCGGGCCGCGCAGGAGCGCGCGGCCGCCGCGCGCGCGGCGGGGGAGCTCACCGGTCCCGCGGCGCCGTCGGGCTCCGCGTTCGGCGTCGGGCCCACGGACGCGCCGCCGTCCGCCACCCCGGACGACCTGCAGCTGCCGCCCGGCTTCGAGAAGCTGCTCGGCGGCCGCTGAGCCGCGGCCGTCCCGGACAGCCGCCCGCGCCCGGGTGCGACCCGCAGCCGCCCGGGCGCTAGGTTATGTCCGTGGCACCCGCCCGGTGCCGCACCGCGCCCCCGACCGGGCCGTCTCCCGTCCCGTCCGTCCTCACCCAGGAGCCGCATGTCCGCGCTGGAAGGCCCCACGCTGCACGTCCGCGGCCACGTCATCGTCGGCGACGACCGCGAGGTGGGCGACCTGTGGGTCAAGGACGGGCGGATCAGCCTCACCCGGCCGTCGGCGCAGGGCACCAACATGGTCGAGCTCGAGGGCTGGGCCCTGCCCGGCCTCGTCGACGTGCACTGCCACGTCGGGCTGGGCGCCCAGGGCGCCGTCGACGCGACGACCGCGCAGGAGCAGGCGCTGACGGACCGCGACAGCGGGGTTCTCCTGGTGCGCGACGCCGGCTCGCCGCTCGACACGCGGTGGGTGCACGGCCGTCGTGACCTGCCGCGCCTCGTGCGCGCGGGCCGCCACCTCGCCCGGCCCAAGCGCTACCTGCGCCACTACGGGCTCGAGCTCGACGACGTCGCCCAGCTCCCCGAGGCCGTGCGCCGCGAGGCGCGCCAGGGCGACGGGTGGGTCAAGATCGTGGGCGACTGGATCGACCGCGACCTCGGCGCGGACGGCGACCTGCGACCGCTGTGGCCCGACGACGTCCTCGCCGAGGCGGTCGCGGCCGCGCACGCCGAGGCCGCCCGTGTGACCGTTCACGCGTTCTCCGACGAGGTGATCCCGTCGCTGCTCGCCGCGGGCGTCGACGGGATCGAGCACGGCACGGGGATCCACCCCGACCTCATGTACGAGATCTCCGAGCGGGGCGTCGCGGTCACCCCGACCCTGCTCCAGATCGGGCAGTTCGAGAACATCGCGCGACAGGCCGACGCCCGCTACCCGGTGTTCGCGGCCCGCATGCGGCGCCTGCACGAGCGGCGGTACGAGCAGGCGCGGGCGCTGTACGAGTCCGGCATCCAGATCCTCGTCGGCACCGACGCGGGCGGGACGATCGGGCACGGTCGCCTCGCCGACGAGTGCGCCGAGCTCGTCGCCGCGGGCATCCCCGACGCCGCGGTCGTCGCGGCCGCGAGCTGGCAGGGCCGGGAGTACCTCGGCTACACGTCGCTCGTCGAGGGCGCGTCGGCCGACTTCGTCGTCTACCCGCAGGACCCGCGCCAGGACGTCGGCGTCCTGCGCGCCCCGACCGCCGTCGTGCTGCGCGGCGAGATCGTGGCGCCCGCCACCTGACGGGGTCCGGCGTCGCCCGCAGGTTGGTCGATGCCCTCGCCTTCTGGCACAATGTCCCGGTACTCGGCGTGCCCCGGCCCCTCTCTCCGGCGCGTGCCGTGTCCTGAACCCCTTCCTCGTCCTGTCCCCACGGGACGATCGCGGGTTCGCCCGAACCAGAACCAGGAGAGACCACCACTGTGGCCGTCAAGATTCGTCTGAAGCGTCTCGGCAAGATCCGTGCGCCGTACTACCGTGTCGTCGTCGCCGACTCGCGCACCAAGCGCGACGGTCGTGTGATCGAGGAGATCGGCAAGTACCACCCCACCGAGGAGCCCTCGTTCATCGAGATCACCTCGGACCGCGCCCAGTACTGGCTCGGCGTCGGCGCGCAGCCGACGGAGCAGGTGCTCGCGCTCCTCAAGGTCACCGGCGACTGGCAGAAGTTCAAGGGCCTGCCCGGCGCCGAGGGCACGCTCAAGGTCAAGGGCGAGAAGGTCGACCCGACCGCCGCCATCGAGGCCGCCGCCGCGGACGCCGAGAAGGTCAAGGCCAAGGCTGCCGAGAAGAAGACCGAGGCTCCGGCCGAGGAGACCGCCGACGCGGCCGACGAGGCCGCTGCCGACGAGCAGGCCTGATGATCGCCGAGGCCCTCGAGCACCTCGTGCGCGGCATCGTGGACAACCCGGACGACGTCCGCGTGGCCACGAAGACGCTGCGTCGCGGTGACCTGCTCGAGGTCCGGGTGCACCCGGAGGACCTCGGCCGCGTCATCGGTCGCGGCGGGCGCACCGCCCGTGCCCTGCGCACGGTCATCGGCGCGCTCGCGACCGACGGGCCGGTCCGCGTCGACGTCGTGGACGTCGACCGCCGCTGAGGCCCGCACCGACGACGCCCCGCGAGGGGCGACGGGCAAGGCCCGGTCCGCCACCGGCGGGCCGGGCCTTCCTGCGTCCGCCGCCGGAGGACCGGCGCACACCCGTCCCGACCAGGACCACACGAGGAGTCACGACGATGGAGCTGACCGTCGCGCGCGTCGGCAAGGCGCACGGGCTGCGAGGCGAGGTCGCCCTCGACCTGCGCACCGACGAGCCGGAGGAGCGCCTCGCGGTGGGGGAGCGTCTGGAGACGCGACCCGCCGACGCCGGCCCCCTCACCGTCGCCACCGTGCGCGTCCACCAGGGCCGCTGGCTCGTCGGCTTCGAGGGCGTGCGCGACCGCACGGGCGCCGAGGCGCTGCGGGGCATCGAGCTCGTCGTCGAGGTCGAGGCCTCCGACGAGGAGGACGCGTGGTACCCGCACGAGCTCGCCGGGCTGCGTGCCGAGAGCACGGACGGGCGCGTGCTGGGGCGCGTCGAGGGCCTCGAGCACCTGCCCGCGCACGACGTGCTCGTGCTGCGCGAGCCGGACGGCGCCCGCACCCTCGTGCCCTTCGTCCGGCAGATCGTGCCCGTCGTCGACGTGGCCGGCGGCCGGGTCGTGCTCGACCCGCCGGGCGGCCTGCTCGCGTCGGACGTGGAGCGCCTGGAGGTCGCGGCGCCGAGCGCCGGCGACGCGGCGGACGCGCCCGGGCCGCAGGACGCCCCGGCCGACGGCGAGGCCTGACGTGCGGATCGACGTCGTCACGATCTTCCCCGACTACCTCGCCGCGCTGGACCTGTCGCTCGTCGGCAAGGCACGCACGGCCGGGATCCTCGACCTGCGCGTCCACGACCTGCGCGACTGGACGTCGGACCGGCACCGCACGGTCGACGACACGCCGTTCGGCGGCGGCGCGGGCATGGTCATGCGTCCCGACGTGTGGGGGCGGGCGATCGACGACGTGTCCGGCCTGTCGGCCGAGGCGCCCGGGGGCGAGGCGAGCGCGGTGCACCTGGTCGTGCCGACGCCGTCGGGCGCGACCTTCACCCAGCGCACCGCGGAGGAGCTCGCGACGGAGGAGCACCTCGTCGTCGCCTGCGGACGCTACGAGGGCATCGACGCGCGCGTGGCGGAGCACTACCGTGCCGCCGGGATGCGCGTCAGCGAGCTCTCGATCGGCGACTACGTGCTCAACGGCGGCGAGGTGGCGGCGCTCGTGATGATCGAGGCCGTCGGGCGGCTGCTGCCCGGCGTCGTGGGCAACCCGGAGTCGCTCGTCGAGGAGTCGCACGGGGCCGCGGGGCTCCTGGAGTACCCCGTCTACACGAAGCCGCCCGTGTGGGACGACCTCGAGGTGCCCGACGTCCTGCTGTCCGGGCACCACGCCCGGATCCGGCGCTGGCGCCGGGACCAGGCCCTGCGTCGTACCGCCGGCCGCCGCCCGGACATGGTGCGCGCGCTCGACGTCGCGGCCCTCGACCGGCACGACCTGGCGGTCCTCGCGGAGGTCGGATGGGACGTCGTCGACGGACACCTGGAGCGCCCCGCCGACGACGCGCGCTGAGCCGGGCCGTGCGGCGCGGGCACGCGCGGTCGTCCGCGGCTGCCACGCCGACCCTCCGGTGTGGCAGAATGGTCGATCGGTGTGTGCCGCCCCGGATCTCTGCCACAGGGGAGCCCGCGCCCGATCCTCGGGCGGACTGGCACGACGGACCCGACGACCGCGAGGTCGACGACCGTCCACGCGCAGCACGGCACACCCCACCGATTCGACGACGGCCCGGCCTGTCCGGGCCCACGAGCACGCGTCCGACCTGTGGCGGGCGAGGAGAAGCACCATGCACACGCTGGACAGCGTCGACGCAGCATCGCTGCGCAGCGACGTCCCGGAGTTCCGTCCCGGCGACACGCTCAAGGTCAACGTCAAGGTCGTCGAGGGCACCCGCTCCCGCGTCCAGGCGTTCCAGGGTGTCGTCATCGCCCGTCAGGGCAGCGGCGTCCGCGAGACGTTCACGGTCCGCAAGATCAGCTTCGGCGTGGGTGTCGAGCGCACGTTCCCCGTGCACTCGCCGTCCATCGATTCCGTCGAGGTCGTGACGCGCGGTGACGTGCGTCGCGCCAAGCTGTACTACCTGCGCGCGCTGCGCGGCAAGAAGGCGAAGATCAAGGAGAAGCGCGACACCGCGCCCAACCGCTGATCGGCTGTCGACCGACACCGCCGCTCCGCTCGTCCGACGGCGGCCGTCCCTCCCGGGGCGGCCGCCGTCGGCGTACCCGCCGTCCGCCGTCCGCGGGCCGGTTCCGTTTCCCGGATCGCGGCCCGAGGTGGCATTGTGAACGCGTGACCGACAGCGCCCCGCCCCGCGGCCCGCAGCCCGACGCCGGCACCGAGCGCGCGGCGCTCGGCCCCGAGGACGACGGGCGCTCCCCGCACGGCCAGCACCTGGCGGCCGAGGGGGCGGAGAGCGCCCCGCGCGAGCGCCCGCGCAAGTCGTCGCTGCTGCGCGAGACCGCGATCATCGTGGTCAGCGCGCTCGTGCTCTCCCTGCTCATCAAGACGTTCCTCGTGCAGGCGTTCTTCATCCCGAGCGCCTCGATGGAGGACACGCTCGTCGAGGGCGACCGCGTGATGGTCTCCCGTCTCGTGCCCGGCGCGTTCGACGTGCACCGCGGCGACATCGTCGTGTTCAAGGACCCGGGCGGCTGGCTGCCGCCGCAGGAGCAGCAGGACGAGAGCCCGGTGTCCGAGGCCGTCCGCGCGGCGCTGACGTTCGTCGGACTCCTGCCGCAGGACACGGGGGAGCACCTCATCAAGCGCGTCATCGGCGTCCCGGGCGACCACGTCGTGTGCTGCGACGCCGAGGGCCGCGTGAGCGTCAACGACGTGCCCATCGACGAGACGTACATCAAGCCGGGGTCGATCCCCAGCCAGGACGCGTTCGACCACACGGTCCCTGCCGACATGCTGTTCGTCATGGGCGACAACCGGCAGAACTCCGCGGACTCGCGCTACAACACCGGCAAGCCCGGGGGTGGGTTCGTGCCGATGAGCAACGTCGTGGGCACGGCGTTCGTCAAGGTGTGGCCGTTGTCGCACGTCGGTCTGCTGCGCAACCCCGGCGACGTGTTCGCCGACGTCCCCGAGGTGGAGCCGTGACGCTCGACGCCGTCGCCCGGTCGGAGCCCGCGCGGGCTCCGGCGCGCCGGGCACCCGCCCGTCGTCGGCCCGACCTGCGCCAGGAGCGCGCCATGCTCCGCGACGGCGCGCGGCTCGTCGCCGGGATGGACGAGGTCGGTCGTGGCGCGCTCGCCGGGCCTGTGTCGGTCGGGGTCGTCGTCGTCGACCTCGCGACGAAGCCCTGCCCGCCCGGGCTCACCGACTCCAAGCTCCTCACCGCGGCGGCGCGCGAGGCGCTCGTGCCTCTCGCGCGCTCGTGGTGCGTCGCGTGGGCCGTGGGTCACGCGGGTCCGGCGGAGATCGACGCGCACGGGATCGTGGGCGCGCTCCGGCTCGCGGGCCGCCGTGCGCTCGCTCAGGTGCGCCGGACGGTCGGCGACGTCGACGCGGTCCTGCTCGACGGCAAGCACGACTGGCTGAGCCGCCCCTCGGCGGTCGACCTCTTCGAGGCGTTCGACCTCGACCCGCACGACGACGTCCGGCTCGTCGACCCGCGCGTGCGCACCCTCGTGAAGGCGGACCTGCAGTGCGCGTCGGTCGCTGCCGCGAGCGTGCTCGCGAAGACCGAGCGCGACGGCCTCATGACGAGCCTGGCGCGCCAGTACCCGGCCTTCGGGTGGGACCAGAACAAGGGCTACGGGGCGGCGGCGCACGTCGAGGCGCTGCGCGAGCACGGTCCGACGCCGCAGCACCGGCGGTCCTGGCGGCTGCCCGAGCGCGGTGACGCGGGCATCGACGTCCCCGCGTACGGCGACCCGGTCGACGTGCTCGAGCTCGACCCCGAGGCCGGTCTGCCGACGAGCTGAGCGGTGCCCTCCGACCGGTCCGGTGGCCGCCGATGGTCCATGATGGAGCCGTGAGCGCCGAAGACCTGGAGAACTACGAGACCGAGATGGAGCTCGCGCTGTACCGCGAGTACCGCGACGTGGTGGGCCTGTTCTCGTACGTGGTGGAGACCGAACGCCGTTTCTACCTGGCGAACCAGGTCGACCTGCAGGTGCGATCCGCCGCCGGTGAGGTCTACTTCGAGCTGCGGCTCGCCGACGCGTGGGTCTGGGACGTCTACCGCTCCGCGCGGTTCGTGAAGTCGGTGCGCGTCGTGACGTTCAAGGACGTGAACGTCGAGGAGCTCGCGAAGGCGGAGCTCCAGCTCTGACGCCCGTCGTGGCCGTGCACAGGACCGCTGCCTGACGGCGGCTCCACAGGCCGCCCGGCGCCCCTGGCGCCGCCCCCGCGCCCTGCCCCACGGTGGGCCGCGGAGGTGAGCCCATGGGAGCGAACGACGCCGTCGGGCGGTACGGGGAGAAGGTGGCCGCGGCCCACCTGGTCGAGGCGGGCTGGACGCTCCTCGACCGCAACTGGCGCGGGACGCGCGGCGAGCTCGATGTCGTCGCGCTCGACGGGGACGTGCTCGTGGCCGTCGAGGTCAAGACCCGGCGCGGCACGGGGTTCGGGCACCCGGCCCAGGCCGTCACGCCCGCGAAGCTCGGCCGCCTGCGCCGGCTCACGGGGGAGTGGCTCGCGACGCACGACGTCCGCGCCCGATCGGTCCGGATCGACGTCGTCGCGGTCCTCGTGGCGCGTGCCGGTGCGGCACGGGTCGAGCACCTCGTCGGGGTGAGCGCCTGATGGGGCTCGGGACCACACGCGCGGTCGCGCTCGTCGGGCTCTCCGGTCACGTCGTCGAGGTGCAGGCCCACCTCGCGGCGTCCGTCCCCGGCTTCGTCCTCGTGGGGCTGCCGGACACCGCCCTGAGCGAGTCGCGCGACCGTGTGCGCGCGGCGGTGACCTCCTCGGGCATCGCGTGGCCCCAGCGCAAGGTCACGATCAACCTCTCGCCGGCGGCGCTGCCCAAGTCCGGGACGGGCTTCGACGTCGCGATCGCCGTCGCGCTGCTCGCCGGTGCCCAGGTGCTGCCCGCGGGTGCGGCGGACGGCGTCGTGCACCTGGGCGAGCTCGGGCTCGACGGCCGGCTCCAGCCGGTCCGCGGGGTCCTGCCGGCCGTGGCGGCGGCGGTCGCCGCCGGGTTCCCGGACGTCGTGGTGCCGGCGGCGGACGTGGCGGAGGCGCGCCTCGTTCCCGGTGCCCGGGTGGTCGGGGCGGCGAGCCTCGCGGACGTCGCGCGGCTCCACGGCGCGTCGCTGGAGGGTGCGGACGAGGCGGCCGCGCCGGTCGTGGTCCCGCGCCCCGTCGTGCCCGTGGCCCGCCCCGGGGACCTCTCGGAGGTCGTCGGGCAGGACGAGGCGCGGCACGCGCTCGAGGTGGCGGCCGCGGGCGGCCACCACCTGCTGCTCGTCGGGGCGCCGGGTGCGGGCAAGACGATGCTCGCGTCGCGGCTCCCGGGGATCCTGCCGGACCTCACGGAGAGCGAGGCGGTCGAGGTCACCGCCGTCCACTCGGTGGCCGGGGTGTTCGACCCCGGCGCGGGGCTGGTCCACCGCCCGCCGTACGAGGACCCGCACCACACCGCGACGCCCGCCGCCATCGTCGGCGGGGGCAGCGGCCTGCCGCGCCCCGGGGCCGCGTCGCGCGCGCACCGGGGCGTGCTCTTCCTCGACGAGGCACCCGAGTTCGGCGCCCGCGTCCTCCAGACGCTGCGCCAGCCGCTCGAGCACGGCGAGCTCGTCATCCACCGGGCGGGCGGGACGGCGCGCTACCCCGCACGCTTCCAGCTCGTCCTCGCCGCCAACCCGTGCCCGTGCGGCCAGGGCGTCGGCAAGGGCCTCGAGTGCACGTGCTCGTCGGTGGCGCAGCGACGGTACTTCGGGCGGCTCTCCGGCCCGCTCCTCGACCGCGTGGACGTGCAGGTCGAGGTCCGGCCGGTGACCCGGGTCGAGCGCGCGCGAGCAGCGGCCCCGGAGCCGAGCGCGGTCGTCGCGGCGCGGGTCGCCGCGGCCCGGGAGGCGGCCGCGTCCCGCCTCGGCGGCACGCCGTGGCGCACCAACGGCGAGGTGCCCGGCACCTGGCTGCGCGAGCAGCTCGGCCCCGACTCCGGCCTCCTGGCGGACGTGGACCGCGCGCTCGACCGCGGCACACTGAGCCTGCGGGGCGCGGACCGCGTCCTGCGCCTCGCCTGGACCGTCGCCGACCTGGCCGGGCGCGCCGCGCCCACCCGGGCGGACGTCGGGACCGGGCTCGCGCTGCGCACCCGGGGCTACCGTGCCTGAGCGCGGGTCGGGCACCGGGGACGGGCGCCCGGTGTTCGACGTCCTCGACGAACGCCTCGCGCGCGCGGCGTGGTCGCGCGTCGCGGAACCGGGCGACCAGGTCGCGGTCGCGCTCGTCGACCAGCTCGGCGCCGGTCCCGCGCTCGAGTGGCTCCACGAGGCGGCCCGTGACCCGGCCGGTGCGCGTCGCGCGCTGGTCCGGCTCGCGGACGACGGCGCGCCCGGCGGCTTCCCTCCGGCCCGGGAAGGGCCGACGAGCGTCCCCGCGGTCGGACCCGCTCCCGACACGTGCGAGGACGGGACCGGCCCGGTGGTGCGCTCGACCGACCCGGGAGTGACCGCGCGCGACCCGGTGGGCCGGTCGACCGACGCGCGCGTGACGGAGCACGACCCGCGCGCCCGGTCGGTGGCCCGGCTCCTGCGCGCCGTCGGGCGGTGGGCGCCGCGCCTCGACGGGCTGGACCCTCGCCGTGAGCTGCGCGTGCTCGATCGCCTCGGCGGCACTCTCGTCGTGCCGGGCGACGACCGGTGGCCATCCGGCCTCGACGACCTCGGCCCCGTGCGCCCGCTCGCGCTGTGGGTGCGAGGGAGCGCGGGGGTGCAGGACCTCGCCGCGCGCTCGGTCGCGGTGGTCGGCGCCCGCGCCTGCACCGACTACGGCCGCCACGTGACGGGTGAGATCGCGGCGGGGCTCGTGGCGCGGGGCTTCACCGTCGTGTCCGGCGGTGCGTACGGTATCGACGCGGCGGCGCACCGGGCGGCGATCCTCTCCGGCGGACCGACGGTCGCGTTCCTCGCGGGCGGCGCGGACCGGTTCTACCCGGCCGGGAACGCCGACCTGCTCCGCTCGGTCGTCGAGGCGGGCGGCGCGGTCGTCTCGGAGGTCCCGCCCGGATCGGTCCCGAGCCGGGTGCGGTTCCTCCTGCGCAACCGGCTGATCGCGGCGTTCGCGAGCGCGACGGTCGTCGTCGAGGCGGCCTGGCGCTCGGGCTCGCTCAGCACGGCGTCGCGCGCCGCGGAGCTCTCGCGACCGGTGGGTGCCGTGCCCGGGCCCGTGACGTCGATGGCGTCGACCGGGTGCCACCGGCTGCTGCGCGACGGCGTGGCGGTGTGCGTCACCGACGTGGACGAGGTCGTCGAGCTCGCGGGCGACCTCGCGCGGGACGCGGCACCGGCCGCACCCGCCCCGAGCTCGTGGCGTGCGGCGCACTCCGCCCCGTACGACGACCTGGACCCTGTCGAGACACGTACCTGGGACGCGCTCCCGCTGCGTGCCGGAGCCACGACCGAGGCGATGGCTCGCGCCGCCGGTCTTGCCGTGACGGACGTGGTCGGTGCGCTGGGGAGACTCGAGGCCCGCGGCCTCGCCGAGCGGGCGCCTGTCGGCTGGCGGCGGGTGCGTGAGCCATGAGCCGCGCGCCTCGCGCCGCCTCGTGCCTCGCGCCGCCTCGTGCCTCGCGCCTCGCGCCGCCTCGTGCCTCGCGCCGCGCGGCGCCTCGCGGGCAGACTGTCGTAGGCGGTGCGCCGTGAGCCACGGGTGGTGAGCAGTGCACGGTGAGCGGAGCGCCTCCGCGGGCCCGGGCCCGCCGCGCGCGAGACTGGGGGAGTGACACGAGCCGACCCCACCGAGGAACGTGCCGCGGACGAGCGCACCGCGGCGCCCGGCGTCGCGCTGCCCGAGGCGATGCGTGCCGCGCTCGCGGACTTCGCGGTGTACCTCGAGGTGGCGCAGGGGACGTCGGCGCACACGGTCCGCGCCTACACCGGCGACGTCGAGTCGCTGCTTCGGCACGCCGTCCGCCACGGTGCGTCGGTGCCGCGTGACGTCGACCTCGCGGCGCTGCGTGCGTGGCTCACCACGCAGTCGGAGCGCGGGCTGGCTCGCGCGACCCTCGCCCGACGTGGTGCGGCGGCGCGGGCGTTCTTCGACTGGGCGCGGCGCACCGGACGCGTCGACTCCGACCCGGCGGCGCGGCTCGCGAGCCCGCGCGTGCCCCGCACCCTGCCGACCGTCCTCGCGGTCGACGCGGCGGCGCGCATGCTCGACGCCGCACGCGAGTCCGCCGTCGAGGGCGAGCCGGCCCGGCTGCGCGAGTGGGCCGCCGTCGAGCTCCTCTACGGGGCGGGGATCCGCGTCGGCGAGCTCGCGGGGGTCGACGTCGACGACGTGGACCTCGCGCAGCGGGTGGTACGCGTGCTCGGGAAGGGCGACAAGGAGCGTGTCGTGCCGTTCGGCGTGCCGGCGGCGCGCGCGGTGACCCGCTGGCTCGACGTGGGCCGGCCCGCCCTCGTCACCGCGCGCTCGGGCGCCGCGCTCCTGCTGGGCGACCGCGGCGGACGCTGGGGGCAGCGGCAGGTCCGCGAGGCGGTGCACCGCCTCGCGGCGGCCGCGGGCGTCGACGACGTCGCTCCGCACGACCTGCGGCACAGCGCCGCGACGCACCTCCTCGCGGGAGGCTCGGACCTGCGCAGCGTGCAGGAGATCCTCGGGCACTCTTCGCTCGCGACGACGCAGCGCTACACGCACGTGACGGCGGAGCGGCTGCGCAGCTCGTTCGAGCAGGCGTTTCCGCGCGCCTGAGCGCGTCCTCGTGGGAGCCCCGGTCGGCCGTCGCCGAGGGCGGAGCAGCACGCCCGGGGTTCCCGCGCGCGTGAGCGCGTCGTCGCGGACGGCCCGGTCAGCCCTCACCGAGGGGCAGCAGCACGATCGGGGGCCGGTCGCCGAGGAGAGCCAGCGGGTCGAGATAGCGCTCGCCGCGACGCACGCCCCAGTGCACGCACGTGGCGGCGCAGTGGCTCCCCGGGGCGCTCTCCGCGCGCTGCACCGTGCCGAGCACGGAGCCGGGCGCGACACGCTCGCCGCGCCCGACCGACGCCGTCACCGGCTCGAGCGAGGTGCGCAGCCCGTCGTCGTGCAGGACGACGACCACGTCGCGGCCCGCCACGGGCCCGGTGAACGACACCACGCCGGGAGCAGGCGAGAGGACGGTCTCGGCGGGGGCGGCCGCGAGGTCGACGCCGCGGTGTCCTGGCAGCCAGTCGTGCTCGGGCGGGTCGAACGGTGCGAGCACGCCCAGGTCGGCGACGTCCCGGTCGAGCGGGGGGACCCACCCGGTCGACGCAGCTCCAGACCCGGCGTCCGGGGCCGTCGCCGCCCCGGCGACGGGCGTGCCGAGGGTGACGATCACGCCGAGCGCCAGGACGGCCCCGCGCACCCGGGCACGACGCCGGGTGGCGCGGCCGGGCGGGAGGCCGGCCAGGTGGCCGTGCGAGCGCCCGACGCCACCGCCCCGCGGCCGATCGGGCGGATGCGCCGGGCGACGGCCGGACGCGCGGGCGGACGAGCGGGCGGACGGGACACGGGCGTGGTCGACGGTCACTGCGCCAGCGTGCCGGAGGAACGCGAGCAGGCGCGGGCGCGGCGGCCCCGGCTGTGGACGAGCGGTCCGTGCGACGGCGCACGACGGCGGCTGTGGTCGGCCCTGCCGTCGGGTAGACTTGCCGCTGCGACCGGCGCGTTCGCCGTGCCCGGCCCGAGGGACCACCTCGGCCGAGGACGGAGCCGGTCGACTTCGCGCGTCACGTCCTCGCCCTCGTCTCCCGGTCCGTCCGGGTCCCGGGCGGGGCCGCGTCCGGCGTCGGTCCTGCTCGCACCGTCCACGGTGCGTCGCAGGCGTCGGCACGGGTGGCGCCAGGGGTGCGACCACCAGGGTCGTCACCGACAACCGCACCGCGGCCCGTCCCACGGGAGGGGCCGCCAGAAGCGTGCGTGCACCGGGTGGATCCCGGGCCGCACGGCGAAAGGACGTGTCATGGCCGTCGTGACCATGCGCCAGCTCCTCGAGAGCGGTGTCCACTTCGGGCACCAGACCCGCCGTTGGAACCCGAAGATGAAGCGCTTCATCTTCACCGAGCGCAACGGCATCTACATCGTCGACCTCCAGCAGTCGCTGTCGTACATCGACCGCGCGTACGAGTTCGTCAAGGAGACCGTCGCGCACGGCGGCTCCATCCTCTTCGTCGGCACCAAGAAGCAGGCCCAGGAGCCCGTGGCCGAGCAGGCCGCGCGCGTCGGGATGCCCTACGTGAACCACCGCTGGCTCGGCGGCATGCTCACGAACTTCACCACGGTGCACAAGCGTCTCCAGCGCCTCAAGGAGCTCGAGGAGATCGACTTCGACGACGTCGCCGGCTCGGCGCTCACGAAGAAGGAGCTCCTCGTCCTGCGTCGCGAGAAGGACAAGCTCGCCCGCACGCTCGGCGGCATCCGCGACATGGCGAAGGTCCCCTCCGCCGTGTGGATCGTCGACACGAACAAGGAGCACCTCGCGGTCGACGAGGCGCGCAAGCTCCACATCCCGATCGTCGCGATCCTCGACACCAACTGCGACCCCGACGTCGTGGACTACAAGATCCCGGGCAACGACGACGCGATCCGCTCCGTGACGCTGCTCACGCGTGTCATCGCGGACGCCGTCGCCGAGGGTCTGCTCCAGCGTCACTCGGGCCGCTCGGGCGCGGAGGCCGAGGCGGGCGCCTCCGCCGAGCCGCTGGCCGAGTGGGAGCGCGAGCTCCTCGCCGGCGCCGAGCAGCAGCTCGAGGCGGACGAGAAGGCCGCCGAGGCGAACGTCGAGGCCGCCGCGGCCGAGGGCGTGGCCGAGGCTGCCGCCGAGGTCGCCGCCGAGGAGCCGGGCGACGCCACCGCCGAGGTCGTCGAGGAGGCCGCCGCCGAGGCTGCCGTCGTCGCGGACGCCGAGGCCGTGGTCGCCGACGCCGAGGCCGACGAGACCAAGTGACGTCCCGGGGTGCGCGACGGGCGACCGTCGCGCACCCCGTGCCGTACCACCGGCGTACCGGGCACCGACGCGGTGCCGCCAGCACGTCGCTTGTGACGAAGTACCCGTGACGAACCACGAGTGAGGAACCACCATGGCGAACTACACCGCCGCTGACATCAAGGCCCTGCGCGAGCGCACCGGCGCCGGCATGCTCGACGTCAAGAAGGCTCTCGACGAGGCGGGCGGCGACGCGGACAAGGCGCTCGAGATCATCCGTGTCAAGGGTCTGAAGGGCGTCGCCAAGCGCGAGGGCCGCTCGACCTCCGAGGGCCTCGTCGCCGTCGACATCCGCGACACCGAGGGTGGCCAGGTCGCGACGCTCATCGAGCTGAACTCCGAGACGGACTTCGTCGCGAAGAACGACACGTTCATCTCCCTCGCGGACCGCGTGCTCAAGGCCGCGGCCGAGGCCGGTGCGCGCGACGCGGACGCGGCGCTCGCCGCGGACGCGGACGGCGAGACCGTCCAGCAGGTCATCGACAACCAGGCCGCGACGCTCGGCGAGAAGATCGTCCTGCGCCGCGTGACCCGCGTCGCGGGCGAGCGCGTCACCGCGTACCTGCACCGCACCGCGCGCGACCTGCCGCCGTCGATCGGCGTCGTCGTCGCCACGGACGCCGCGGGCGAGGCCGTCGCGAAGGACGTCGCGCAGCACGTCGCCGCGATGTCCCCGACGTACCTCTCGCGCGACGAGGTCCCGGCCGAGACGGTCGAGAACGAGCGCCGCATCGCCGAGGAGACCTCGCGCAACGAGGGCAAGCCCGAGGCCGCGCTGCCGAAGATCGTCGAGGGTCGTCTCAACGGCTTCTTCAAGGACGTCGTCCTCGTCGACCAGCCGCTCGCGAAGGACCCGAAGAAGACGGTCGGCCAGGTCGTCTCCGAGGCCGGCGGCACCATCACGGAGTTCGTCCGGTACCGCGTCGGCGCCTGACGCCCCCGTCGGCCCGGCCCCGTCGTCTCGTGGACGGCGGGTCCGGGCCGACCGCGCACCCGGGCCCGGCCCGGACGCGCGACGACCGCCGACGTGCCGCACCATCAGGTGGACGACGGCGGAGCACGACCACCCCGCCCCACCGGGCCAGGACGAAGGACAGGTGTCGACAGTGACGGCAGGCGAGCAGACCGAGCCCCGGACGGGGACCGAGCACCGGCGGGTGCTCCTCAAGCTGTCGGGCGAGACGTTCGGCGGCGGGCAGATCGGCCTCGCGCCCGACGTCGTCCAGCGCGTCGCCCAGGAGATCGCGGCCGCGGTCGAGCAGGGCGTCCAGGTCGCCATCGTGGTCGGTGGCGGCAACTTCTTCCGCGGGGCGGAGCTCTCCCAGCGCGGGCTCGACCGCGCTCGTGCCGACTACATGGGCATGCTGGGCACGGTGATGAACTGCCTCGCGCTCCAGGACTTCCTCGAGCAGGCGGGGGTGAAGACGCGCGTGCAGACCGCCATCGCGATGGGCCAGGTCGCCGAGCCGTACATCCCGCTGCGCGCGATCCGGCACCTCGAGAAGGGCCGCGTCGTCATCTTCGGCGCCGGGGCCGGGATGCCGTACTTCTCGACCGACACGGTCTCCGTGCAGCGCGCCCTCGAGACGCACTGCCAGGAGGTCCTCATGGGCAAGAACGGCGTGGACGGCGTCTACACGGCGGACCCGCGCACGGACCCCTCGGCCACCAAGCTCGACCACCTCACCTACACCGACGCGCTCGTCAACGACCTCGGGGTCATGGACGCGACGGCGCTGAGCCTCTGCCGGGACAACGACGTGCGGATGCGCGTGTTCGGCATGAGCGAGCCGGGGAACGTCACGCGTGCCCTGGTCGGCGAGAATATTGGCACACTGGTCACGACCGACTGACACCGGTGCGCCCACGCCGGTGACCCCGGCTGCGACCGCACGGACCGACCCACGACGAACGACGAAGGAGCACTGGTGATCGACGAGACCCTCCTCGAGGCCGAGGAGAAGATGGACAAGGCCGTCGAGGTGGCCAAGGAGGACTTCGCCGCGATCCGCACCGGCCGTGCGAACGCCGCGATGTTCAACAAGATCACGGTCGACTACTACGGCGCCCCGACGCCGTTGCAGCAGCTCGCGTCGTTCACGGTGACCGAGGCGCGCACGATCCTCGTCTCGCCGTTCGACAAGAGCTCGATGACCGCGGTGGAGAAGGCGCTGCGCGACTCCGACCTCGGCGTGAACCCCTCGAACGACGGCAACGTCATCCGGGTCGTGCTGCCCGCTCTCACCGAGGAGCGCCGTCGTGACTTCGTGAAGCTCGCGAAGTCCAAGGCGGAGGACTCGCGCGTCGCGATCCGCAACGTCCGCCGTCGGGCCAAGGAGGAGCTGGACCGCATCGCGCGCGACGGCGAGGCCGGCGAGGACGAGGTCGGGCGCGCCGAGAAGGAGCTCGAGGGCCTCACGAAGACGCACGTCGACCAGGTCGACGCGCTCCTCGCGGGCAAGGAGAGCGAGCTGCTCGAGGTCTGAGCACCTCGTTCGGCGAGCTCCTCCACGCACCGATGACCGATACCTCCTCGACGGCCGCAGGCGAAGGCACCACCGCGGCGCGCGCACCCAAGGCGGGCCGCAACCTTCCCGTGGCGATCGCGGTGGGCCTCGGCCTGCTCGCGCTCGTCGCGGTCAGCCTCGCCTTCCGGCCCGAGCTCTTCGTGCTGCTCGCGACCGTCGCGGTGGGCGCGGCGCTGTGGGAGCTCGCCCAGGCGTTCCGGCGCCGCGACCTGCACCTCCCGCTGCTCCCGCTCCTCGTGGGCACGGTCGGCATCCTCGTCTCCTCGTACTACTCGGGACCCGAGGCGCTGCTCGTCTCCTTCATGCTCACGGTGGCGGGGGCGGTGGTGTGGCGCGTGATCGACGGGTCGGGCACGGCCGCCGTGCGCGACGCCGCCGCCGCGACGTTCGCGGCGGCGTACCTGCCGTTCATGGCGGGCTTCGTCATGCTCATGCTGGCCGCGCCGGACGGTCGGGTGCGCGTCCTGCTGTTCATCCTGCTCGCGGTCGCGAACGACGTCGGCGGGTACGTCGCGGGCGTCCTGTTCGGGCGGCACCCGCTCGCCCCGTCCGTGAGCCCCAAGAAGTCGTGGGAGGGGCTCGCCGGGTCGTTCGTCCTCGCGACCGCCGTCGGGGTCGTCGGCGCTGTGGTGGGGCTCGGCGCGAGCCCGCTGCTCGGCGTCGCGCTGGGCGTCCTGGCCCCGCTCACGGCGACGATCGGCGACCTCGCCGAGTCCATGATCAAGCGGGACCTAGAATTGAAGGACATGGGGTCGCTCCTGCCCGGCCACGGAGGCATCCTCGACCGGCTCGACTCCATGCTCCTCACCGCCCCGTTCGTGTACGTGCTGCTCGCTCTGGCCGTCTGACGGCCCGGCTCACGGCGCGGCGCACCCGTCCGCACCGCCCCCCACGCTTGGACCTCCTCATGACCGTCCGTTCCGTCCGCCCGTCCGCGGAGTCGAAGCCGCTGCCGCTCGTCATGTCGGCCCCGCGCCGCGGCAAGCCGCCGCGCCACTTCGCCGACCTCGCACCCGAGGAGGTGCGGGACGTCGTCGTCGAGCTCGGGGAGAAGCCGTTCCGGGCCAAGCAGCTCGCGACGCACTACTACGCGCACCTCACGCGCGACCCCGAGGCGATGACGGACCTGCCGAAGGCGACGCGCGACGTCCTCGCCGAGGCGCTTTTCCCGCCGCTGCTCACGGCGGCGCGACGCATGGAGGCCGACGGCGGCACGACCGTGAAGACGCTGTGGCACCTCTTCGACGGCGCCAAGGTGGAGTCGGTCCTCATGCGCTACCCGCAGCGCTCGACCCTGTGCGTGTCGAGCCAGGCGGGCTGCGGGATGGCGTGCCCGTTCTGCGCGACCGGCCAGCTCGGCCTGACCCGCAACCTCTCGGTCGCGGAGATCGTCGAGCAGGTGCGCTCCGCGGCCCGGTCGCTCGCGGACGGCGAGATCCCCGGCGGCCCGACGCGCCTCAACAACCTCGTGTTCATGGGCATGGGCGAGCCGCTCGCGAACTACAAGGCCGTCATGGGCACGGTGCGCCGTCTGGTCGCCCCCGCGCCCGACGGGCTCGGGATGTCCGCCCGCAACATCACGGTGTCGACGGTCGGGCTCGTGCCCGCGATGCGCAAGCTCGCCGACGAGGGGATCCCGGTGACCCTCGCGCTGTCGCTGCACGCCCCGGACGACGACCTGCGCAGCGAGCTCGTGCCGATCAACACCCGGTGGAGCGTCGACGAGACCCTCGACGCGGCCCGGCACTACTTCGAGGTCACGGGCCGCCGCGTGAGCATCGAGTACGCGCTCATCAAGGACATGAACGACCACGCGTGGCGTGCCGACCTCCTGGGCGAGAAGCTCGACGCGCGCGGCCGCGGCTGGGTCCACGTCAACCCCATCCCGCTCAACCCGACGCCCGGATCGATCTGGACGGCCAGCGACCCTGCCGTCGAGGCGGAGTTCGTGGCACGATTGCGCGGTCACGGGATCCCGACGACGATCCGTGACACCCGCGGCAGCGACATCGACGGCGCCTGCGGGCAGCTCGCTGCAGAGGAGGACGAGTGAGTTCGCTGTTCACCACGGTGTCGAAGACCCGGAACGGGTACGACCCCGAGGAGGTCGACGACTTCTTCGAGCACGCTCGTGACGTCTACGAGGGCCGGGTGCCGGAGCGGCTCACGAGCACCGAGATCCAGGCGTCGGTCTTCGACCTGGTCCGTGGCGGCTACGACACGCACGAGGTCGACGCCGCCCTCGACCGGCTCGAGGGCGCGTTCATCGCGCGCCAGCGGGCCGAGTACGTCGCGGCGCACGGGCAGCAGGCGTGGATGAACGCGCTCGCGGAGCGCGCGCGGACGCTCTACGGGCGACTCGGTCGCCCGGACGGCGAGAAGTTCGCGCTCGCGGAGCGCGGCAAGCCCGCCTACGACATCGACGACGTCGACGACCTGTGCGACCGGCTCGTCGCCTACTTCGACCGCCAGGTCCCCATCACGGCGGCCGAGATCCGGTCCGCGACGTTCGGCCGGGCGCGCGGGCGCGACGGCTACGCGGAGGGCCCGGTCGACGCGTTCTTCGCGCGCGCCATCGAGGTGCTGCTCGGCGTCGAGTGACGCCGTCCCGCGCGCCCCGCCGCGCGTGCCCACCGACCCCCGCGAGGCGTCGAGCAGGGCGCTGCGGCGCGCGGTCGGCGGGTTCGCGGCGTCCAACCGCCCGCCGCCCCTGGAACCACCACGAGCACTTCCACGGCCGGGTCCTGCGGCGCGTGCCGCACGACGCCGGGGTCGTGCTCGACGTCGGCTGCGGCGCCGGCGTGCTCCTCGGCCGGCTTCAGGGCGGGGCCGCCGAGGGGTCTTCACGCCCACGGACCTCGCCGTCGACGTCGTGTCCGCGCCGCTCAACCCGCTCGCGGGCCTCGTGAAGCACCCCCACCGAGCGCGGCAGGGCGACGCCGGGACGGACGCCCCGGGCATGCCGGTCCGGGACCCGCGGCACTCCGTCGACGAGTTCAGGCGCACGGCCCGGGCGCTGCTGCCGGGCGTGCGCGTGCGCCGTCGCCTGTTCTTCCGGTACGCGCTCGAGCGGACCGCCCCGCGCTGACCTGAGGCCGCGACCGGCGCGGTGCCCGCGCACCGCCCGCGGCCTGGAAGGATGGGAGCCATGCCCGACAGTCCCGCACGTACCCCCCGCACCGTGACGATCCTCGGCTCGACCGGGTCGATCGGCACGCAGGCGATCGACGTCGTCCGGGCCCACCCCGACCGGTTCCGGGTCGAGGCGCTCTCGGCGGGCGGCGGCGACGTGGACCTGCTGGCGCGCCAGGCGGCCGACCTGGGCGTGCACGCGGTCGGGGTGGCGGACGCGACCCGTGCGGAGGCCCTCGGCGAGGCGCTCACGGCGACCTATGCCGGCCGCGGGGACGCCCCCGAGGTGCTCGCCGGGCCCGACGCCGCCGCCGAGCTCGCGGGGCGGGGGAGCGACGTCGTCCTCAACGGGGTCACGGGGTCGGTGGGACTCGGCCCGACGCTCGCCGCGCTGCAGGCCGGGTCGACGCTCGCCCTCGCGAACAAGGAGTCGCTCGTCGCCGGAGGAGCGCTCGTCCGCGCGGCCCAGCAGCGCCCGGACCAGATCGTCCCGGTGGACTCCGAGCACTCGGCCATCGCCCAGTGCCTGCGGTCAGGGACGCGACCGGAGGTGCGCCGGCTGGTCCTCACCGCCTCGGGCGGCCCGTTCCGCGGCTGGGAGGCCGACGCGGTCAAGGCCGCGACCGTCGACCAGGCGCTCGCGCACCCGACCTGGGCCATGGGTCCGGTCGTCACGGTGAACTCCGCGAGCCTCATGAACAAGGGCCTCGAGCTCATCGAGGCGCACCTGCTCTTCGACGTGCCGGCCGACGACATCACGGTCGTCGTGCACCCGCAGTCCGTCGTGCACTCGATGGTCGAGTTCGTCGACGGCTCGACGATCGCGCAGGCGTCGCCGCCGGACATGCGCCTGCCCATCGCGCTCGGGCTGTCGTGGCCCGACCGGCTCGACCCGGTGACCCCGCCGTGCGACTGGTCCGCCGCGACGTCGTGGACGTTCGAGCCGCTCGACGACGCGGCCTTCCCCGCGGTGAACCTCGCGCGTGCGGCCGTGGCGGCGAGCGCGACGCACCCCGCGGTGTACAACGCGGCGAACGAGGAGGCCGTCGCGGCGTTCCTCAGCGGACGCGCAGGTTTCGGTGACATCGTGGCGACGGTCGAGCGCGTGCTCGCGGCGCACGACGGAACCCCTGCGCACGCGCTGACGTTGGAGCACGTGGCGGAGGCCGAGGCGTGGGCGCGCACCCGCGCGCACGAGGTGCTGGACCGCCGGTGACGAGCAACCGTCGGGGCGGGAGGGCCGCCCGGGACGTCGAGAGGGAGCAGAGGGAACGATGGCCACGCTGATCGGCATCCTGGTGATCGTGGTCGGGATCGTCGTCTCGATCGCGCTGCACGAGGTCGGCCACATGGTGCCCGCGAAGAAGTTCGGCGTCCGCGTGAGCCAGTACATGGTCGGGTTCGGCCCGACCCTGTGGTCGCGGACCAAGGGCGAGACCGAGTACGGGCTCAAGGCGATCCCGCTCGGCGGCTACGTGCGCCTCGTGGGCATGTACCCGCCCGCGCCCGCAGGCGCCCGTCCCCGCGGCAGCGGGTTCTTCTCCCAGGTCGTGGCCGACGCGCGGGACGCCAGCACGGAGGAGATCCGGCCGGGGGAGGAGCACCGCGCGTTCTACAACCTCTCCGCACCCAAGAAGGTCGTCGTCATGCTGGGCGGCCCCTTCATGAACCTCCTCATCGCGTTCGTCCTCATGGCGATCGTGTGCGTCGGCATCGGCCTGCCCGCGGTCACGACCACGGTCGGCTCGGTGAACGCGTGCGTCCCGTCCGCCGTGACGGACGAGGAGCAGGAGTGCGCCGCCGGCGCCGACCCCTCGCCGGCCGCCGCCGCGGGGCTCCAGCCGGGCGACACGATCGTGGCGTTCGACGGCGAGGACGTCACCTCGTGGGACCAGCTCTCCGGCATGATCCGCGGCGCCGCCGGGCAGGCGACGCCCGTCGTCGTCGAGCGCGACGGCGAGCAGGTCGACCTCACCATCACGCCCGTCGACGTGGAGCGCCAGGTCGTGGCCGAGGACGGGACGCCCGTCGTCGACGACGACGGCGAGCCGGTCACGAAGCCCGCCGGGTTCGTCGGGTTCGCGCCGACCGTCGAGCGCACGCCCGCCGGGATCGGCGTGGCCGCGGAGGCCACGTGGCAGCAGGTGAGCGGCACGGCCGGCATCATCGTCACGCTCCCGGTCAAGGTCTACGAGGCCGCCCAGGCCGCTTTCACCGACGCGCCCCGGGGGCAGGACTCCGTGATGAGCGTCGTCGGGGTCGGTCGCGTCGCGGTGGACGTCGCGGGCGCCGAGAGCCCGGTGCTCGACCGCGTCGTCACGATGCTGCTGCTGCTCGCCGCGCTCAACGTCGCGCTGTTCGTCTTCAACCTCATCCCGCTCCTGCCGCTCGACGGCGGGCACGTCGTCAACGCGCTGTACGAGGGCGCCAAGCGCACCGTCGCGCGCGTCCGCGGCCGCCCGCGCCCGGGGCCGGCCGACCTGGCGCGGATGATGCCGGTCGCGTACGTGATGTTCGTGGTCCTCGTCGGCGTCGGCGCCCTGCTGATCCTCGCCGACATCATCGACCCCGTCCGCCTCACGTAGCCGCGAGCGGCGTCGTGACCGCGGTCCCGCCGCGGACCACACGCGAGGTAGAGCCGCCGGTCGCGAGGTAGCAGCCGACGACGTCTACCTCGTGCCCGGAGGCCCTACCTCGGCGGGAGGCGTGCGTGGAGGGGTCGCGAAGATGTGCGGGACCGCGCGGGAAGGTGACGTCTCGGACAGCCGGCGGTGCCGCGTTCGACGCCCGGCGGGGGATACTAGGGGGCGTGAGCGTACCCATCAGTCTCGGAATGCCTGCCGCGCCGCCGCCGGTCCTCGCGCCGCGCCGCAAGAGCCGCAAGATCAAGGTCGGCAAGGTGGACGTCGGCGGCGACGCGCCGATCAGCGTCCAGTCCATGACGACGACGCCGACGACGGACATCAACGCCACCCTCCAGCAGATCGCGGAGCTCACGGCGTCGGGCTGCGACATCGTGCGCGTCGCGGTGCCGAGCGCCGACGACGCGCTCGCGCTGCCCGCGATCGCGAAGAAGTCGCAGATCCCGGTGATCGCGGACATCCACTTCCAGCCCAAGTACGTGTTCGCCGCGATCGACGCGGGCTGCGCCGCGGTGCGCGTGAACCCGGGCAACATCCGCAAGTTCGACGACCAGGTCAAGGAGATCGCGAAGGCGGCGTCCGACGCGGGCGTGTCGCTGCGCATCGGCGTGAACGCCGGGTCCCTCGACCCGCGCCTGCTCGCGAAGTACGGCAAGGCGACGCCCGAGGCCCTGGTCGAGTCGGCCGTGTGGGAGGCGTCGCTGTTCGAGGAGCACGGCTTCCACGACTTCAAGATCTCGGTGAAGCACAACGACCCGGTCGTCATGGTGCGCGCGTACGAGCTGCTCGCGGAGGCGGGGGACTGGCCGCTGCACCTCGGCGTGACCGAGGCCGGCCCGGCGTTCCAGGGCACGATCAAGTCGGCCACCGCGTTCGGCGCGCTGCTGAGCAAGGGCATCGGTGACACGATCCGCGTCTCGCTGTCGGCGCCCCCGGTCGAGGAGGTCAAGGTCGGCAACCAGATCCTCCAGGCGCTCAACCTGCGCCCCCGCAAGCTCGAGATCGTCTCCTGCCCGTCGTGCGGCCGCGCCCAGGTGGACGTGTACACGCTCGCGGAGAAGGTCACGGCCGGGCTCGAGGGCATGGAGGTGCCCCTGCGCGTCGCCGTCATGGGCTGCGTCGTCAACGGCCCGGGCGAGGCGCGCGAGGCGGACCTCGGCGTCGCGTCGGGCAACGGCAAGGGGCAGATCTTCGTCAAGGGCGAGGTCGTCAAGACGGTCCCCGAGTCGCTCATCGTCGAGACCCTCATCGAGGAGGCGCTGCGCATCGCGGAGACCATGACGCCGGAGAACGACGCGCAGGCCGGTCCGCCGGTCGTCACGGTCGGCTGACCCCCTCGTGAGCCGCTGGCGCCCGTCCGTCCCGGCACTACGGCCACGGGCGCGCGCCGGGTCCGGGGACGACGCAGCCGAGCGAGCCCGCGTGCTCGCCGACGCGGAGGTCGCCGAGGCGCTCGCGGTGTGCGCGGACGACCCGGTCGCGTCGACGCTCGCGGCGGCGCGGCTCGCCGTGGCGCAGCACGCCGGCCTGCACGCGGCGGGCGGCCAGGCATGGGGCTTCCCCGCCGTCGGCCCGCTCGAGGCGGTGTGCTGGGCCGGGGCGAACCTCGTGCCGGTCGTGCCGGCGTCGCTCGACGCCGATCGCGCCCGCGCAGCGGTCGCCGCGTTCGCGGCGCTCGCGCGGCACGCGGGGCGGCGGTCGTCGTCGGTCGTGGGCGAGCGCGACGCCGTGCTGGCGCTGTGGGAGCTGCTCGCCCCGCACTGGCCGGCGCCGCGCGAGATCCGGGCGAACCAGCCGTCGCTCGCGATCGACCGCCACCCCGACGTCGAGCCCGACCCGCACGTGCGCCGCTCCGTCCCGGCGGAGGTCCCCGTCGTGCTCCCCGCGTGCGTGCGCATGTTCACCGAGGAGGTCGGCTACTCGCCGGTCGAGGGCGGAGGCCGCGCGTACGAGGAGCGCGTCCGCTCGCTCGTGCTCGCGGGCCGGTCCTTCGTCCGCACGACCGCGGAGCCCGGCCGCTCGCCGCACGTGGTCTTCAAGGCGGAGCTCGGCGCGGTCACGCCGCACGTGGCGCAGGTGCAGGGCGTGTGGGTCGACCCGCGGTACCGCGGGCAGGGTCTCGCCGCCCCGGGGATGGCCGCCGTGGTGCGCCTCGCACGCGAGCTCGGGCCCGCGGACGCGGCGCGCGGTGCGGCACCTCCCGTGGTGTCGCTGTACGTCAACGACTACAACGCGCCCGCGCTCGCGACCTACCGCCGCGTCGGGTTCGAGCAGGTCGGGACCTACGCGACCGTGCTGTTCTGACCGCGCCCGCCCCGGACGGCGCGGCCTGCCCTCCGTCGCTCACTTGAGCAGGCGCGACATCCGCCGGTCGGCGAGGACCTGGCCCCCGGTCTGGCACGTCGGGCAGTACTGGAGGCTGCGGTCGGCGAAGCTCACCTCGCGCACGGTGTCGCCGCACACGGGGCAGGGCAGACCCGTGCGCCCGTGCACGCGCATCCCCGCGCGCTTGGCGTCCTTGAGCTCGGCGGCCGGCTTGCCCGACGCCGCCGCCACGGCCTCCGCGAGCACCTCGCCCACGGCGGCGTGCACGCGGGCGACCTCGTCGGGCGTGAACGAGCGCGTGAGCTTGAACGGGCTCGTGCGCGCCGCGTGCAGGATGTCGTCGGAGTAGGCGTTCCCGATCCCCGCGATCGACGACTGGTCGCGCAGCAGCCCCTTGACCTGCTGGTTGCGCGCCGCCATGAGCTCGCCCAGCGCCGCGGGGGTGAAGGCCGGGTCGAGCGGCTCGACGCCCAGGGTCTCGATCGCCCGGACCTCCTCCGGGTGCCGCACGACGTGCACCGCGAGCCGCTTGCGCGTGCCGGCCTCCGTGAGGTCGAAGCCGGAGCCGTCGTCGAACCGCACGCGCAGCGCGAGCACCGCGGCCTTCCCGCCGCCGCTGCCGCCGAGGCGCGGGCGGACGGGCGTCGTCGGCGCCTTCTCGGACCAGCGCAGCCACCCGCCCCGGGCGAGGTGGAACACGAGGTGGACCTCGGCGTCGGGCCCGGGCGCGCCGGCGCCGTCGTCGGCGTCGGCGAGCACGAGGTCGAGCCACTTGCCGTGCCGGCGGGCGCCCGTGACGACCCGTCCCACGAGCGCCGTGACGGGCGGGTCGAACGTCTTGAGAGCGGCGATCTGCGCGACGTCCGCAGCCACGACGGTGCGGCCGGTCGCGCGGTCGTCGAGGAACCGGACGAGGGCCTCGACCTCGGGCAGCTCGGGCATGGGGACATCCTCCCCGCCGGTAGGGTGGGACGCATGTCTTCCGTCACGTCCGGCGCGCCCGCCGCGGCCTCCACCCGCGTCCGGGGCGCCGACCTCCTGCGCCTGTCCACCCTGTTCGTCCGGACGCTGCGCGAGGACCCGGCCGACGCCGAGGTCGCGAGCCACCGGCTCCTCGTGCGGGCGGGCTACATCCGTCGCGCCGCCCCCGGCATCTACACCTGGCTCCCGCTCGGCCTGCGCGTCCTGCGCAAGGTCGAGGACGTGGTCCGCGAGGAGATGGCGGCCGCGGGCGCGCAGGAGGTGCACTTCCCGGCGCTGCTGCCCAAGGAGCCCTACGAGGCGACGGGCCGCTGGACGGAGTACGGGCCGAACATCTTCCGCCTCAAGGACCGCAAGGACGGCGACTACCTCCTCGCGCCCACCCACGAGGAGATGTTCACGCTCCTCGTCAAGGACCTGTACTCGTCGTACAAGGACCTGCCGCTGACGATCTACCAGATCCAGACGAAGTACCGCGACGAGGCGCGCCCCCGCGCGGGCCTCATCCGCGGCCGCGAGTTCGTCATGAAGGACGCGTACTCGTTCGACACGACGGACGAGGGCCTCGAGCGCTCGTACGAGGCGCAGCGTGCGGCCTACCGGCGCATCTTCGACCGGCTCGGGCTCGAGTACGTCATCGTCGCGGCGACGTCCGGCGCCATGGGGGGCTCGCGCTCCGAGGAGTTCCTCACCCCGACCGCGATCGGCGAGGACACGTTCGTGCGCTCGCCCGGGGGGTACGCCGCGAACGTCGAGGCCGTCGTCACGCCGGTGCCCGAGGCGGTCGACTACGCCGACGCCCCGGCCGCGCACGTCGAGGACACGCCCGACACCCCGACCATCGCCTCGCTCGTCGAGCTCGCGAACGCGCGCTACCCCCGCGCGGACCGCGCGTGGACGGCGGCCGACACGCTGAAGAACGTCGTGCTCGCGCTCACGCACCCGGACGGCCGCCGCGAGGTCGTCGTCGTCGGGCTGCCGGGCGACCGCGAGGTCGACCTCAAGCGCGTCGGCGCGGCGTTCGAGCCCGCCGAGGTCGAGCCGGCCACCGACGCCGACTTCGCCGCCCACCCCGAGCTCGTCAAGGGCTACATCGGTCCGCAGGTCCTCGGCCCGAACGCGCGCCGCGAGGGCCCCGCGGACGGCGACGCGTCCGACGAGTCGGCGGGGGAGACGCCGGAGCGGCACTCGGTGCGCTACCTCCTGGACCCGCGCGTCGTCGCCGGGACGCGCTGGATCACCGGCGCGAACGCGCCCGGCCGGCACGTGTTCGACCTCGTCGCCGAGCGCGACTTCGCCGCCGACGGCACGGTCGAGGCCGCGGAGGTGCGCGCGGGCGACCTCGCGCCCGACGGCTCGGGCCCGCTCGAGCTCGCGCGCGGCATCGAGATCGGCCACATCTTCGCGCTCGGCCGCAAGTACGCCCAGGCCCTCGGCCTCACGGTGCTCGACGAGAACGGCAAGCAGGTCGTCGTGACGATGGGCTCCTACGGGATCGGCGTCACGCGCGTCCTCGCGGCGCTCGCGGAGGCGAACCACGACGACGCCGGGCTCGCGTGGCCTGCGCACGTCGCGCCCGCGCACGTGCATGTCGTCGCCACGGGCAAGGACGCGAGCGTGTTCGAGGAGGCCGAGCGTCTCGCGACCGAGCTCGCCGGCCGCGGCGTCGAGGTGATCTACGACGACCGGCCCAAGGTCTCGCCCGGCGTGAAGTTCAAGGACGCCGAGCTCCTCGGCGTGCCGCTGCTGCTCGTCGTGGGCCGCGGCCTGGCCGACGGCGTCGTCGAGGTCCGCCCGCGCGCGGGCGAGGCGGCGCAGGTCGCGGTCGCGGACGCCGTCGAGCACGTCGCCGGCCGGGTCGCCGAGCTCCTCGGCTGACCCACCACGTCACGGCGCCCCGGTCCGGTCTCCCGGGCCGGGGCGTCCTGCTGCGCCCACGGCAGCTCGCGGGCGCGGTGTGCCACCGAAGCGGCGCACGGCGCGCCGGAGCCGCGCGGAGAGAGTGGGCGGGGCGGTGCGTCGGGCAGGTGCGGCGGCTGGGCCGGTGCGCCGGGCGTGCGCGCTCAGCCTGCCGTCTGCTCCGGCAGGCCCGGGAACGCCACGGGCGGCTCGCCCCACGCGACAGCGTTCGCCCAGGCGTCCGCGAGCAGCGCGACGGCCTCGGCCCGGGACGTCAGGGCCGCCGCGGCGACGAGGCTCGCGTACGTGCGCGCGAGCCCTGACTCGACGTGGCGCGCGAAGGCTGCCGGGTCCGTGTCGTCGGGCAGCGCGTAGGCGACACGACGCGGGTCCTGCGGCGTCCCGTCGGTGCCCGCGGCGAGGGCCCAGCCCTGCGCGCGGGCGCGGTGCTGGGCGGCGCGCGCGACCGCGGCGGTGCGCACGTCGCCCTCCGACTGCGCGGCGCGCACCTCGTAGCCGTATCCGGCGGCGTCCTCCGACTCGACGAGCGTCGCGAGGTCGGCGGCGCCGACCCCGCCGGGCGCCTCGTCGACGGGCGGCGGCTCGTCGGGCCCTGCCGCGACCGTCGAGCCCGTGGCTGCGGCGAGCCGCTGCGCCGAGACGTGCTCCGAGGCGGCGACCGACGCGAGAAGCCGCGCGAGCCGGGCGTCCGGCGAGGCGTCGGCCGCCGCGCCCGTGCGCTCGGCCGCGCCCACGAGAGCGGTGACGACGTCGTCCGTCGTCGCGGTGCCAGGAGCGGGCGTGCCCGCCGCGTCCGTGCCGGCCGCGTCGGTGCCGGTTCCCGCAGCGCCGGGGTCCGACGCCGTCCCGTCCGTGCCGGGCGTGGTGGTGCCCGCCCCCGGGGTGCCGGTCTCGGTGGTGCCGGAGCCGGCGCCGCTCTCGGGCTCCGCGGGGTGCTCCAGGCCCGAGTCGTAGACGCCGCCGAGCGCGTCGACGTGCCGGTCGGCGAACGCGGCGGCCTCGCCCAGCACGGCGAGCGCGGCCGGGTCGGTCACCCGGGGCGTGACGTCCGCCACCAGCGCGGCGACCCCGAGCGCGTCGTCGACGGCCCCGGAACGGAGCACCTCGACCGTGTCGGGGGAGGGCTCCGTGGGCGGCGGCGTGTCCAGCCGGACGCCGCACCCGGCCGCCAGGACGCTCGTCGCGAGCACCGTCACGGCCGCGAGCAGACGGCCGGCACGGGCCGCGGGACGGGTCCGCCGGGCTCGGGGGGCGGCGTCGGCCGCGGTCGCGTGGGGAGTCATCGGGGGCGATGATGTCACGTCCGGGGCTCGCGAGTCGTTAGGCTGGTCCCCGTTCCGACGTCCCGCGAGCCGGGGGTCGGAGCACCCGAGACAACAACACACCGGTCGTCTGGCGTACCCGGCGTGGGACACGGACAGGAGCTGAGTCATGGCAGGGCAGGCGGGCGGTCAGTCCGGCAGAGGGTCCGGAGGCGACGCGGCGGCGCACGCGCTCCGGGAGAGCGTCCGCGAGGCGGTCGAGCCCGCGGTCCGTGACGCCGGGCTCCACCTCGAGGACGTCACGGTGTCGCGCGCGGGTGCCCGTTCGGTGGTGCGCGTCGTGCTGGACCTCCCCGACGACGTCGAGGGCAGCCTCGACCTGGACGCGGTGGCCGAGGCCACGCGCCCGATCTCCGCGGCGCTGGACACGGTGGACCCGCTCCACGGCGCGTACACGCTCGAGGTCTCCACGCCCGGCACGGACCGTCCGCTCACCGAGCCGCGCCACTTCCGGCGCGCCCGGGGCCGTCTCGTGCGGCTCGTCCTGTCCGACGGCGGCACGCTCGAGGGCCGTCTGCGCCCCGGTTCCGCGGTCGAGACCGAGCTGCTGCTCGACGTCCCCGGCGCGCGCGGCGTGGTGACGGAGCGCGTGGTGCCGCTCGCCGACGTCGTGCGCGGCGAGGTGCAGGTCGAGCTCAAGCGCGCGCTCGAGGCGGACCTGCCCGAGCTCGACGGCTCCGCCGACGAGACGACCGACCACGACGAGGAGGCCTGACGATGGACGTGGACATGAGCGCGCTGCGCCTGCTGGAGCGCGAGCGGGACATCAGCCTCGACGTGCTCGTCGCGGCGATCGAGCAGGCCCTGCTCTCGGCGTACCACCGCACCCCCGACGCGTACACCCGGGCGCGCGTCGAGCTCGACCGCAAGACGGGGCACGTGACGGTGTGGGCGCGCGAGGAGCTGCCCGCTCCCGAGACCGACGACGAGGACGCCCCGCGCGGCCCCGTCGAGTACGGTCCCGAGTTCGACCACACGCCCGCCGACTTCGGGCGCATCGCGACCTCGACCGCACGCCAGGTCATCGTCCAGCGACTGCGTGACGCGGAGGACGACCAGATCCTCGGCACGTTCCGCGGCAAGGAGGGCGAGGTCCTCGCGGGCGTCATCCAGCAGGGCCGCGACCCGCGCGTCGTGCTCGTGGACGTGGGCGGCACGGAGGCCGTGCTCCCGCCGCACGAGCAGGTCCCCACGGAGGAGTACGTGCACGGCGAGCGCCTGCGCGCCTACGTGCTCGAGGTCGCCCGGGGAATGAAGGGCGCGCAGATCACGTTGAGCCGCACGCACCCCAACCTGGTCCGCAAGCTCTTCGAGCTCGAGGTCCCGGAGGTGGCCGACGGCTCCGTGGAGATCACGGCCATCGCGCGCGAGGCGGGCCACCGCACCAAGGTCGCCGTCCGCTCGCGCGTCCCGGGGCTCGGCGCGAAGGGCGCGTGCATCGGGCCGATGGGCTCGCGCGTGCGCGCCGTCATGGCGGAGCTCCACGGCGAGAAGATCGACATCGTGGACCACAGCGACGACCCGGCCCAGTTCGTGGCCAACGCGCTGTCCCCGGCGCGTGTGTCGTCGGTCACGGTGGTCGACGAGGTGGCACGCGCCGCGCGCGTCGTCGTCCCGGACTTCCAGCTCTCCCTCGCGATCGGCAAGGAAGGGCAGAACGCCCGCCTGGCCGCGAAGCTGACGGGGTGGCGCATCGACATCCGCTCGGACGAGGGCGGAGCCGCGGCCGAGGGGCCCGACGGTGCCGCTCCCGCAGGTCCCCGCGCTGCCGACCGGTAGCCGCGGGGCGTGGGACGGTCACGGATGACGGACCGGCGCGGTAGACTGTCATCGACCGGGCCGCGAGCCCGCACCTCGACCATGCCCCCGGACTCCACGACCCGCCCCGTTGCCACGGGATCGGGTCCGGTCCGCACGTGCGTCGGGTGCAGGCAGCGCGACCTGCGGTCAGCTCTTCTCCGTCTGGTCCTCGACCGGTCCGGCGCGGGCACCGACGAGCCACGGCTCGTGGTGGACGTCGGGCGGTCGCTGCCGGGTCGCGGTGCGTGGCTCCACGCGTCGGCCCGGTGCCTCGAGACGGCGGAACGCCGGCGGGCCGTCCCGCGGGCCCTGCGTGTCGCCGGGCCCCTCGACCTCGCCGCGGTCCGCGCCGCGATCGAGGCCCGTTCGGGAGAGCACCTCTGAGCCATGCGTCACGGCCCCGTCCGTACGGGGCCGCAGGCACGACACGTCGACAAGGAAGCGGGTTAGAAGCCGATGGGCACCCGATGAGTACCCAGCGATGAGCACCCAGCACTAACGACGGTCCTCCCTGTCCGGGGCGGGCCGAGACAGGAGAGTTGTGGCAAAGGTCCGCGTCTACGAGCTCGCGAAGGAGCTCGGGGTGGAAAGCAAGACCATCATGACCAAGCTGACGGAGCTCGGTGAGTTCGTCCGCTCGGCATCCTCGACCATCGAGCCACCGGTGGTCCGCAAGCTGCGCGACGCCTTCCCCGCCGGGGGCGGCGGCGCGAGCAAGCCCGCGGCGGCACCCGCCGCGCGTCCGGCAGCGCCGAAGCCGGCCCCGAAGCCGGAGGTCAAGGCCGAGCCGGCCGCGCCGGCTCCGCAGGCCCAGCAGGCCGCGGCCCCCGCCGAGCCGGCTGCGCCGGCCCCGAAGGCTCCGGCACCCGCCACGCCCGCGGCTCCGGCCCCGAAGGCGCCGGCACCCCAGGCTCCCGCGGCGCAGCGTCCGACGCCCGCGCCCGCGCAGAAGCCCACCGCCTCGCCCAAGCCGGGCGGCGGCACGAACGCGTCCGCCCCGCGCCCCGGTGGCTCGGGCGGACGTCCCGGTGCACCGCGTCCGGGGAACAACCCGTTCGCGACCAGCCAGGGCATGCCCCGACAGGGTGGCCCGCGTCCGGGTGCACCGCGCCCGGGCAACAACCCGTTCGCCCCGAGCCAGGGCATGCCCCGGCCCGGGTCGCGCCCCGAGCGCACCGAGGGTGCGGCGGCCGCGTCCGGCGAGCGCTCGGGCGGTCCCCGTCCGGGCGGTCCGCGCCCCGCGCCGCGTCCCGGCGGCCCGCGCCCCAACCCGGGCATGATGCCCGGCCGCACCTCGATCGGCCGTCCCGGTGAGCGTCCTGCTCCCGGTGGTCGTCCCGGTGGCGGTGGCGGCGGTCGTGGTGGCGGCTTCGGCGGTCGTCCCGGCGGTGGCGGCGCTCCCGGTGGTGGCGGCGGCTTCGCCGGCCGTCCCGGTGGCGGTGGCCGCGGTGGCGCCGGTCGTGGCTCCACGCAGGGTGCCTTCGGGCGCGCCGGCGGTCGCCCGGTCCGTGGGCGGAAGTCGAAGCGCGCCAAGCGCCAGGAGTTCGAGCAGATGCAGGCGCCGTCGCTCGGCGGCGTGCAGGTTCCCCGCGGGAACGGCTCGACCGTCGTGCGGCTGCGTCACGGCTCGTCGCTGAACGACTTCGCCGACAAGATCGACGCGAACCCCGCGAGCCTCGTCACCGTGCTGTTCCACCTCGGTGAGATGGCCACGGCGACGCAGTCGCTCGACGAGGACACGTTCGGTGCCCTCGCGTCCGAGCTCGGCTACGTCATCGAGATGGTCTCGGCCGAGGAGGAGGACCGCGAGCTGCTCGGGTCGTTCGACATCGACCTGGACGCGGAGCTCGAGGCCGAGGGCGACGACGAGCTCGCCGCCCGTCCGCCGGTCGTCACGGTCATGGGTCACGTCGACCACGGAAAGACCAAGCTCCTCGACGCCATCCGCCAGACGGACGTCGTCGCGGGCGAGGCCGGCGGCATCACCCAGCACATCGGTGCGTACCAGGTGCGCCACGAGCACGAGGGCGTCGACCGCGCCATCACCTTCATCGACACCCCGGGTCACGAGGCGTTCACCGCCATGCGTGCCCGCGGTGCCCAGGTGACGGACATCGCGATCCTCGTCGTGGCCGCGGACGACGGCGTGATGCCGCAGACCATCGAGGCGCTCAACCACGCCCAGGCGGCGAACGTCCCGATCGTGGTCGCGGTGAACAAGGTGGACAAGGAGTCGGCCAACCCGGCCAAGATCCGCCAGCAGCTCACCGAGTACAACCTGGTGGCCGAGGAGTACGGCGGCGACACGATGTTCGTCGACGTCTCCGCGAAGCAGAACATGGGCATCGACGACCTCCTCGAGGCCGTCCTGCTCACGGCGGACGCCTCGCTCGACCTGCGTGCGAACCCCGACAAGGACGCACGCGGCGTCGCCATCGAGGCGAACCTGGACAAGGGCCGCGGCGCCGTCGCGACCGTCCTCGTCCAGTCCGGCACGCTGCACGTCGGTGACGCGATCGTCGCCGGCACGGCCCACGGCCGCGTCCGCGCGATGTTCGACGAGCACGGCAACGCCGTGACCGAGGCGGGCCCCGCCCGTCCGGTCCTCGTGCTGGGTCTCGCGTCCGTGCCGAGCGCGGGCGACACGTTCCTCGTGGCGCCCGACGAGCGCACGGCCCGCCAGATCGCCGAGAAGCGCGAGGCCGCCGAGCGCGCCGCCCTCCTGGCCAAGCGCCGCAAGCGCATCAGCCTCGAGGACTTCACGCAGGCCCTCCAGCAGGGCAAGGTCGAGACCCTCAACCTCGTCCTCAAGGGCGACGTGTCCGGTGCCGTCGAGGCGCTCGAGGACGCGCTGCTCAAGATCGACGTGGGCGACGAGGTCGAGCTGCGCGTCATCCACCGCGGTGTCGGCGCGATCACGCAGAACGACGTCAACCTCGCGACGGTCGACAACGCGATCATCATCGGCTTCAACGTGAAGTACGGCGAGCGCGTCGAGGACCTGGCCGAGCGCGAGGGCGTCGACGTCCGCTTCTACTCGATCATCTACCAGGCGATCGAGGACGTGGAGGCCGCGCTCAAGGGCATGCTCAAGCCGGAGTACGAGGAGGCCCAGCTGGGCACGGCGGAGATCCGCGAGATCTTCCGCTCCTCCAAGTTCGGCAACATCGCCGGCTCGATCGTCCGGTCGGGCGAGATCCGCCGCAACGCCAAGGCGCGCGTCCTGCGCGACGGCAAGGTCGTGGGGGACAACCTCACGGTCGAGTCGCTCAAGCGGTTCAAGGACGACGCCACCGAGGTCCGCGAGGGCTTCGAGTGCGGTATCGGTCTGGGCTCGTTCAACGACCTCCAGGTCGGCGACACCATCGAGACGTTCGAGATGCGCGAGAAGCCGCGCTCCTGACGCTCGTCACGCCCGGGGGCGGTCACGGTCACCGTGGCCGCCCCCGGGCGTTCGTCACCCCGCGGTCGTCACCACCCGCACCCGTCAGCACCCCACCGCGGCCACCCACCCGGCCGGTGGGCCCCGTTCGACGTACGGTCGTCGGGACCGTCGCCGGAAGGCTCGGCACGAAAGGAAGAAGACATGGTCGACCACCCCCGGGCGAGGAAGCTCGCCGACCGCATCAAGGAGATCGTCGCGCAGATGCTCGACACCCGGATCAAGGACCCGCGCCTCGGGTTCGTCACGGTGACGGACGTCCGCGTCACGGGTGACCTGCAGAACGCCTCGGTGTTCTACACCGTCTACGGCACGGACGAGGAGCGGGCCGGGACGGCCGCCGCGCTGGAGAGCGCGAAGGGCCTCATCCGGTCGGAGGTCGGCAAGCAGACCGGCATCCGCCTCACGCCGGCGATCGAGTTCCACCTCGACTCGGTGCCCGAGACCGCGGCGCACCTCGACGCCGCGCTCGTCGAGGCCCGCCGGCGCGACGCCGAGCTCGCCGCCCTGCGCGAGGGCAAGCCGTTCGCCGGGGACGCCGACCCGTACCGCTCGGCGGAGGACGCGGACGCCGTCGCCGACGACGAGCGGGCCTGACCGCGTGGGCGAACGCCCGCCCGCGACGGACCGTCGGGAGCGACGCCCCGTCGCTCCCGACGGTCTCGTCGTCGTCGACAAGCCCGCCGGCTGGACGAGCCACGACGTCGTCGGCCGCGGGCGACGCCTCGCCGGCACGCGCAAGGTCGGCCACGCGGGCACGCTCGACCCCATGGCCACGGGCGTGCTCGTGCTCGGGGTCGGGCGCGCGACGAAGCTGCTGACGTACGTCGTCGGTGCCGACAAGGACTACGACGCGACGATCCGGCTCGGTGCCGCGACCACGACGGACGACGCGGAGGGGGAGGTGCTCTCGCGAGCGGACGCGTCCGCCGTCGGGCGGGCCGACCTCGACGCGGGGGTCGTGGACCTCACCGGTGAGATCCTCCAGGTGCCGAGCACGGTCAGCGCGATCAAGGTCGACGGGCAGCGCGCCTATGCCCGCGCGCGCGCGGGCGAGGAGGTCGCGCTGGCGGCGCGGCCCGTCGTCGTCTCGCGCTTCGACGTGCTCGCCGTGCGGCCGGTGGCGCCGGGGGAGCAGGGCGTCCTCGACGACGCGCCGCCCGCGCTCGACGTCGACGTCCGGGTGACCGTGTCCTCGGGGACGTACGTGCGGGCGCTCGCGCGCGACCTGGGGTCGGCGCTCGGCGTCGGCGGCCACCTGACGGCGCTGCGGCGCACGCGGGTGGGCGGGTACGGGCTCGACGTCGCCTCGACGCTCGAGGAGCTCGAGGCCCAGGCGGACCGCGACGGCGTGCTCGCGACCCTGCCGCTCGCGCAGGCGGCCCGTGCGACGTTCCCCGTGCGCGAGCTGACCCCTGAGCAGGCGACCGCGCTGTCCTACGGGCAGTGGATCGACGCGAGCGGGACGCCCGGCACGACGGCGGCGATGTCCCCGGAGGGCGAGCTCGTGGCGCTCGTGGAGGACACCCGCCGCGGCGGCAAGGACCTCGCCCGGCCGGTCCTCGTGCTCGCCCCCGCCTGACGCGTCCGGTTCGGCGTCGTGCCCGGGGCGTGGCAGTCTTGTCCAGCGCGGTCCCGGTGCCTCCCCGTCCGGTCCGCCGCCGCCCCCCCGTCGGCACGGGTGGCCGCCCCGGGCGGCGCCCGCGGCCTTCCTGCTCACCTGAGGAGTTCTCGCGTGCACCTGTGGACGGACCTGAGCCAGGTTCCCCCGGGTTTCGGCCCGTCGGTCGTGACGATCGGCAACTTCGACGGCGTCCACCGCGGGCACGCCCAGGTGCTCGGACGCATCGTCGACCTCGCGCGCGAGCGCGACGCGCGCGCCGTGGCGGTGACGTTCCACCCGCACCCCGCGGCCGTGCACCGTCCGGAGAGCGCGCCCGAGCTCATCACGGGCATCGCGGACCGGGTCGAGCTGCTGGCCGCGACGGGCCTGGACGCGGTCCTGCTCGTGGAGTACACGCTCGAGTTCGCACGGCAGACGCCGGAGGAGTTCGTGCGCGCCTACCTCGTCGACGGCCTGCACGCGGGCGCGGTCGTGGTCGGGCACGACGTCCGCTTCGGCCGCGACAACGCGGGCACCATGGAGACGATGGTCGCGCTCGGCACGCGCTACGGCTTCGACGTGGTGGCGATCGACGACGTCGGCCAGCACCAGGGCGTGCCGGTGACGGACGAGGAGACGCCGGGCGACTCGCAGGTGCGCTGGTCGTCGACGGGCGTGCGCGCGCTGCTCGCGGCGGGCGACGTGCGCGAGGCGGCCCGCATCCTCGGACGGTCCCACCGGGTGCGCGGCACCGTCGTGCACGGGGACGCGCGGGGGCGCGAGCTCGGCTTCCCGACGGCCAACCTCGGGTCGATCAGCGGCATGGTCCCGGCCGACGGCGTCTACGCGGGCTGGCTCGAGCGCCCGCAGCTCGCGGGCGCCGACCCCCGCCACGCGGACGTGCGCCTGCCGGCGGCGATCTCGATCGGGACGAACCCGACGTTCGACGGCGTCGAGCGCCGGGTCGAGGCGTATGTCCTCGACCGCGCGGACCTCGACCTGTACGACGAGGACGTGGTCCTGGAGCTGGTCGAGCGGCTGCGCCCGACGCTGCGCTTCGACGGCATCGAGCCGCTCGTGGCGCAGATGCACGACGACGTCGCGCGCGCCCGGGAGATCCTCGCGGCCCCGGATGGGGAGCCGGGCGCGACGACCCCGGGCGCCTGACCGTGGCCGCCCAGGCGCCCGTGCTCGAGGCGCGCGCGCTGCGCGTCGGCTACGCGGACGTCGCGGTGTGCGCGCCCGTCGACCTCTCCGTGGGCCCGGGCGAGCTGGTCGTGGTGATCGGCGCCAACGGCAGCGGCAAGTCGACCCTCCTGCGCACGCTGCTCGGCCTCCAGGCGCCGCTGGGCGGTGCGGTGCGCGCGTTCGGGCGCGACGTGGACGAGCGCGAGCGCGACTTCCGGGCGCGCGTCGCGGGCGTGCTCGACGACGACGCGTTCTTCCCGGCGCTCACGGTCCGCGAGCACCTCGTCCTCGTCGCGCGGGGGCACGGCGTGCCGGGAGCCGGGGCGGTCGTGGACGAGCTCCTCGACCGGTTCGGGATCGCCGAGCAGGGCAGGTCGCTCCCGTCGGCGCTCTCCTCCGGGCAGCGACGACGGTTCCTGCTCGCCTCCGGCTTCGTGCGGCCCCGCGAGCTGCTCGTGCTCGACGAGCCGGAGCAGCGGCTCGACCCGGGGATGCGGGAGCGTCTCGCGGCGCTGCTCGTCGAGGACGCGCGCAGCGGCGTGGCCGTGGTCCTCGCCACGCACGACCCGGAGCTCGTCGAGCGCACGGGCGCGCGAGGGCTGCTCGTCGGCGACGACCGCTGCGTCCAGCTCGCCCCGGCCGACACCCGCGCGGCGCTCCTGGCGGTGCGCTGACCGTGGCGCACGGACCGAGCGCGCTGCGCTCCGACCCGGACGAGCTGCTGACCGGCCGCGAGCTGCGCCGTCTCACGGCCCGGGCCGCAGCCGCGCGGGCCGACGCCGGGCCGGGCGAGATCGTCGTCGACGTCGCCTACGCCGTGGTGTCCGTCGCGCTCGCGACGGGTTGGGTCGTCGGCCTCGCCTCGATGCTGCGCTCGACGCTCGCGACCACCGTGCCGACCACCGTGCCGACCGGCGGGCCGCCCGTGCTGGGGCCGGGGGCCCTCCAGGCGCTCGGGACGACGGCGCTGCTCGCGTTCCTCACGGGCACCGCCGTGCGCCTGGGCCCGGTCGGCGCAGGCGGGGGCGGGGTGCGCTGGTGGGTGCCGACGCCCGCCGACCGTCGGGGGCTCCTGTCGCCGTCGTTCGGGCGCGCCGTCGTGCTGGGGGCCGTGCTCGGCACGCTGGGGAGCGCCGTCGTCGCGGTCGCCGCCGGGCTGGACGCGCTGCCCGCGCTGCGGGCCGGCGCGACCGGCGGCGCCCTGGGCCTGCTCCTCGTCGCCGTCGCGGGGCTCGCCCAGCCGTCGGCCCGCGCCGCCGGGCTGCTCGCGCGGGCGAGCGACGTCGCGGTCGCGGCCGTCCCGGTCGCAGGCCTCGCGCTCGTCGTTGCCGGGCGCTCCGGTCTCCCGTCGCTCGACGCGCCGCTCGTCGTCGTGCTCGGCCTGCTCGTCGTCGCGGCGCTGCTCGTGCTGCGGTGGTGGCGCGGGCTGGAGTCCCTCGGCGCGACGGTGCTGCGCGCGCAGAGCGCGGTCGCGGACCAGGTGGGCGGGGCCGTGCTGTCCTTCGACACGCGCGACCTCGGCCGGGCCCTGCGCCGGGCCGGCGCCGCGCGGTTCCGCGTCCGTCGGCCGCGCCGGTTCGCGGCCGTGCGGGGTCCTGTCGGCGCGGTGGTCGCGGCCGACCTCGTGCTGCTGGGCCGCAGCCCGTCGGCGCTCGCGCAGCTCGTCGGTCTCGCCGCCCTCTCGGTCGTCGCGCAGCAGGTGCCCGGCCTGGGCTCGGGCTTCGGTCTCTTCGTCCTGCTCGTCGCCGCGGGCCTCGGTGCGGCGGTGCTCGGTGCGGAAGGGGCGCGCACGGCGGAGATGGCTCCCGTCGTCGACGCGCTCGTGCCGCTCCGCGCGCGGTGGACGCGGCTCGCGCGCGGCGTCGTCCCGACGCTCACCGCGACGGCGTGCCTCGCCGCCGGCACGGCGCCGCTCGCGGTGGCGACGGGCGACGCACGGTGGCTCGCGGTCGCGGTGCTCACGGCGGTCGTGCAGGGCGCCGCAGCGGTGCGCAGCGCCTACCGCGAGCCGCCGGACTGGGGCGGGCCACTGCTCGCGACGCCCTCCGGCGGCCTGCCGACGGGCGCCGCGGCCGTGCTGCGCAAAGGACCCGACGTCGCGGTGCTCGGCGCGGTCCCGCTGGGGGTCGCCCTGCTCGTCGGCACCGCCGGGTGGGGCGTCGTGGCGGCCCAGGCGCTGGCCGCCGTCGTGGGGGTCGCGGTCGCGACCCGGGTGCGCGCGGTGCGCTGACCCGAGCGTGGGTGCGCCGTCAGGCCGTCGCGGGCGCCGGGACGAGGCGGCCGTCCGCGAGGTGGACCCGGGCGTCGACCGGGTCGAGCGTCGCCTCGTCGTGCGAGACGAGCAGCGTCGCGGCGTCGAGGTCGCGCGCGAGCCGCACGACCAGCTCCACCACCTGCACACCCCGCTCGTGGTCGAGCGCCGACGTCGGCTCGTCCACGAGGAGCACCTCGGGGTCGTTCATGAGCGCGCGGGCGACCGCGACGCGCTGGCGCTGCCCGCCCGAGAGGTGCTCGGGTCGGCGGTCCGCGCGGTCGGCGACCCCGACGGCGTCGAGCAGCTCCAGCGCGTGCGCCCGGCGTGACGCGGGGGAGCGGCCCCGCAGGTGGCTCATGAGCTCGAGCTGCTCGAGCACGGTGAGCGACGCGACGAGCTGCGGCTGCTGGAACACGAGCCCGATGCGCTCGCGGCGCAGCGCCGCCGCCCGGTCCGCCGCGCGGCGCGCGCGCCGACGACCGCGCGGTCCGGACGCGTTCCCGGGCGCGGCGTCGGGATCGGCGTCGAGCGGTGCGCTGACGACGTCGGGCCCCACCCGCACGACGCCCGACGTCGGCGGCGTGAGCGTCGCCGCGACGGCGAGCAGGCTGGACTTGCCGGCGCCGGACGGGCCGAGCAGCGCCGTCGTGGTGCCCGAGGGCACGGTGAGGGAGACGTCGTCGACGGCGACGAGGACGCCGTCGCCGTCGGGGTAGGTGAGACGGACACGGTCGAGGACGAGGTCCACGGGGAGCTCCTGAGGGTCGGTACGGGCGAGAGAGGGCGAGGTCAGCGGGCCGCGAGCGCCGCGTGCGGGTCGACGCGCGCCACGCGCGTCACGGCGAGGACCCCACCGAGGCCGCCGAGCACGACGAGGACGACGGCGGGCACGAGGGTCGTCGAGAGGTCGACGACGACCGGCATGACGCGGGACGCGAGCAGTCCCGCGCCGGCCGCGAGCGCGGTGCCGACCCCGACGCCCACGCCCAGCACGACACCGGCCTGGCCGATCGCGTCGCGCAGCAGGTACCGGGTCGAGGCGCCGAGCGCGCGCAGCACGGCGACGTCTCCCGCCCGCTGGATGGTCCAGACGGTGAAGAAGGCGCCGACGACGAGCGCGGAGATCGCGAGGAGGAAGACCTGCATGAGGGTCAGCGAGAGGTTCTCGGCGGTGAACGACGAGATGGCCGAGCGCGCCTCGCGCGGCGTCGCGGTGACGGTCCCGACGCGCGCGTCCGTGGCGGCGAGCGCGTCCGCGGTCGGGGGGTCGTCGCCGAACCGCAGGGTGACGACGGTGGCCACCTCGCCGCCCGTGCCGTCGGTCGCGGTCCCGTCGGACGACGCGCCGCCGCGCGCACCGACGGCCTGCCAGTCGTCGAGGGCCACCCAGACGACCGGGGTGTGCGAGTAGTCCGCCTCGACGTCCGCGACGGCCGAGACCGTCAGCTCGAGCGGCCCGGCGTCGACCTGGTCGCCCACGTCCGCGCCGAGCGCGTCGGCCGCGCCGCGCGAGAGCACGACGGCGCCGGGTGCGACGTCGGCGCCCTCGGCGGCGGGGACGAGCCCGGAACCGGGGTGCACGCCGAACGCCGTGACGGCGGCCGTGCTCGCACCCGACGCGCGCACGGTCGCGACACCGAGCGGGTCCGCGGCGTCGACGCCGGGGACGGCGGCCCAGGCGTCCGTCTGCGCGGCGGTCACCTCGGACTCGGTGAAGGAGGGGGACGCGCCCTCCTCCGGGGGCGAGAAGACCACGCGGTCGACCGGCAGGTCGGTGACCGCCGAGGTGCTCGCGCGGCCGAGGCCCGCGGTGAGCGCCGCGAGGAACGCGACGAGGAACGTGATGAGCGCGACGACGACCGTCATGAGCGCGAAGCGACCGCGCGCGTGGCGCAGGTCGCGCAGGGCGAGGAACACGGGGAGACCTCCGGGGTCCGAGGGGCAGGGGGCGGGACGACCCCGCGAGCACGAGCGGTCGTGCGCGGCAGGACCCGTCCCGACGTCCCGTCCACCGTCCCGCGCGACGGCGTCCTGCGGATCACCGGTGCGACCGGTCCTGCGGCGCCGCAGGGACGAGCCTCGGATCGACCGTTCGGACGATGCCGGGCCGCGTCGCCGTGGCTAGGGTGACGGCGTGACCTCGCCCGGACCCGAGCCCGCCGTGCCTGCCGCGCCCGTCGGCCGCACGGCGCCGGCAGGCGACGCGGTACCGGCGGACCGCTCGGTGCCGGCGGGGCGTGCCGCGCCGGTCGTGCCGGCCGCGACGCGGTGGCTGCGGCGGGGCCTGGACGTGCTGCTCGTCGGGCTGGTCGCGCTCGCGGTCGCGGGCGCGCTCGTCACGTCGACGGCGCGGGGCGTGGGCGCCGTGCTGCTGGGCGCGTCGCTGCTCGCCCTGTACGTCCTGGGCCGACGGCGCGTCCCCGTGCCCGTCGACGTGCGCGCGCCGCGCGGTGCGTGGTGGCCCGCGGGGGCGTGGGTGACCGGCCTCGTGGCCCTCTGGGTCGGGCTGTCGCTCGTCTCGACGACCGCCGTCTGGGTCGCGTTCCCTCTGATGTTCGTCGCGATGCACGTCCTCGGCCCGCGCCGGGGCCCCGTCGCGGTCGTGGTGGTCGTCGTGCTCGTCGTGGGCGTCATGGCCGTGTGGACCGCGCGCGTCGCGCTGCCGTTCGTGCTCGGGCCGGCCATCGGCGGGGCCGTGGCGGTGGTCGTCGTGCTCGCGCTCGAGGCCGTCGTCCGGGAGTCGCAGGAGCGCCAGCGCACGCTCGACGAGCTCGTGCGCACCCGCGACGAGCTCGCGGTGTCGGAGCGGGAGCGGGCCGTGGCGGCCGAGCGCGAGCGCCTCGCGCGCGAGATCCACGACACGCTCGCCCAGGGCTTCTCGTCCGCCGAGCTGCTCCTGCGCGCGGCGCGGACCGCGCTCGACGCGGGCGACCCGGCGACGGCGCGCGGGTACGTCGAGCAGACGCGCGAGGTCGCGCGGCACAACCTCGCCGAGGCGCGCCGCGTGGTCCGGGCGCTGGCTCCCGCCGACCTCGCGTCGTCGAACCTCGTCGGGGCCCTGCGCCGCGTCGCGGACCGTGCGTCCGCCCGGGCCGCCGAGGGCGGCCCGCTCGTCGTCGTGCGGGTCAGCGGCGAGCCCGTCCCGCTGCCGACGGAGGTCGAGGCCGCGCTGCTGCGCGTCGCGCAGTCCGCGCTCGCCAACGTCGAGCGGCACGCCGGTGCGACGCGCGCCGCCGTCACCGTGAGCTTCCTCGCGGGCAGCGGGCCGGGGGACGACGCGGTCGCGCTCGACGTGGTCGACGACGGGCGCGGCTTCGACCCGGACGCCGTCCCCGCGCCGACGGCGGACCGGCCGGGCGGCTTCGGGCTGGGCGCCATGCGCGCGCGGGTCGCGGACCTCGGGGGCACGCTGTCCGTGGAGTCCGCCCCGGGCGCCGGCACGGCGGTGGTCGCGTGGGTGCCCCTCGCGGCGACGACCGACGACCCGACCAGCACCGAGGAGGATCGATGACCGGCCCTGCGGTGGACGTCGTCCTCGCGGACGACCACCCCGTCGTGCGGACCGGCCTGCGCGCCGTGCTGGAGGCCGAGCCGGACGTGCGGGTCGTCGCCGAGGTCGGCTCGGCCGAGGAGCTGCTCGCGCGGCTGCGCGCCGGGCTGCGGGCCGACGTCGTGCTGCTCGACCTGCAGTTCGGCCCCGGGCGCCTCGGGGGCGTGGACGCGGTCCGCGAGATCGTCGCGACGGACGGTCCGCCCGTGCTCGTCGTCACGACCTACGACGCGGACGCCGACATCCTCGCCGCGGTCGAGGCGGGCGCTCGCGGCTACCTGCTCAAGGACGCGCCGACCCACGAGCTCGTCGCGGCCGTGCGCGCTGCCGCGGCGGGCGAGGTCGCCCTCGGGCCCGCGGTGCAGCGCCGGCTGCTCGGCCGGCTGCGCAGCCCGGGCACCGCGCTCACCGCGCGCGAGCTCGAGGTGCTCGCGCTCGTCGCCGAGGGGCGCACGAACGACGAGATCGCGCACGAGCTGTTCCTCTCGCGCGCGACCGTGAAGACGCACCTCGTGCACGTCTACGACAAGCTCGGTGCGCCGTCGCGCACGGCGGCCGTCGCCGAGGCCCGGCGCCGCGGGCTCCTGCGGGGCTGAGCCCGCCGAGCCGCCGCGGCGCGTCCGCGGGGTCCTCGCCCGGCGCGCCGTGCGGGCGTCGTCGAGACGGTCCTCGAGCCCGTCACCGCGCCGTCCTCCGGGCGCTGCCCGGCCGTGTCACGACACCCGCGCCGGGCCCTCCCTCCGGGTGAGCGGCGCCGTCGTGCACGGCGCCCAGGCGGCCGCGCGGTCCCCGGGCTGCGGCCCGGGGGCGGTCGCACCCGTCCCCGCGCGCGCACGCCCGCGGGGACGCCGGCGGCTCGCCGCGCGGGCCGCACGAAGACCTCCGACAGAGAGGGCAGAGCCATGGAGGCTCAGCAGCACGCGGCGACACCCGTCGCCGAGACCGTCGTCGACGACGTCGCCCCCGACGCCGTCGACCAGGCGTCCACCCCGGTCGGCCGGACCGTCCGCAGCGTCGGGCACGGGTCGGCCGTCGTCCCCGACGAGGTCGCGACCGACGCGGACGTCGACCCGGCGGAGTCGGACGCACCGCTCCTGCCCGCGGCCGAGGCCGCCGTGGCACGGGACCTCGAGCACCACCGGTACGACTCCACGACCGCGTTCGACTACCTGTTCCCGCAGCTCGCCGAGCGCTTCCCGTGGTTCCACCTCCCGGTCGGGAACGGCGCGACGACCGCGACCGTCGCCGCGCTGAAGACGCTCGGGGCCGCGATGGTCGCCCGGCCGGTCACCCCGCCCGGGCAGCCGCCGCGCAGCCTCGACTCGCACGTGCCGGCCGTGTACACGTACTGGGGCCAGTTCATCGACCACGACATCACGCTCAACACCAACGGACCCGACACGACGGCGGGCCGGGACGGGGACCAGGCGCTCGGCGACGTCGACGCGGTGCCCTTCCAGGTGTTCGCGCCGTGGGTCGTGGTCCGCTCGCTCCACAACGGTCGCCACCCGGCGCTCAACCTCGACTCCCTGTACGGCAGCGGGCCGCGGTTCGAGGGCGAGCGAGGCTACCGCACGACGCGCAGCGAGGCGTCGTACGTGCCGGGCTCGGCGAAGCTGCGGCTCGGCCGCATCTCGACCGAGCCGCTCGTCATACCGGGCGGCCCCTCGTTCTCGCTCGTGGCACCCGGCGACGACGCGCAGCGCGACCTGCCGCGCGACGACGGCGGCGCACCGCTGATCCCGGACGGGCGCAACGACGAGAACCTCGTGGTCGCCCAGCTCCACCTCGCGATGATCCGGTTCCACAACGCCGTCGTGGACTGGGTGGACGACGTCGAGCCCTGGACCCGGCACACGGGCGGGGAGCGCGGCGTGTTCGAGCGCGCGAGCCAGCTCGTGCGGTGGCACTACCAGTGGCTCGTGGTCAACGACTACCTGCGTACCCTCACCACGCCGGGCGTGCTCGACGCGACGCTCCTGCGCGACACGTCGTTCTTCCGGCCCCGGTACCCGATCTCCATGCCGCTCGAGTTCGCGGTCGCGGCGTTCCGGTTCGGGCACTCGATGATCCGCGACTCCTACGACTTCAACGTCAACTTCACGGGCCCGCCGCCCGCGAACGCGAGCCTGACCCAGCTCTTCCAGTTCACGGGGAACGGCGGCAGCCTGCGCCCGGGACCGCAGGGCACGCCTGTCCTGCCGTCGAACTGGCCGATCGAGTGGGCGCGGTTCGTCGACAAGGGCGACCCGCGCACGTTCCGTGCGGCCGAGAAGATCGACACGTTCCTCGCACCCAGCCTGGGCACCATGGTCAAGGAGGGGAACCTGCCGCCCGAGGCGCCGGCGCACACGCCGGCCCAGCTCGTCGCGAGCGCGCTCCAGAAGCAGCTCGCGCAGCGCAACCTGCTGCGCGGGTACATGCTCGCCCTGCCCACGGGCGAGGCCGTCGCCGCGGCGTTCGGCGTCATCCCGCTCACCCCGGCCCAGCTCGAGGACCGGGCGGGGGACGACGTGAAGCAGGCGCTCGCGGCCCTGCGGGACGGCGACCACGGCGGCACCCCGCTGTGGTACTACGTCCTCAAGGAGGCCGAGCTCCAGGGCGACGGCAGCTTCCTCGGCGAGGTCGGCAGCCGCGTGCTCGCGGAGACGTTCGTGTACCTGCTGCGGCAGGACGACACGTCGTACGTGCGCACGAGCAACCACTGGACGCCCGCGCAGGGCGTGCACTTCGAGGACGGGTCGCTCGTCCTCACGCTGCCGGACCTGCTCCGGTTCGCCGGGGTGCTGCCCGACGCCACGGGCCGGTTCCGCGGTGACGGCACGGCCGGGCACGACGGCGCCCCCTGAGGCGGGTCGCGCGCTCCGGCCGGGCGGGCCGGGGTCGCGGCCGACGACGGCGCGTCCGTTTGGTAGGGTGGATGCGCCGTCTGACCGGCCGCGGACAGAGAGAGCCCGGGAGATCCGTCCCGGTGCACCGCGCAACGAACCCGAAGGAGAACCGTGCCGCTCGACACTGCCACGAAGCAGCGCATCATGACCGAGTACGCGACGAGCGAGGGCGACACCGGTTCGCCCGAGGTCCAGGTCGCGCTCCTCACGCAGCGCATCAAGGACCTCACCGAGCACCTCAAGGAGCACAAGCACGACCACCACAGCCGTCGTGGTCTGCTCCTCCTCGTCGGCCAGCGCCGTCGCCTGCTCGGCTACCTGCAGAAGGTCGACATCAACCGCTACCGGAGCCTCATCGAGCGCCTCGGTCTGCGTCGCTGACACGACACCGCCAGCCCGGTCCCTGCGGGGACCGGGCTGGTCTGGTGTGATGTACCCGTCACACCCCGGCTGAGCACCACCAGCCGCACACCACCCACCGCGCCGCCGGCCTCTCGTTCGGTCCTCGGTAGTGGCTCACGGACCCCCTCGGCACCGTCCTCGGACGGCGCCGGTGCGGGAACCGCCGTGGACCTCGATCGAAGACCGCCGAGCGTCGAGTGCGACCGGAGCCCCTGCGCCACGCGCCGGGGCACGGACCGGAACCCTCGACAGGGCTACCCGGGCGGCGCTTCGAGAAAGGGAGGGCACCCGTGGAGGGTCCCGAGATCCAGTTCGCCGAGGCCACGATCGACAACGGTCGCTTCGGCACCCGCACCGTCCGGTTCGAGACCGGGCGCCTCGCCCGTCAGGCCGCCGGCTCCGTCGCCGCGTACCTCGACGACGAGACGATGCTCCTGTCGGCCACGACGGCCGGCAAGCACCCGAAGGAGCAGTTCGACTTCTTCCCCCTGACGGTGGACGTCGAGGAGCGCATGTACGCCGCGGGCCGCATCCCCGGCTCGTTCTTCCGCCGCGAGGGTCGTCCCTCGACGGACGCGATCCTCGCGTGCCGCCTCATCGACCGCCCGCTGCGCCCGCTCTTCGTCAAGGGCCTGCGCAACGAGGTCCAGGTCGTCATCACGGTCCTCGCGCTCCACCCGGACGACGCGTACGACACGCTCGCGATCAACGCCGCGTCGGCGTCGACCCAGATCTCCGGCCTGCCGTTCTCCGGCCCGGTCGGCGCGGTCCGCATCGCGCTGGTCGACGGCCAGTGGGTCGCGTTCCCCAAGTACTCCGACAAGGAGCGCGCGGTCTTCGACATGGTCGTGGCCGGCCGCGTCGTCGGCGACGACGTCGCGATCGCGATGATCGAGGCCGAGGCGACCGACGGCGCCTGGGGCCTCGTCAAGGACGAGGGCGTGGCCGCGCCGACCGAGGAGGTCGTCGCCGAGGGCATCGAGGCGGCCAAGCCGTTCATCAAGGCGCTGTGCGACGCGCAGTCGGCGCTCGCGGCGCAGGCCGCGAAGCCCGTCAAGGAGTACCCGGTCTTCCTGGACTACCAGGACGACGCGTTCGCCGCGGTCGAGGCCGAGGTCGCGACGGACCTGCGCGAGGCGCTCGCCATCGCGGACAAGCAGGACCGGGAGAACCGTCTCGACGAGATCAAGAACGAGATGGTGGGCAAGCTCCAGGCCGGGTTCGACGGCCGCGAGAAGGAGCTCTCCGCCGCGTACCGCTCGCTCCAGAAGAAGCTCGTGCGCCAGCGCGTGCTCACCGACGGCGTGCGGATCGACGGCCGTGGGCTCGCGGACATCCGCACCCTGTCGGCCGAGGTCGAGGTGCTGCCGCGCGTGCACGGCTCCGCGCTCTTCGAGCGTGGCGAGACGCAGATCATGGGCGTCACCACGCTGAACATGCTCCGCATGGAGCAGCAGATCGACTCGCTCGGTCCGGAGACGCGCAAGCGCTACATGCACAACTACAACTTCCCGCCGTACTCGACCGGCGAGACCGGCCGCGTCGGCAGCCCGAAGCGCCGCGAGATCGGTCACGGCGCGCTCGCCGAGCGTGCGCTCGTGCCGGTGCTGCCGAGCCGCGAGGAGTTCCCCTACGCGATCCGCCAGGTGTCCGAGGCCCTCGGCTCCAACGGCTCGACGTCGATGGGCTCCGTGTGCGCCTCGACCCTCTCGCTCCTCAACGCGGGCGTGCCGCTGCGCGCCCCCGTCGCGGGCATCGCGATGGGCCTCATCTCCGACACGGTGGACGGTGAGACCCGCTACGCGGCGCTCACCGACATCCTCGGGGCCGAGGACGCGTTCGGCGACATGGACTTCAAGGTCGCCGGCACGCGCGAGTTCGTCACGGCCATCCAGCTCGACACCAAGCTCGACGGCATCCCCGCCTCGGTGCTCGCCGGTGCGCTGACCCAGGCGCGCGACGCGCGCCTGACGATCCTCGACGTGCTCGCCGAGGCCATCGACGTGCCCGACGAGATGTCCCCGAACGCCCCGCGTGTCATCTCCGTGAAGGTGCCGGTCGACAAGATCGGCGAGGTCATCGGCCCCAAGGGCAAGATGATCAACCAGATCCAGGAGGAGACGGGCGCGGACATCTCCATCGAGGACGACGGCACCGTGTACATCGGCGCCGTCGACGGCCCGTCGGCCGAGGCCGCCCGCGCGGCGATCAACGCGATCGCCAACCCGCACGTCCCGGAGATCGGCGAGCGCTTCGTCGGCACGGTCGTCAAGACGACGTCGTTCGGCGCGTTCATCTCGCTCTCCCCGGGCAAGGACGGTCTGCTGCACATCAGCCAGATCCGCAAGCTCGTGGGCGGCAAGCGCGTCGAGAACGTCGAGGACGTGCTGTCCATCGGCCAGAAGGTCCAGGTCGAGATCGGCGAGATCGACCCGCGCGGCAAGCTCTCGCTGCACGCCGTGGTCGAGGACGAGGCTCCGGCCGACGCTCCCGCGACCGAGGACGCGGACGCCTGACGTGCCGTGGGACCTTCCGCTCGTCCCGGCGGGTGACGCCGGGGCCGAGCTGACCGCCGGGCAGGACGGCGCGACGATCCGTCGCTCCGTCCTGCCCGGCGGGGTCCGCGTGCTCACCGAGTCGATGCCGGGCCTGCGCTCGGCGACGGTGGGCGCGTGGGTCGGCGTCGGCTCGCGCGACGAGACCGACGGCCACTTCGGGTCGACGCACTTCCTCGAGCACCTGCTGTTCAAGGGCACGGCCCGCCGCTCCGCGATGGACATCGCCGAGGCGTTCGACGCCGTCGGCGGCGAGGCCAACGCGGCGACCGGCAAGGAGCACACGTGCTACTACGCGCGCGTGCTCGACGCCGACCTCCCCATGGCGGTCGACGTCATCACCGACATGGTGACCTCCGCGCGCCTGGACCCCGACGAGCTCGAGACCGAGCGCGGCGTGATCCTCGAAGAGCTCGCGATGAACGACGACGACCCCTCGGACGTCGTGCACGAGGAGTTCGCCGCGGCGGTCCTCGCCGGGCACCCGTTGGGTCGGCCGATCGGCGGCACCCCGGACACGATCAACGCCGTGCCCCGGGACGCCGTGTGGGAGCACTACCGCTGGCACTACCGCCCCGAGACGCTCGTCGTCGCGGCGGCGGGCGGCGTCGACCACGACACGCTCGTCGACCAGGTGGGCCGGGCGCTGCACGACGGTGGCTGGGCGCTCGACGCGTCGGGCGCGCCCCGGGCACGCCGCGACCCCGTGGACCCGGCCCTGGCGGGCCTCGGATCGGCGAGCGTCGAGCTGTCGGTCCGCCGGGCCGTCGAGCAGGCGAACGTCGTCATCGGCGGCACCGGCCTGGCCGCGACGGACGACCGCCGCTTCACGCTCTCCGTGCTGAGCGCCGTCCTCGGCGGCGGCATGAGCTCGCGCCTCTTCCAGGAGATCCGCGAGCGGCGCGGCCTCGCGTACTCGACCTACTCGTTCGCGTCCGGCCACGGCGGCATCGGCACGTTCGGCCTCTACGCCGGGTGCGCGCCGTCGAAGGTGGACGAGGTGACCGCGCTCCTGCACAGCGAGCTCGACCGCCTCGCGGCCGACGGCATCACGGGCGCCGAGCTCGACCGCAGCATCGGCCAGCTCTCGGGCGGCATGGTCCTCGGCCTCGAGGACTCCGGCTCGCGCATGAGCCGGCTCGGCAAGGCCGAGCTCGTCTACGGGGAGCTCCTGAGCGTCGAGGAGTCGCTCGACGCGATCCGCTCCGTCACGACCGACGACGTGCAGAAGCTCGCCGACGACCTCGCGTCGCGGCCGCGCTCCGTGGTGCGCGTCGGTCCGTTCGGCGACTGACACCTCGCCTCCCACGGCGTCTCGCGGCGGCCGTCCTCCTCGCGGAGGGCGGCCGCCGTCGTGCTGTGGGCAGACCCACTGCCCGGTGCGGTGGACGAGGCGCCGGTCGGCCCGTGCTCCGGCGATAGGGTGACGGGCGTGAGCGAGCAGAGCACCCCCGCGCCCGATCCCGCCCCGACCGCCCCCGGCAGGGAGCCCGGCCGCCCGCTGCGGGTCGCCGTCCTGGGCGCCGCCGGGCGCATGGGCGCGACCGTCTGCGCCGCCGTCGAGGGCGCCGCGGACCTCGAGCTCGTCGCGCGCCTCGACGCGGGCGACGAGGTCGCCACCGCGACGCTCGGCGGCGCGGACGTCGCCGTCGACTTCACCGTCCCGTCCGCGACCGAGGCGAACGTCCACGCGCTGATCGACGCGGGCGTGCACGCGGTCGTCGGGACCACGGGCTGGACGGAGGAGAGCCGCGGGCGCGTCGTCGCGCACCTCGGGCGCGCCGCCGCGGCCGGCGCACCGGGGCTCGGCGTGCTCATCGCGCCCAACTTCGGGCTCTCCGCCGTCCTCGCGATGACGTTCGCCGCCAAGGCCGCACGGTACTTCGAGTCGGCCGAGGTGATCGAGCTCCACCACCCGGACAAGGTCGACGCACCGTCGGGCACTGCCCGGCACACCGCCGCGGCGATCGCCGCCGCGCGGGCCGACGCCGGTCTCGCGGCGAGCCCGGACGCGACCGAGGCGGGCTGGGAGGCGCGCGGTGCCGACGTCGACGGCGTGCGCGTGCACGCGGTCCGGCTGCGCGGGCTCGTCGCGCACGAGGAGATCCTCTTCGGCAACGCGGGCGAGCAGCTCGTGATCCGGCAGGACTCGTTCGACCGGGTCTCGTTCATGCCGGGCGTCCTGCTCGCCGTCCGCGAGGTCGTGGGCCGGCCCGGGCTGACCGTCGGCCTCGAGAACGTGCTGGACCTCGCATGAGCGTGCCCGGCGGACCCGCCGGCCCGGACGCCCCCGGACCCGGGGACGGCGGGTCGCGCGTGCCGTCGCGTTCCGGGCGCCCGTGGAAGGCGATCGTCGGCGCGGTCCTCGTCACCCTCCTGCTCGCGCTGTACGTGTGGCAGGTCGCGGGACGCTCCGCGGCCCTCATCGGCACGGGCGAGCCCGTCGCCATGGCGATCGGGGCCGGCGTGCTCGTGCTGCCGCTGCTCGTCGTCGGCCTGGTCGGGCGCGAGTTCCTGCTCGCCGGCACCGTGCAGCGCATGGCCGACGACCTCGCGGGCCGCGGCCGCCTGCCGGTCGACGACCTGCCGCGCTCGCCGGGCGGCCGGATCGACCGCGAGGCCGCGGACGCGGCCTTCGGCCCGTACCGCGACGCGGTCGACGCCGACCCCACGAGCTGGGAGGCGTGGTACCACCTCGCGTTCGCGTACGACGCGGCGCGCGACCGCCGCCGCGCCCGGGAGGCGCTGCGCAAGGCCGCGGCGCTCTACCGCGCGCGTCGTCGGGCCTGACGGCTCCCGGGCGCGGGTGTCAGAGGCTCGTCCAGCAGTAGAGCCGGTGCCCCGCGTCGTCGGCGCGGACGCACAGCGCCGCGAGCCGGTGCAGCGCGTCGGCGAGATCCGTGGGGTCCGACCCCTCGAGCTCCTCCGTCCCCGCCCACCGCACGGCGACCTCGTCGAGCGCGGCGGGCGTCGCGGAGGCGAGCGCCTCCACGAGCACGTCGGTCACGGAGACCACCCAGGGCCCTTCGTCCCCGCCGGTCGCGACGAGCGAGCCGTGGCGCGCGTCCGCGGTGACCTCGGCGTACGGGCGGTCGGTGAGCAGGCTCGTCAGGGTGCCGAGGACCACGAACGGGTCGATGCCCTTGAGCTCCACGGTCGCGAAGCCCGGCTGCGTGGTCAGCGGGTCGGGGGAGGCCGGTCCGGCCTGCGCGGCGAGCGCGGCCCGTGCGTCGTCCGGTGCGGCGAAGTAGTCGGTGAGGATGCCCATGGCGGACGATCCTCGCAGGTCACGGGGACGAACGGGTCACGGGGGTGTCACGGCTGCGTGACGCGGGGCTCCGTGGTCCTCAGATCTCGGCGGTCCAGCGCCGCTCGACGACGTCCCGCAGCCCGGTCGCGAGCGTCCGGGTGCGCCCGTCGGGGCCGAGCCCCGACCCGGAGAGGAAGGCCTCGCGCGCGGCGTCGCCGTCGAGGACCCACGTGACGACCTCGTCCGCGCCGTCGCGCCGCAGCCGGTCGACGGCCGCCGCCAGCAGACGCGACCCGTGCCCGCCGCGCTGGTGACGCGGCTCGACCTCGAGCGCGAGGACCTGGCCGGGCGCGACCGCGGCGAAACCCACGACGTCGGCCCCCGCGCACGCGACGAGCACCGCGAAGCCGGGGCCGGGCGGGGAGGAGATCGCGGCGGCCCACTGCTCGCGCATCCGCACGGTGTCGAGCGCGTCGAGCACGTCGTCGCCGAGCACGTCGGCGTGCGAGGAGCGCCACGCCCCGACCTGGATCGCAGTCATCGCGACGTCGTCGCCGGGCACGGCAGGGCGGACGGAGACGTCGGCGGTCTCGCGGAAGAGGCTCACGGGTTCACCCTACGAGACCCGGCCGGGCGCCGGGACGGTCTCAGCCCCAGCCGAGCGCGCGCAGGCCCGCGGCCGTGACCGCGGCGAGGACCACGACGACGATGAACGGCGCGCGCAGCGCGAGCGCGACGGCCGCGACGCCCAGCGCGGGCAGCCGCGCGTCGACGACGAGGGCCTGCCCGTCGCCGACGGTCTGCACCGTGACGAGCGCCGCGAGGAGCGCGGCGGTCACGAGCGCGGCGGTGCGCGCGACGCGCTCGTCGGCGAGCCAGTGCTCGGGCACGAGGTGGCCCGCCAGCTTGAGCGCGAAGCACACCGCGGACGCGGTGAGCACGACGACCCAGACGGTGGCCGAGGTCATGAGGGCTCCTCTCCCGGGGGACCGGGCACGGTCCCCGCACGGTCGGCCGCCCGTCGGCGCCGCGCGTCGACCTGACCGATGACGACGGCGACGGCGGCCGCCGCGAGCACCGGCACGCCGCCCGGCGCGACCGGGACGAGCACCGCCGCCACGACGACGGCCGCGGCCGCGGTGAGCTGCATCGCCCGCGTCGCGAGACGAGGCCACAGGAGGCCGAGGAACGCGGCCGCGGCGGCGGCGTCGAGCCCCCACGCGCGCGGGTCGCCGAGCGCGTCGCCCGCGAGCGCCCCGACGAGCGTCATCGCGTTCCAGAGGACGAAGATGCCGACGCCCGTCCACCAGAACCCGGCCCGGACGGCGCGCCGGGACCGTTGCGCGGTCGCGACGGCGGTCGACTCGTCGATCGTGAACTGCGCCGCGACGACCTTGTGCCACGAGCGCAGCGCGAGCAGCGGGCCGAGCTGCGCGCCGTAGAGCGCGTTGCGGACGCCCAGGAAGCCCGCGGTGGTGATCGCCGCGACCGGCGCGCCCCCGGCGCCCACCACGCCGATGAGCGCGAACTGCGAGCCGCCCGAGAACATGAGCAGGCTCAGCGCCATGGTCTGCGCCACGTCGAGACCTGCGACGACCGAGAGCGCGCCGAAGGAGATGCCGTACAGACCCGTCGCGACGGAGACCGACACGGCCTGGCGGACCGCGGCGCGGACCTCGTCCTCGACGGCCTGCTCGGCCACGTGCTCGACGACGTCCGGCACCACGACGACGTCCGGCACCTCGGCGCCGTCCGCGCGCGGAGCACCGGGCGCGGGGTCGGCGCCGGGGCGCGGGACGTCGTCGGGCCGGCTCATGCGTGCGGGTCGGCCGGGCCCTCGCCCGCGGCGGCGGCGTTCGCCGCGCGCTGGTGCGCGGTGAGGGACATGCGGTCGATGAGCGCGAGGGCGAGCGCCGAGAGGACGAAGGCGAGGTGGATGAGCGTCTGCCACATGAGCTGCGTCGGCGTGTACCGGCTGCTGTCGATGAAGGTGCGCAGCAGGTGGATCGAGGAGATCCCGACGATGGACATCGCGAGCTTCGTCTTGAGCACGTTCGCGTTGACGTGGCTCAGCCACTCGGGCTGGTCGGGGTGACCCTCGAGCCGGATGCGCGAGACGAACGTCTCGTAGCCGCCCACGATGACCATGATGAGCAGGTTGGAGATCATGACGACGTCCACGAGCCCGAGCACCGCGAGCATGATCTCCTCGGCGCCGAAGTCGACCACCTCGTGCGTCGCGTGGTCCGTCGCGCGGCCGGTGAAACCGCCTACGACGAGCAGCCACAGCTCCTTGAGGAACTGCCACACGTAGACGACCTGGGCCACGATGAGGCCGAAGTAGAGCGGCGCCTGGAGCCAGCGCGACGCGAAGATCATGTACCCGACGGTGGTGACGCGGGCGCTGGGCGAGGGGACGGTCGGGCTGGTGGTCAACGCGGGCGTCGAGGGCACGGGCGTGGGCTCTCCGGGAGTCGGTGACGGCGGACGGCGACGACGGCTCGGCGCGCGCGGCACCGGTCACCGGTCGTCACCGGGGCGTCAGGGTACCAACGCCGCGTGAGGGCCCCGCAGGCCCGCCCGCACCGTCGGTGACGAGGACGGCCCAGCCGCCCGTCGAGCACGGGGACGGCGACCGGGATCGTCGGATCCCGGTCCGTGACCCCGTGCGCGGCGACCGGGGGGAGGGGGAGAAGGAGGCGACGTCAGAGGGCGACGTAGACCGTCTCCAGGTACTCCTCGAGACCGGCCTCGCCGCCCTCGCGGCCGAGGCCGGACTGCTTGAGCCCGCCGAACGGGGCGCTCGCGTCGGAGACGAGGCCGCGGTTGACGCCGATCATCCCGGCCTCGACCTCCTCGGAGACGCGCACCGCCCGGTCGAGCGACCTCGTGTACGCGTAGGCCGCGAGCCCGTACTCGGTCGCGTTCGCGAGCGCGATGCCCTCGTCGTCGTCGCCGAACGCGACGACGGGCGCCACCGGACCGAAGATCTCCTCGGTGACGACGCGCGCGTCCGGGTCGACGCCCGACAGGACGGTGGGGGAGTAGAAGTACCCGGGGGAGCGGGGCCGCTCCGCGCCGGTGAGCACCTGGGCCCCGCCGTCGGCCGCCGCGTCGACGAGCTCGGCGACCTTGTCGACGGCCTTCGCCTCGATGAGCGGCCCGACCTGCGTCCCGTCCTGGGCGCCCGGCCCGACCCGCAGGTCGGCGAACGCGGCGGCGAGGCGCTGGGCGAACTCGCGCGCGACGGTGTCGTGCACGAGGAAGCGGTTCGCCGCCACGCACGACTGCCCCGCGTTGCGGAGCTTGGCGACGACGGCGCCCTCGACCGCCGCGTCGAGGTCGGCGTCCGCGAAGACGAGGAACGGGGCGTTGCCGCCGAGCTCCATCGAGGTGCGCAGCACCTGCGCGGACGCCTTCTCGAGCAGCGTGCGCCCGACGGGCGTCGAGCCGGTGAACGACAGCTTGCGCAGGCGCTCGTCCGCGAGGAGCGGCTCGGTGACGTCGGCGGCGCGCGACGAGGGGACGACGTTGACGACGCCCGTGGGCAGCCCGCGGTCGGCGAGCTCGGAGCGGATCACCTCGGCCACGAGCGCCGTCGTGAGCGGGGTGAGCCGCGCGGGCTTGACGACGACCGTGCACCCGGCGGCCAGCGCCGGGCCGATCTTGCGCGTGGCCATGGCGATGGGGAAGTTCCAGGGCGTGACGAGCAGCGCGGGCCCGACGGGCCGGCGGAAGACGAGCTGGCGGTTGCCGCCCGCGGGCGCGGTCCGCGCGAGCCCCTCGGCGCGCACCGCCTGCTCCGCGTACCAGCGCAGGAAGTCGGCGCCGTAGAGCACCTCGGCGCGCGCCTCCGCGAGCGGCTTGCCGCACTCGGCCGTGATGAGCGCGGCCACGTCGTCGGCCCGCGCGACGACCCGGTCGTAGACGGCGCGCAGCACCTCGCCCCGCTCCCGCGGGGGCGTCGCGCGCCACGCGGGCGCCGCCCGGTGCGCGGCGTCGAGCGCGCGCAGCGCGTCCGCCGGGCTCGCGTCCGCGACGTCGAACAGCGACTCCTCGGTCGCCGGGTCCTCGACCTCGAAGGTCCGCCCGCCCTCGGCAGGACCCCAGTGGCCGTCCACGAGCAGCCCGGTGGGCACGTGGGCGACGAGCGCGGGGGAGAGGTTCGACGTCGAGGCGGGACGGGACATGCTCCGAGTATCGCCCTGGGGGTCGCGGGGACGCACGCGGGCGAGCGGCACGGAGCGCCGGGCCTGTGCCCCGGACGCCGCCCGGTCGCTGCCGGACGGGCGCGGTACGACGACCCGCCGCACGGTAGTTTGTGCACATGGTCCTTCCCGCCACCCCCGCGCGCCCGTTCGGTGCCGTCCTCACGGCCATGGTCACCCCGATGACGCCCGCCGGCGCCGTCGACCTCGAGGCGGCAGCCCGGCTCGCGAAGCGCCTGGTGGACGACGGGAACGACGGCCTCGTGCTGAGCGGCACCACGGGCGAGTCGCCCACGACCCACGCCCCCGAGAAGCAGGACCTCGTGCGCGCCGTCGTCGAGGCGGTCGGCGACCGCGCAGCCGTCCTCGCGGGCGCCGGGTCCAACGACACCGACCACGCGCTGCGCATGGCCGAGCAGGCCGCCGAGGCCGGGGCGGACGGGCTCCTCGTCGTCACCCCGTACTACTCGCGCCCCAGCCAGGAGGGCGTCTACCGCCACGTCGTGGCGATCGCCGAGGCGGCCGACCTCCCCGTCATGCTGTACGACGTGCCCGGCCGCACCGGCGTGCGCGTCGCCCCCGACACGTACGCGCGCCTCGCGGCGCACGAGCGCGTCGTGGCGAGCAAGGACGCGACGGGCGACGTGTACGCCGCCGCGAAGCTCGCCGCCTCGACCGACCTCGCGTTCTACAGCGGCGACGACGGCCTGCTGCTGCCGTTCCTCGCGCACGGGGCTGCGGGTATCGTCTCCGTGTCGGCGCACGCCGTCGCGCCGCAGTTCGCGGAGGTCGTGCGCCGCTTCGACGCCGGCGACCCGGCGGGCGCGCTCGAGGTGTTCCTCACCACGACGCCCGTCATCGACGCGCTCAACGGTGCCGGCTTCCAGGCCGTCATGGCCAAGGCCGCCGTCGAGCTGCTCGGCGTCACCGACAACCGTTTCCTGCGCCTGCCGAACGTCGCGGCGACCGAGGACGACGTCGCGCTCGTGCGCGACGCCCTCGCCGCCGCGGGCGTGCTCGCCGGCGTGCCCACCGCGGCAGGCGCTGCCGCACCCACGAGCTAGCGAGGGCAGGAGCCCTCGAAACCCCCCAGGCTCAGCCACGACAGGAGGCCCCGTGAGCCATCCCCACCCCGAACTCTCCCTGCCTCCCGAGCTCCCCGCCGGAGGGCTGCGCATCGTCGCCCTCGGCGGTCTCGGTGAGGTCGGCCGCAACATGGCCGTCCTCGAGTACGACGGGCGTCTGCTCGTCATCGACTGCGGCGTCCTCTTCCCCGAGGACAACCAGCCCGGCGTCGACCTCATCCTCCCGGACTTCGACTACATCGCGGACCGGCTGGACGACATCGAGGCGATCGTCCTCACGCACGGTCACGAGGACCACATCGGCGCCGTGCCGTACCTGCTGCGCCTGCGCCGCGACATCCCGCTCGTCGGGTCGCAGCTCACGCTCGCGTTCGTCGAGGCGAAGCTCAAGGAGCACCGCATCTCGCCCGTGACCCTCGCGGTCAAGGAGGGGCAGGTCGAGCAGCTCGGCGTGTTCCGCTGCGAGTTCGTCGCCGTGAACCACTCGATCCCCGACGCGCTCGCGGTCGCGGTGACGACCGGCGCCGGGACCGTGCTGCACACGGGCGACTTCAAGATGGACCAGCTCCCGCTCGACGGGCGCATCACCGACCTGCGGGCGTTCGCGCGCCTCGGCGAGCAGGGCGTCGACCTGTTCATGGTGGACTCGACCAACGCCGAGGTCCCGGGCTTCGTCACGCCCGAGGTCGAGATCGGCCCGGTGCTCGACAACGTCTTCGCGGCTTCCGAGAAGCGCATCATCGTCGCGTCGTTCTCGTCGCACGTGCACCGCGTGCAGCAGGTCCTCAACGCCGCGCACCACCACGGCCGCCGTGTCGCGCTCGTCGGGCGCTCGATGGTCCGCAACATGACGATCGCGTCCGAGCTCGGGTACCTCCACGTGCCCGAGGGCGTGCTCATCGACCTCAAGAAGGTCGACTCGCTGCGCGACGACGAGATCGTGCTCATGTGCACCGGGTCGCAGGGCGAGCCGATGGCCGCCCTGTCGCGCATGGCGAACGGCGACCACAAGGTCCAGGTCGGTCACGGCGACACCGTCATCCTCGCGTCGTCGCTCATCCCGGGCAACGAGAACGCCGTCTTCCGCATCATCAACGGCCTCACGCGCCTCGGCGCGCGCGTCGTCCACGGCGGCAACGCCAAGGTGCACGTGTCCGGCCACGCGAGCGCGGGCGAGCTCCTCTACTGCTACAACGTGCTCAAGCCCAAGAACGTCATGCCGGTGCACGGCGAGGTTCGTCACCTCGTCGCCAACGGGGCGCTCGCGGTCCGCACGGGCGTGCCGGCCGACCGCGTCGTGCTCGCCGAGGACGGCGTCGTCGTCGACCTCGTCGACGGGCGCGCGTCCGTCGTGGGTGCCGTGCCGTGCGGGTACGTGTACGTCGACGGGTCGAGCGTCGGCGAGATCACGGACGCCGAGCTCAAGGACCGCCGCATCCTCGGCGAGGAGGGCTTCGTCTCCGTGTTCGCCGTCGTCGACTCCGCGACGGGCAAGGTCCTCGCGGGGCCGCAGATCCTCGCGCGCGGGTTCGCCGAGGACGACAAGGTGTTCCAGGACATCCAGCCCGAGGTCGTCCAGGCGCTCGAGGACGCGATCGCCGGTGGCGCGACGGACACGCACCAGCTCCAGCAGGTCATGCGCCGCGTCATCGGCCGGTGGGTCTCGAACCGCCTGCGCCGTCGTCCGATGATCGTCCCGGTCGTCGTCGAGGCGTAGCCTCCGCGACCGGCGTCGGGCCGGCCTCCGCCCAGGTCGGGGCGCCAGTATGCTGGCGCCCCGACCAGCGCAGGAGGCACCCTTGACGCACCACGACCCCTCCGGGGTCCCGCCCTACGGACAGCCCGGCGGCCCCGTCCCCGGACAGCCTCCGGCGCCGGGCCGGCCGGTACCGCGGCACGGCGCGTACGGCACCGCGCCCGTCCCCGCGTACGGGCGGGCGGCGCCTCCGCACTCCGGCGCGTCCGGCCAGATGCCGCCCTCCGCGCCCGTGCACGGGCAGCCGATGCCGCCGGTCTTCGGCGCGTACGGCGGCGGGTACGGATCCGTCCCGCGACCGCCCGTCCCCGGGGGCCTCGCGACGGCCACGATCGCGCTCGCGGTCGCGGTCACCGCCGTGCAGGTGCTGGCCTGGCTCACGTCGTTCGGCGCGGCCGAGGAGTTCGAGCGCGCCGCGCGCGCCGGCACCCCGAGCGCCGAGGTCCTCACCGGGTACGACGCCGTCGGCCTGCTGCTCCTTCCCGTGCAGCTCGCGGCGGCGGTCGTGACGTGCCTGTGGCTCTGGCAGAGCCGCGTGCTGGCCGAGGCGGTGTCGCCCGGCCGCGGGCACGCGCGCAGCCGGGTGTGGGTCTGGCTCGGCTGGATCGTGCCGGTCGTCGCGTTCTGGTTCCCCTACCAGGTCGTGCGCGACGTGCGCGCCGCGACCGTCGTCGTCCCGCGACGCGGCCTCGGATGGTGGTGGGCCGGGTGGCTGCTGTGGAGCGTCGCCACGAACGTCGCCACCCAGCTGACCACGCTCTCCTCGACCGGTGCGGCGGGGACGTTCGCGCTGCTGCCCGTCGCGGAGACGGTGGGCACCGCGGGCCTCGTCGTCGCGCTCGTCCTGTGGGTGCGCACCGTCCGGGAGATCACCGCGGGCCAGCGGGCCGCGGTGGGTGCCGGCGCCCGGTGACCACGCGTGCGCTCGCCGGGGGCGGACGGTGGGTCCGGCTTCCCCGGGGCTACGTCGCCGCGCCGCGCCGCACGAGCCCCGGGCCGACGGCGGCGAGCGTCGCGCTGTAGCGCGCCGCCCGGGCGTCGTCCCCTCCGGGCACGAGGCCCGCGAGCTCGAGCGAGACCAGGCCGTGCACGAGCCCCCACAGGCCGAGCGCGACGTCGTCGGCACGGGTGCCGTCGGGCTCGAGGCGCGCGACGGCGTCGCGCAGCACGCGGAACGTGGGCTCCTCGAGCGCCTCGGGCCGGTCGGGCCCGGGGCGGACGCCGCGCGCGAACATCACGGCGTAGAAGTGCGGGTCCGCGAGCGCGAAGTCGCGGTACGCGCGACCGAGGGCGGCGAGGTCGGAGGCAGGGTCGTCGGTACGGGGGACCGTCGCGAGGCGTGCGGCGAAGCGTCGGAAGCCCTCCGCGGAGACGGCGGCGACGAGCTCGTCGCGGCTGCCGAAGAGCGCGTACACCGCCGACGCGCTCGTCCCGGCCTCGGCCGCGACCGACCGAACCGTCACCGCAGCCTCCCCGTGCGTGGAGACGGCGCGCGACGCCACGTCGAGGAGGCGGTCGCGCAGGGCGTCGTCGTGCAGTCGGGGTCGTGCCACGCGCCGAGTCTAGGGCTCTTGACGAGTGGGTGCGAACATTGTTCTATAACAGTGTTCGCAAACCATTGCGCGAGCTCTCGCGCCGCCCCCTGGAGGTCCCGTGCTCGAGCTCACCGACGCCGCCCGGCTCACCGCCGGCATCGTCCTCCTCACCGTCGTCGGCATCGAGTCCGGCGGGGCCTTCCTCGTCAGAGTCGTCACGCGGCGGGTCCCCGCCACCGCGTTCCAGACGTCGTTCTTCCGCGCCGGGCACGCGCACGCGGGGGTGCTCGTCATCCTCGGCCTCGTGTGCCTGCTGCTCACGGAGGCCACGGGCCTCGTCGGCGTCTGGCGGTGGCTCGCGGCGACCGGCGTGCTCGTCGCGGCGATCCTGCTCCCGGCCGGCTTCTTCCTGTCGGCCGTCGGCCCCGGTCGCGAGACGCCGAACCGGGCCGTCGCGCTGCTGCCCGCGGGGGCCGTCGTCCTCGCGGCGGGCGTCGTGACCCTCGCCGTCGGCCTCTTCCTCGGCTGACCGACCCCGGGAGCCTGACGTGGGTGGCTCTCGCTACGGTTCCGGCATGACCACCGCCGAGGACTTCGTCCCGCTCGACCCCGTCCGTCTCGTCACGCTGGCCGCGGGGTGGAGCATCATCTACTCGCCCGGCGGGCCGGAGTGGCACCACCACAAGGGTGCGCTCGAGAGGCGCGGCGTCGAGGGTTCGGGCTACGACTTCTCCGGCGCGCTCCAGGCCACGCTGACCGACCACGAGCCGGACGCGCTGGACGCCGTCGGGTTCGACCCCGAGGGTGGCATGGTGAGCGTCTACGGCCCCGACCTCGACGCCCTGCACGTCGCGGCGCGGCACCTGCACCGCCTCGTCACCGACGAGCAGGCCCTCGACGCGGCGCTCGCCCGGTCGGTCGAGCTCGGGCTCGACGACTGAGCCCGGAGCGCGGCGGGTCCGGGAGGCCTCGTGTCGTCGGACCGCCGCTCCGCGATCCGGGCACGGCCGCCCAGGCGGCCTCAGCGCGCGCGCAGCGCGGCGAGCTGCTCGTCGTGCCACGTCGCGACGTAGCCGGTGAGCCGGTCGTCGGCCACCACGGCGTCCGTGTGCGCGACCGCGTGCTCCAGCGCGTCGAGGTAGGCGCGGTCGGCCGCGAAGCGCGCGGCGACGGCGTCCCGACCGACCGCCGGGCTCCCGTGGCCCGGGACGAGGGCGTCGACGTCGCGCGCCGCGAGCTCGAGCGCGTCGAGCGCGCCGCGGTACGTGCGCACCGGGTCGCGCGACCCGGTGTCGACGAGCGGCACCTCCACGTCCGAGAGCATGTCGCCGGCGAGCAGCACACCCTGCACGACGAGCGCCGCGTGCCCCGGCGCGTGGGCGTCGTGCTCGACCACGACGGCGCCGGTCTGCTCGCGGGGCTGCTCGTCGGTCTGCGCGGCGGGTCCTCCGTCGGCCGTCCTGCCGGTCGGCCAGGGCAGCCGTCGTGTGCCGCGGGGGAGCGGGGTGAGCGCGCCCACCAGCGTCGGGTCGTGGCCCGGTGCGGCGGCGTCGGCCGCGGCGACCAGGTCCGCTCCCCGCGACCGGGTCGCGTCGGTCCCGCGGGCCGTGGCGTAGCGCGGTGCGTCGCCCAGGGAACGGGACCACAGCACGTGGTCCCAGTGCGGGTGCGTCGCGAACCCGGCGGTCACGCGCCAGCCCTGGCCGTGCACGGCCCTGGCCAGCGCCTCGACCTCCTCGACCGTGACCGCGGGGTCGACGACGAGCGCTTCGCCGTCGGGCGCGACCACGACCGTCGACGTCGTCGTCCAGATCGTCGCGGTGGCCACCCAGACCCCCGGGCGGACCTCGACGAGGTCGCGGGGGTGCGGGAAAGCGGCGTCCGTCGTCGCGTCGTCGTCCGCGCGCTGCGACCCTGCGGGCTCGTCCATCGGTCCTCCGCTCGTCCTCGTGGGGCCGGGGCGGTGAGACCTGACCGGGCCCCGGTCCCGCGGGGACACGCGCCCCGGGGTCCCCGGCGCCGTCGTCCCTCGCAGGTAGGTTAGGACCACTATGGCGACCCGCACGTCCCCGCAGGCACGTCGGACCGCGAGCAACCGCACACCAGCGCCCCGCACCGCGGCGCGCGGCGGTTCGTCCTCGGCCCGCGGCACGTCGCGCGCCGGCACCGGTCGCGGACGGTCCTCCTCCTCCAGCGCGCGCCGCCCGGCGCGTCGGCCGGCGGCAGGGCCGCCGTGGCCCGTCCGCGCGGTGCGGGGGGTCTGGCTCGGCGCCGCGCACGGCGTGGGATCGCTCGTGCGCACCATCGGAAGAGGAGCAAGAGACCTGGACCCGGCACACCGGCGCGACGGCGTCGCGTTCACCCTCATCGCCCTCGCGGTCGTCGTCGCGGCGCGCGAGTGGTGGGGCATCCAGGGCACGTTCGGCAAGGTCGTCCACGGCGTCGTCGCGGGGACGTTCGGCCTCGCGGGCGTCGCGGTCCCCGTCCTGCTGCTCTGGCTCGCGGTGCGCATCATGCGGCACCCCGAGCGCGCCCAGGCGAACTCCCGCGTCGCGATCGGGCTCACGCTCATCGTCGTGTCCGTGTGCTCCCTCGTGCACATCTCGGAGGACCTGCCCGCGCCGCGGGACGGTTTCGCGGCGGTGCAGGACGCGGGCGGCATCGTCGGCTACCTGGCGGCCACGCCCGTCACCGCCGGTCTGACGCCGTGGTTCGCCGTCCCCATCTTCCTGCTCCTCGGGTTCTTCGGGCTGCTCGTCGTCACCGCGACGCCCGTGCACCGCATCCCGAGCCGGCTGCGCGGCCTCTACGACGTGCTCACCGGCAACCACCGCGCCGAGGACGACGGGCTCGACGCCGACGGGCTCCCGCTCGCGGAGGGCGTCTCGCGCCACGACGGCAGCGAGCCCCCGGCGGGTCGCCGACCCCGCAAGCCGCGGCGCACCAAGGCGCAGCGCGCGGCGGAGGCGGCGGAGATCGAGAAGCCCGAGGGCGGCTTCTCCGGCGACGAGGCGTTCGAGACGGCCGCGTTCCTCGACTACGAGGACGACGCGCCGCGCGGCCGGGGGAAGAAGCGTCGCGCCGAGGAACCGGCCGCCGGCACCGCCGCGACGGAGGTGGTCCCCGCCGTCGGGCAGGGGACCGCGCAGGACACGGCGGCGGCCGCGATGGGCGCCGTCGCGCCCTCCCCGGAGGACGGCGCCGGCAGCGTGCCGCCGCCCCCGCCCGGCCCCATGCCGCGGGGCGTGCAGCCCATGCTCGAGGGGGACACGGTCTACCTGCTCCCGGACGAGGACGCGCTCGTCAAGGGTGCGCCGCACAAGGTGCGCTCGGCCGCGAACGACCGCGTGGTCGAGGCGCTCACCCAGACGTTCGAGCAGTTCGAGGTCGACGCGAAGGTCACCGGGTTCACCCGCGGGCCCACGGTCACGCGCTACGAGGTCGAGGTCGGGCCCAAGGTCAAGGTCGAGCGCATCACGTCGCTGTCCAACAACATCGCGTACGCGGTCGCGAGCGCCGACGTGCGCATCCTCGCGCCGATCCCCGGCAAGTCCGCGATCGGCATCGAGATCCCCAACACGGACCGCGAGACGGTCGTGCTCGGCGACGTGCTGCGGTCGTCGGCCGCGCGGCGCACCGAGCACCCCATGGTCATGGGCGTGGGCAAGGACGTCGAGGGCGGCTACGTCGTCGCGAACCTCGCGAAGATGCCGCACATCCTCGTCGCGGGCGCGACGGGCGCGGGCAAGTCGAGCTTCATCAACTCCATGATCACGTCGATCCTCATGCGCTCGACGCCGGAGCAGGTGCGGCTCGTGCTCGTGGACCCCAAGCGCGTCGAGCTGACGATCTACGAGGGCATCCCGCACCTCATCACGCCCATCATCACGAACCCGAAGAAGGCCGCGGAGGCGCTCGACTGGGTCGTCCGCGAGATGGACGCCCGCTACGACGACCTGGCCGCGTTCGGGTTCAAGCACATCGACGACTTCAACGCCGCCGTCCGGGCCGGCAAGGTCAAGCCGTTGCCCGGCTCCGAGCGCAAGATCGCCACGTACCCGTACCTGCTGGTCGTCGTCGACGAGCTCGCGGACCTCATGATGGTCGCGCCGCGCGACGTCGAGGCGTCGATCCAGCGCATCACGCAGCTCGCGCGTGCGGCGGGCATCCACCTGGTGCTCGCGACGCAGCGCCCGTCGGTCGACGTCGTCACCGGCCTCATCAAGGCGAACGTGCCCTCGCGGCTCGCCTTCGCGACGTCGTCCCTCGCGGACTCGCGTGTCGTGCTCGACCAGCCCGGCGCGGAGAAGCTCATCGGCCAGGGTGACGCGCTGTTCCTGCCCATGGGTGCCGCCAAGCCCATGCGCGTGCAGGGCGCGTGGGTCTCGGAGTCCGAGGTGCACGCCGTCGTCGAGCACGTGAAGAGCCAGCTCAAGCCCGTCTACCGCGAGGACGTCACGCAGGCGGCCACGAAGAAGCAGATCGACGAGGACATCGGGGACGACCTCGACCTGCTGCTCCAGGCGGCCGAGCTCGTGGTGACGTCGCAGTTCGGCTCCACGTCGATGCTCCAGCGCAAGCTGCGCGTCGGCTTCGCCAAGGCGGGGCGCCTCATGGACCTCCTGGAGTCGCGCGAGATCGTCGGGCCGTCCGAGGGGTCCAAGGCCCGGGACGTGCTCGTCACGCCCGAGGAGCTGCCGTCGGCGCTCGCGCTCATCCGGGGCGAGCCCGCGCAGGACGTCTTCGACGGCCAGGCGCCCGCCGCGGCTCCCGCGCCCGCGAGCGGCGGCCACGACTACGGCGAGGGCACCGACGGGCACACGCCCCCGGTCGCGACGGAGTACCACGACGGCGCCGACGTGGAGTCGGGCTGGCGGTGACCCGGGGGGCCGGTGGCGCCGTCGACGGTCGGCGCACCCCGGACGACCCCCTAGGCTGGTGACGTGGTCAACGCCGTCCCCTCGCCGTGGAACTCCGCGAACCTCGTCACCATGGCGAGGATCCTGCTCGTCCCGTTCTTCGCGTGGGCGCTCCTCGTCGACGGCGGGGAGTCCGTCACGTGGCGCCTCGTCGCGACGGGCATCTTCGTCCTCGCCGCGACGTCGGACCGCCTCGACGGCTACCTCGCGCGGCGCTACGACCTCGTCACGGACCTGGGCAAGCTCCTCGACCCGATCGCGGACAAGCTGCTCGTGGGCACCGCGCTCGTGCTGCTCGCGTGGCCGCTCGGCGAGCTGCCCTGGTGGGTCCCCGTGGTCGTGCTCGCGCGCGAGCTGGGCGTCACGCTCCTGCGGTTCGCCGTCCTCAAGTACGCGGTCATGCCCGCGTCGCGCGGCGGGAAGCTCAAGACCGTGCTCCAGACCGTCGCGATCACGCTCTTCGTGCTCCCGCTGGCGCACCTGCCGGCGTTCGTCGGCGTCGTCGCGTGGGTCGTGCTCGCCGCGGCCATCCTGGTCACCGTCGTGACCGGGCTGGAGTACGCGTACCAGGGCTGGCGCCTGCGCCGCGACGCGGTGCGCGCGGCCCGGGTCGTCGAGCGCGGTCCGAGCGCGGACGGCGCCTCCGTCTCATGACCGCCGCCGCGGTCCCGGCGGGGACGTCGTCGGCCACCGGGCCGGACGTCCGGCCCGACGTCGTGGACCTGCTCGACGCGCTGGAGGCCCGCGGGTGGACTCTCGGGACCGCCGAGTCCCTCACGGGCGGCCTGCTCAGCGCGACGATCGTCGACGTGCCCGGCGCCTCACGCGTGCTGCGGGGCGCCGTCGTCGCGTACGCGACCGACGTCAAGGAGGCGGTCCTCGGCGTCGACGGCGACCTGCTCGCCGCGCACGGAGCCGTGCACCCCGAGGTCGCGCGCCAGATGGCCGAGCGTGTGCGCGGCGTGCTCGGGGCCGACGTCGGGGTCGCGACCACGGGCGTCGCGGGTCCCGACCCGCAGGACGGCCGGGCTCCGGGCACCGTCTTCGTCGCCGTGAGCGGACCGGGCGGCACCGACGTGCGGGAGCTGCACGTCGACGGCGACCGTGCGACCGTCCGCGCCGCGACGGTGGCCGCCGCGGTGGCGCTCGCGCGCTCCGCCGTCGGGCCGCCGACGACCGGCGGCGGAGAGGCGCCCGCCGTCGGGTGAAATCCTGGACGGGCGTCGGGCGGGGAGCTGCGCGAGCCCGGTCGGACGCGTCGTGGAGAGGTCGTGAACGTGCCGCGGGGGACCGGGCGCGAGCCCCGGCGCGGGAACAACGCCCCACGTCGGGACGTTGCACAGCACGTGATCGCCAACAGGACCGTCAACCGACCGGTGGGACGCACGGACAACGCCCCTGCGGCCCGTCCCGCACGGGGCACCGGCGACGTGAGCGGACCGCGGGCGGGGTACGGTAGGACGACCCCGTCACGCGGGGCAGTGAACAGGAAGACCGGCACGAGCAGTTCGCGCACCCAGGTGGGGGCCTCTCCGGCTCCCGGGGGCGCACGGGACACGGAAGGGGGTCGCCAGATGATTGTTCTTCGACGAGAGATCGGGGACGTGCTGCGAGACGCTCGCCAGCGACAGGGGCGCACCCTGCGAGAGGTGTCCTCCGCCGCACGGGTCTCGCTGGGCTACCTCAGCGAGGTCGAGCGCGGTCAGAAGGAAGCGTCGTCGGAGCTCCTCGGCTCGATCTGCGAGGCGCTCGACATCCCGATGTCGTTGGTGCTGCGCGAGGTCAGCGACCGGGTCGCCGTCGCCGAGGGTCTGCTGATCCCCGACACCATCCCGGCCGACTTCGCGACGGCCGTGCTGGGTCGCCAGCATCCCGAAGGCACGGCACGCCGCGAGGACCTGCAGCCCGTCGGCTGACGGTCGGGCCGGGACCGGCCGCACCGGGAGCGGGGGCAGCGACGCCCGCCGTCATCCTGCTGCGGGCGGTGCCTGGCAGGTCGGACACCAGAAGATCGGACGGTCGTACGGGGGCTCGTTCGCCGTACCTTCCGCGACAGGCGTGCCGCACACGTGGCACGCCTTTCGTGTGCGCCCGTGCACGTGCCGCACGACGCCCGCGCGCGGGTCGAACCCGTGCCGGACGGTGCGCTGCATGAGCGCGCGCGCCGTGAGCAGGAGGCCCTCGAGGTCCTCGACGTCGCGGACGGGCGTCCACGGGTAGACGTGCTCGGCGAAGAGCGACTCGGCCGTGTAGATCGTGCCGATGCCGGCGACGAGGTGCTGGTCGAGCAGGGCCTCCGCGACGGGGACGCCGGTCGTTGCCCGCTCCGGCCGGTGCCGGGGGCCGCTCCCGCCCGCCGCGTCGTCGGCCCGCATCCGGGCGACCGCCTCCGGCAGGCCGGTCTCCGGGAAGTCGTCGCCGAGCACGTCGGGGCCGAGGGGCCCGACGATCACGCGCTCGTCCGCGGTGCGCAGGACGTGCAGCATGCCGATCCGGTTCCCGACCGCCGTCCACCACTCGTTCGCGAGGACCACGCGCACGTTCGGCTCCGCTCCGCGCGCGTCGTGGGTGCCCGTCCGCGCGAGCCGCCACGACCCCTCCATGCGCAGGTGCGTGTGCAGGGACCGGCCGTCGTCGAACCGCGTGAACAGGTGCTTGCCGTAGGCCGCGTTCCCGACGACCACCCGGCCGGCGAGGTCGATCTCCGCCGCGCTCGGCCACCGCAGGTCCGAGCGGACGAGCACCCGGTCCTTGAGCGCCTCGTCGAGGCGGGCTGAGACGAGGCGCAGGATGTCACCCTCGGGCACGCGACCGCCCTCCGTGGCCGCAGGCGTGCGACGACCGGCGCACGTCAGGCCGCCCGCAGGCCGCGCGGCGTCGCGCGGAAGCCGGCGTCGAGCAGCGCGCGCACCGCGTCGTCCGCCGGGGTCGCCGTGGTGCCCGCACCGGCGAGCGCCTCCACGCCGTCGACCCGCTGGACCACGATCTTCCCGAGCGTGCCCGCCCGCACCGCGCGGACCAGCGCGGCGCTCGCCTCGGCGAGGCGCGGACCGTCCACGAAGGACAGGACCGACCGTCCGCCGCGCTCGACGTAGAGGGCGAGGTCGCCGTCGCTCAGCACGACGACGGCACCGGCCTTGCGGCCGGGGCGGTGGCCGCGCGAGCCCTCGCCGGTCGCGCCCTCGGCGCCGGGTGCCGCCGGTCCGTTCGCCGGCCGGGCGGGCCAGGGGAGCGCCGCACCGTAGGGGTTCGCCGGGTCCGTCGCGGCGAGCAGCACGGCGCCGGGACGCGGACCGCCGCGCGACGTCCGCGCGTCGGGGAGCGGGGCGAACGGGTCGGTCGCGCCCGCCGCGGCGTCGGCCTCGAGCGCACGCTCACGGTCCTGCGCGTCGGTCCGGAGCTGGTCGACCGCGCCCGGCAGCGCGAACTGCGAGCCGCCGAGGTGCTCGACGAAGTACCCGCGCCGCGCCGCGCCCGTGGCCTCCAGCTCGCTCAGCACGCGGTACACCGCGCGGAACGACCCGGCGACGCCCTCGGCGGGCGCGACGGCGCGGGTGAGCACGCCGTGGCGGTCGAGCAGCACCCGGGCGAGCGCGTGCGCCCGACGTGTCGGGTCGGGTTCGCGCAGCGGCAGCGCCGACCAGCGCCCGGCGCCGCCGCGCAGCACCGTCTCGGGTGACGTCGGTGGGCGCAGGCCCGCGAACCGGCCGCGCGCGAGCGGTCGGGCCCGGGCCCGGGCGCGCGGCGCGCGGTGGGCCCCCCCGGCAGCGCCCAGCCGTGCGCGCAGCGACCCGAGGCCGTCGTTCGTCACGTGGCCCGACCACACGAGGTCCCACAGCGCCTCGAGCGTCGGGACGGTCTCCGCGCCGGCGCGCTCGGCCAGCCGCGGGAGGAAGTAGCCGCCCGAGCCCTCGAGCAGGTCGAGCAGCGTGGCGTGGAGGCCGGTCTCGGGCGCCGGGCCCGGGTCGGGCAGCGTGAGCGGCGCCCACTCCGCGAGGTGCAGGCTGACGAGACCGTCGCCCCCGCCCGACCCGGGCAGCGGAGCGTGCCCGCACCAGACGACCTCGCCGGTCGTCGTCAGCTCGTCGAGCATCGTCGGGGTGTAGTCGCTCACGCGCGCCGGGAGCACGAGGGTCTCGAGCGCCGACGCGGGGACGGCCGCGCCGGAGAGCTGCTCGACGACGCGCAGCAGCCCGTCGACGCCGCGCAGAGCCCCGAGGCCCTGCCAGCGCGGGAGGAACACGCCCAGCGTCTCGGCGGGGACGGGCTCCACCTCGGCGCGCAGCGCGGCGAGCGAGCGACGGCGCAGGACGCGCAGCACCTCGGCGTCGCACCAGTCGTCGCCCGTGCCGCCGATCGCCTCGGGCCGCAGCCGGCCGCGCACGACGAGCCGGGCCGCCTCGAGCCGCTCGAGCGTCTGCACGACGACGGCGACGCCCAGCCCGAGGCGTGCGGCGAGGTCGGCGGCGGTGAACGGGCCGTGCGTGCGCGCGTGGCGGCGCACGAGGTCGCCCAGCGGGTCGGGGACGGGCTCCGTGAACACCTCGGGGATGCCGACGGGCAGCGCGACGCCGAGCGCGTCGCGCAGGCGGCCGGCGTCCTCCACGACCGCCCACTGCTGCGCGCGCTCGGGCGCGACCCCCGCCAGCCGCACGGGCATGATGCGGCGCGCGGCCTCGAGCTCGCGCAGCCAGGCCGCGACGTCGGCGCGCACGTCCTCGCGGGTGCGCGCCGCGACCTCGGCCTCGGTGAGCGGGCCCAGCCGGCGCAGCACGTCCCACACGTCCTCGGCGTGGCGCGCCTGCCGCTCGGGCGCGAGCGCGCCGAGCTCGGCCTCGGTCCGCTCGATCTGGGCGGGGTCGAGCAGGTCGGCGAGCTGGGCAGCGACGCCGTCGCCGCCGAGCAGCTCGGCGAGGAGCGTGGGGTCGAGCGACAGCGCGGCGGCGCGGCGCTCCGCGAGCGGGGCGTCGCCGTCGTACAGGAACTGCGCCGTGTACCCGAACAGCAGGGACTGCGCGAAGGGCGACGGCGTCGGGGTCGTCACCTCGACGAGACGCACGCGCCCGGCGGCGAGGTCGCGCATGAGGTCCGTGAGCGCCGCGACGTCGAAGTCGTCCTGCAGGCACTCGCGCGCGGCCTCGAGGACGATCGGGAACTCCGGGTACTCCGACGCCACCGACAGGAGCTGGGCCGAGCGCTGGCGCTGCTGCCACAGCGGCTGGCGGCGGTCCGGACGGCGTCGGGGCAGCAGGAGCGCGCGGGCGGCGGCCTCGCGGAACCGCGACGCGAACATCACCGACCCGCCGAGCTCGTCGCGCACCGCGTCGAGCACGTCGTCCGGGTCGAGGAGCAGGTCCTCCACGCCGACGACGGGCGCGTCCCCGCCGAGCCCGCCCGAGCCGTCGGTCGCTCCCTCGAGCCACGAGTCCCCGGTGTCCGGGAGACGCAGCACGATGCCGTCGTCGGCGTGCATCGCGGCGGCGTCGACCCCGTAGCGCTCGCGCAGGCGCGCGGCGAGGACGAGCGCCCACGGCGCGTGCACCTTCGCTCCGTACGGCGAGTGCACCACGACGCGCCAGTCGCCGAGCTCGTCGCGGAAGCGCTCGACGACGACCGTACGGTCGTCGGGGACGCGCCCGGTGGCGTCGCGCTGCTCGCGCAGGTAGGCCAGCAGGTTGTCGCTCGCCCACGCGTCGAGCCCGGCGGTGCGCAGGCGGTCGGCCGCCGCGTCGGGGTCGGTGGCCGCGAGCGCGTCCGTCTCGCGCACCCACGCGCCGAGCGCCCGACCGAGCTCGGCGGGGCGGCCGGGGGAGTCGCCCTTCCAGAACGGCAGCCGCCCGGGGATGCCCGGCGCGGGCGTGACGAGCACGCGGTCGGGCGTGATGTCCTCGATGCGCCACGTGCTCGACCCGAGCGTGAACGTGTCGCCGACGCGCGACTCGTAGACCATCTCCTCGTCGAGCTCGCCGACGCGCTTGCCGCCGCGCGGGGCGCGTCCGCCCGCGGTGTCCGGGTCGCCCGCGACGGTCCCCGTCCCCGCGTCCGTCGCGAGGAACACGCCGTACATCCCGCGGTCGGGGATCGTGCCGCCGCTCGTCGCGGCGAGCCGCAGCGCGCCCGGCCGACCCGTCAGCCGGCCCGTCGCGCGGTCCCACACGATCCGTGCGCGCAGCTCGCCGAAGTCCTCGCTCGGGTAGCGGCCCGCGAGCATGTCGAGGACGGCGTGCAGCGACGCGTCACCGAGGTGGGCGTAGGGCTCGCTGCGCCGCACGAGCGCCGCGAGCTCCGCGACCGTCCACTCGTCGACCGCGACCATCGCCACGACCTGCTGGGCGAGGACGTCGAGCGGGTTCGCGAGCACGTGGAGCTCCTCGATGCCGCCGGAGCGCATGCGCTCGGCGACGACCGCCGACGGCACGAGGTCGCCCCGGTGCGTGGGGAACACGACGCCGTGCGACACCGCCCCCACCTGGTGGCCCGCCCGCCCGATCCGCTGCAGGCCCGACGCGACCGAGGGGGGCGCGCCGACCTGCACCACGAGGTCCACCGCGCCCATGTCGATGCCGAGCTCGAGGCTCGACGTCGCGACGACCGCGGGCAGGCGGCCGTCCTTGAGCTCGGTCTCCGTGCGCGTGCGCTCGGCCCGGCTCATCGACCCGTGGTGCGCGCGGGCGATGACCGGCTCGACGCCCGAGCTCGCGCCCGACTGCGCCTGCACCTGCGCCGCGGTGACCGTGCCCGGGTCGAGCACGTCCTCGCCCTGCCGCTCGGCCCACAGCTCGTTCATGCGCGCGGTGAGCCGTTCCGCGCCGCGGCGCGAGTTCGTGAAGACGAGCGTCGAGCGGTGGTCGGTGACGAGGTCGACGACGCGCTCCTCGACGTGCGGCCAGACGGACGGGCGCGGCGGGCGGACGTCGGGAGCGCCCGTCGGGCGGGACGTGGCCGGGCCCGTGAGGTCGCGCTCGCCGGGTGGCAGGGGCGGCAGACCGCCGTCGGACCGCGAGCCGGCGTCGGGCACGAGCGTCGCCGTCCCGAGGTCCGAGAGGTCGGGGACGGGCACGACGACGTCGACCTCGATGCGCTTGCTCGACGGCGGCTGCACGACGACGACCTCGCGCCCGCCCTCGGCCTCGGGCCGGTGCCCGCCGAGGAAGGTGGCGACCGCCTCGACAGGGCGGACCGTGGCCGACAGGCCGACGCGCTGCGCGGGTGGCCGCTCGTGCGCCTCGAGCAGGGCGTCCAGGCGCTCGAGCGACACGGCGAGGTGGGCGCCCCGCTTGGTCCCGGCCACCGCGTGGATCTCGTCGACGATCACCGTCTCGACGCCCACGAGCCCCGCGCGCGCCTGCGACGTCAGCACGAGGAACAGCGACTCGGGCGTCGTGATGAGGATGTCCGGCGGGTGCGTGGCGAGCCGGCGGCGCTCGCTCGTGGGGGTGTCCCCGGTGCGCGTGCCGACGACGACGTCCGGCACCTCGAGCCCGAGCCGCACCGCGGCCTGGCGGATGCCCGCGAGCGGCGAGCGCAGGTTCCGCTCGACGTCCGCGGCGAGCGCCTTGAGCGGCGAGACGTAGACGACGCGACAGCGCGCCTCGCGTGCCGGGGCCTCCTCCGGGGGCGCGGCGAGGATCCGGTCGAGCGACCAGAGGAACGCGGCGAGCGTCTTGCCCGAGCCGGTCGGGGCGACCACGAGCGCGTGCCGGTCGCTCGACACCGCCTCCCACGCACCGGCCTGCGCGGCGGTCGGGGCGTCGAACGCGCCCGAGAACCACGCGCGCGTGGGCGCGGCGAAGCGGGCGAGCGGGTCCGAGGTCACGCGCCCATTCTGGGGGTACCCACCCACACGCGCCCGCCCGCTCGGGTGCGCGACCGGGCGGCCGCAGATCCGTGCAAGGCTTGGCCCGTGCGCTACCGCGAGTTCTCCGAGCTGGTCGACGAGGTGTTCGGTGCGGCCCTCGGCCGCGCCTACGTGCGGGAGCAGGTGCTGTCCGCGCTCGACGACCGGACCGCCGCCCAGGCGCTCGAGGACGGGGTCGAGCCGCGCGTCGTCTGGCACGCGCTGTGCGACGCGCTCGACGTGCCCGACGCGCGGCGGTGGGGGAACGACGACCACCGCCAGGCGCCGCCGCGCCGCTGACCGGACCTGCCCCTGACCGGACCTGCCCTGACCGGAGCTGCCCTGACCGGAGCTGCCCCTGACCGGGCCGGTGCCGGTGCCGGCGCCGCGCCCGGGCCGGTCGAGGAGCGCACCCCGTCGTGCCCCGCGATGATGGCGGCATGAGCGTTCCCGCCCGCGGCCGCCGCGCCACGCTGCGCCTCACCGCCGCCGACGTGCGCGGCGCGGCCTGGTCGCTCGTCTCGACGGCGGCCGGGCTGGGGCTCGCGATCTGGGTCGTCCCCGGCGTCGAGGTGACGAACCCCTGGTCGCTCGTCCTGGCGGCGCTCGCGGTGGCGCTGGGTGACGCGCTGCTGCGCCCGGTGCTGCGCGGGGTCGCGCGCCGGTCCGGCGTCGTCGGCGCGCTCGTCTCGGGCGTGGCCGCCCAGGTCGCGGTCGCGTGGGCGGCGCTCACCTACCTCCCGGGGTTCCGGAGCGGGACGTGGACCGACGTCCTCGCCGTCCTCGTCCTCGCGGGCGTGCTCATGGCGCTCGGGCGCTGGGTCGTCGGGGCGAGCGACAACGAGTACGTGATCGGGGACCTGCTCCGGCGCGCGCGGCGCCAGGCCGGGGTGCCCCGGGGAGGCGCCGCGGGCGCCGCGGCAGAGCGCCCGGCGGGCCTGCTCGTCGTCCTGCTCGACGGCGTCGCGCGCCCCACGCTCGACTACGCCCTCCAGGCAGGGCTCGCCCCGACGCTCGCGCGGTGGGTCGGCGACGGCACCCACCACCTCACGACGTGGTGGGCCCGCGTGCCCGCGACGACGCCCGCCTCGACCGTCGGCCTCCTGCACGGGTCGACCGAGCACGTGCCCGCCTTCCGGTGGTGGTCGCGCGCGCTGGGGCGGCTCGTCGTGACGAACCGGCCCGCGGACGCGGCGGCGGTCGAGGCGCGCACGAGCGACGGCGCCGGGCTGCTCGCGGGCGGCGGGGTCGCCGTCTCGACGATGTTCTCCGGCGACGCGGCGACGAGCCTGCTCGTCATGAGCCGGGCGCGCGAGGGCCTGGGGCCCGGGCAGATGTTCGTGCACTTCTTCGCGAGCCCGTTCGTCCTCGTGCGCGCCGTGGTCGTCGCGCTCGGTGAGCTGCTCAAGGAGCTGTACCAGGGCTGGCAGCAGGCGGTGCGCGGCGTAGAGCCGCGCGTGTCGCGCCTCGGCTGGTACCCGGTGCTGCGCGCCGTGACGAACGTCGTGCTCCGCGACCTCAACACGACGCTCGTCGCGGAGCAGCTCGTGCGCGGGGCGCCCGTCGTGTGCGTCGACCTCGTGGACTACGACGAGATCGCGCACCACGCCGGACCGCTGCGGCCCGAGTCGCTGCGTGCGCTCGAGGGCCTGGACCGCGTCGTCGGGCTCTGGGAGCAGGTCGCGGCCGTCGCGCCCCGGCGCTACGACGTCGTCGTGCTCTCGGACCACGGGCAGTCGCTCGGCGCGACGTTCGAGCAGGTGACCGGCCGCTCGTTCCTCGACGAGGTGCGACGCCTCATGGCGCTCGACCCGCCCGGCGACGGGGCTCGCCCGGACGACGACGGCCGCGCGCGGGACGGCGACGCGTCCGCCCGGGGCGAGGGGCGGCGTCGGGCGACGGCCCCGGACAGCGAGGCGTGGGGCCCCGCGAACACGGCCCTCAACGCGCTGCGCCCGGGGCAGCCGGGCGCCCGGGACGCGGAGGCGGGCCGCATGCTCGTGGGCCCGGACCGCTCCGAGCGCCGCGCGGACACCGCACCCGCCCTGCCCGAGCTGCCCGAGGTCGCGGTCGTCGGGTCGGGCAACCTCGGGATGGTGTGGTTCCCGCGCGCGCCGCGTCGCCTCACGGGCGACGAGGTCCGCGCCCGGTGGCCCGCGCTCCTCCCGGGGCTCGTCGCGAACCCCGCGGTCGGCGTCGTCGTGGAGCGCGGCCCGCGCGGGGAGGTCCGGGCGCACGGGCGGGGCGGCTCGCGCGACCTGCTGACGGGCGAGGTCGTGGGCGCGGACCCGCTCGCGCCGTTCGGGTCGCGGGCGGCGGCGGACCTCGTGCGCGTCGCCGGGCTGGAGGACGCCGGGGACCTCGTGCTCGTCTCGAGCGTCGACGAGGTCGGGATGGTGCACGCGTTCGAGGGCCTCGTCGGGTCGCACGGCGGTCTCGGCGGGGCGCAGAACCAGGCGGTGCTGCTGCACCCGGCGCACCTCGCGGTGCCCGACGACGAGCTCGAGGACGTGGACGGCACGCCGATGCTCGTCGGGGCCGAGGCGGTGCACCGCCGGCTCGTCGCGTGGCTCAGGGACCTCGGGGTGCGACCGCCGGTCGCCGAGGAGGCGCCGGGCCGGGGGAGCGTCGCGTGAGCGTCACCGTCACGTGGCTCGGGCACTCGAGCGCGGTGCTCGACCTCGCCGCGACCACCGGCGGGCCGACGGCCCGGCTCGTGACGGACCCGCTCCTGCACCGGCACGCCGGGATGCTCCGACGGCGCGGCGCGCAGCCTGCCCCGGTGTGGCGCGGCAGCGACGCCGTCCTGCTGTCCCACCTCCACCACGACCACGCCGAGCTGCGGTCGCTGCGGCTCCTCGGCGACGTGCCCGTCCTCACGGCGCCCGCCAACGCGCGGTGGCTGCGCAGCAAGGGGCTGCGCGGCGTCGGCCTGGGCGAGGCGTGGCACGCCGTGGGGCCGCCGGGGGCCGGGGTGGAGACGCGGCTCGTCACCGCGGTGCACGGGCACCGGCCGATGCCGCACCGGCCCAACGCGGCGAACGGCCACCTCGTGCGGACGACCGGCCCCGACGGCCTGCGCGTGTGGGTGGCGGGCGACACCGAGCACCACCCCGGGATGGTGCACCTCCCGGCGCTCGCGGGCGGTCCGGTGGACGTGGCCCTCGTTCCGGTCGGCGGGTGGGGGCCGCGGCTCTCGGGCGGGCACCTCGGTCCGGCGCAGGCCGCGCGGGTGTGCGCCGAGGTCGGGGTGCGTGTCGCGGTCCCCGTGCACTGGGGCACGCTGCACGCGCCCGGGGGGCAGCACCTGCCGCGCGGCTGGATGGACCACGCGGGCGCGGCGTTCGAGGCCGCCGTGCAGCGCGAGTCCCCCGGGACGCGGGTCGTCGTGCTGAAGCCCGGCGGGTCGTGGTCCGCGGACGACGCCGGGTGAGCCGCGAGGTCGCGGACACGCCGGGGCGCGTTCCGTGATCGAACACGTGTTCGGCTAGAGTTGTGCACAGGGCGCGCTCCGGCGGGCCCAGGACGCCGGTCCGGCACGACGGTCCCCAGGTCCGGGGCTCGTCGGCACCGCGTGTCGGTGGCTGCCCGTAACGTCGGGCCACAACGAACTGATGGACGTCGAACCGAAGGTGGACTGACATGCCCGCACCCGCAGACCGCGAGAAGGCGCTCGAGGCAGCCCTCGCCCAGATCGACCGGAGCTTCGGCAAGGGCTCCGTCATGCGCCTCGGCGAGGAGGGCCGCGCCCCCGTCGAGGTCATCCCCACGGGCTCCATCGCGCTTGACATCGCGCTCGGCATCGGCGGCCTGCCGCGCGGCCGCGTCATCGAGGTGTACGGCCCGGAGTCCTCCGGAAAGACGACCGTCGCGCTGCACGCCGTGGCCAGCGCCCAGCGCGCCGGGGGCATCGCGGCGTTCATCGACGCCGAGCACGCCCTCGACCCGGAGTACGCGAAGAAGCTCGGCGTCGACACCGACGCCCTGCTCGTCTCCCAGCCGGACACGGGGGAGCAGGCGCTCGAGATCACGGACATGCTGATCCGCTCGGGCGCGCTCGACATCATCGTCATCGACTCCGTCGCGGCTCTCGTGCCCAAGGCGGAGATCGAGGGCGAGATGGGCGACAGCCACGTCGGTCTCCAGGCCCGCCTCATGTCGCAGGCGCTGCGCAAGATCACCGGTGCGCTCAGCGCGTCCGGCACCACCGCGATCTTCATCAACCAGCTCCGCGAGAAGATCGGCGTGTTCTTCGGCTCTCCGGAGACGACGACCGGTGGCAAGGCGCTGAAGTTCTACGCCTCGGTCCGCCTCGACATCCGCCGCATCGAGACCCTCAAGGAGGGCACCGACGCGGTCGGCAACCGGACCCGCGTGAAGGTCGTCAAGAACAAGATGGCCCCGCCGTTCAAGCAGGCCGAGTTCGACATCCTCTACGGGGTCGGCATCTCTCGCGAGGGTGGCCTCATCGACATGGGCGTGGAGCACGGGTTCGTGCGCAAGTCCGGGTCGTGGTTCACCTACGGCGGCGACCAGCTCGGTCAGGGCAAGGAGAACGCGCGCTCGTTCCTGCGCGACAACCCCGACCTCGCGAACGAGCTCGAGAAGAAGATCAAGGAGAAGCTCGGCGTCGGGGCCAAGGTCGACGCACCGGCCGACCCGGCCGCCGGCGTGACCGTCGCGACCGACGCCGCGCCTGCCGCGGCGAAGGCACCGGCCGCGGCCGCCAAGGGGAAGAAGTCGCCGTTCTGATCGGCGAGCAGGACGGGAGCGAGGGCGTCGAGCCTCTCGACCCGCCCGAGGAGGACGACGGGCGCCGCACGGGCCGCAAGGCCGGGCGGCGCCCGCGCCCGTCGCTGCACGAGCTCGTGGAGCGCGGCGAGATCAGCGACGCCGACCTCGCCGAGCGTGCCCGCGAGACCGTCCTGCGCATCCTCACCGCAGCGCCGAAGAGCCGTGCGGAGCTCACGCAGTCGCTCGCGCGCAAGGGCTACCCGGAGCACGTCGTGCTCCCGATCCTCGACCGTTTCGAGGAGGTCGGGCTCGTCGACGACGCGCAATACGCGGAGATGATCGTCCGCACGCGCCACGCGGAGCGTGGGCTGTCCCGTCGCGCGATCTCGACCGAGCTGCGCCGGCGGGGGATCGACGGCGAGGTCGGCGCGGCCGCGCTCGAGCAGGTCGACGACGACTCCGAGGCGGACGCCGCCCTGGCCCTCGCGCGGACGCGCCTCGCCAGGACGCGCGGCCTCGACCGCGACGTCCGCGTGCGGCGGACGGTCGGCGCGCTCGCCCGCAAGGGATACAGCCCCGGGCTGGCCTTCGAGATCGTGCAGCGCGAGCTCGACGCGGAGGAATGACCGCCCCGCGGACCCGGTCGCGGACCGGCGGGCCGCCCGGCCGCAGCGGCCCGTCGCCCGCCCGTGACCGGGCGGGCGACGGGTGCGTCAGCGCGCCGTGGACACGGCCGGCGCCTCGTCCGCGGGACCGCCCGCGACGGCTGTCGGGTTGCCGATCCCCGGGCCGGCAGCCGTGGCGCCCGCGGTGCGCCCGCTGAGGAAGCGCGAGAGCCACTGGGCCAGGGTGGTCAGTGCGTAGTTGATGACGATGAAGATGACCGCGGCGACCGTGAGCGTCTGCAGGGTGTTCCCGAACCCGACGCCGAGGATCTGCGCGGCCCGCAGCAGCTCGGGGTACGTGATGATCTGGCCGAGCGCCGTGTCCTTGAGCACGACGACGAGCTGCGACACGAGCGCGGGCAGCATGGCGATGAGCGCCTGCGGCAGCTGGATCGACCGCAGCGTCTGACCACGCGTCAGCCCGATGGCCAGACCGGCCTCCCCCTGCCCCTTCGGCAGGTTGCCGACGCCGGACCGGACGAGCTCGGCGATCACCGAGCCGTTGTAGAGCACGAGCGAGATCACGACCGCGAGGAACGGGGCGTCCGGGACCTTCTGCAGGCCCAGCAGGAGCCAGAAGAAGATCATCATGAGCAGCACCGGAACGGCGCGGAAGAACTCGACCACGACACCGCACCCCCAGCGCACGACCCGCACGTGCGAGAGCCTGCCGGAGCCGAAGACCAGCCCGAAGACGACGGCACCGACGATCGCGAACCCGGCGGCACGCAGCGTGTTCTGCAGGCCCGGGAGGAAGTAGTTCTCCCACGCGTTGGCCGTGAAGACGGGGCCCCACTGCTCCCACGAGAGCTGGCCCTTGCGCCCGAGCTCCAGCAGCACGAGCGCCGCTATCCCGAGCACGACCACGGCACCGATCACGTTCCCGACGGCGATGGCGCGCCGGGCGCGGGGGCCGGGGGCGTCGAAGAGGACGGACTGCTGGGTTCTCATCGGCGGACCGCCAGTCGTTGGGAGAGGGACGTGGTGAGCAGGCCGATGGGGATGACCAGCACGACGTAGCCGATCGCGAACGTGAGGAAGATCCCGTAGATGTAGTTCGAGTTGAACTCGATCATGGTCCTCATGAGCGTCGACGTCTCGGTCGTGACGCTCGCGGCCGCCGCCACGGTGGAGTTCTTCAGCAGCGCGATGAGGGTGTTGCCGAGCGGGGCGATCGCGCCGCGGAACGCCTGAGGCAGGATGACCAGGCGCGCGGCCGGCAGGAACGACAGACCGATGGCGCGCGCGGCCTCGGCCTGACCGATCGGCACGGTGTTCACCCCCGAGCGGATCGCCTCGCAGACGAACGCGGCGTGGTAGACGGCGAGGCCGATGACCGCGAACCGGAAGAAGTTCGAGGCGAAGTCCGTGGACAGGCTGATCTGCAGCTGGGTCCACACCGCGAGGACCATGAACGTCATGATGATCGTCAGCGGCGTGTTCCGCAGGAGGTTCACGTACGTCGCGCCGGCCCAGCGCAGGCTCGGCACGGGGGAGATGCGCATGAGCGCGAGCGCGGTGCCGAGCACGAGCGACAGGATCGCTGCCCAGAACGTCAGCTGGATGTTGACCCAGAACGCTCCGAGCACGTCGTACTCCTGGGCGAGCGCCCAGGTCTGGGAGAGGTAGTCACCCACGGTTCGTTGTCCTCCGGGTGGGGTCGTGCCGGGTCCTCGAGGGACCCGACGGCCGGGGGAGCGGCGCAGCGGTGCGCCGCTCCCCCGTGACGTGGACGGTCAGGCGCAGGCGTCGACCGTCGGCGGGTTCTCGCTCGCGTTCGGCGTGTACCCGGTGCCCTCGGTGTTCTTGCTCACGAACTCCTCCCAGGAGCCGTCCTCGATCATCTTCTCGATCGCGGCGTTGACGTCCTCGCAGACGTCGTTGTCCTGGGGGAGGCCGACGCCGTAGCGCTCGGTCGAGAACGGGGCGCCGACCACCTTCACCTTGCCCTTGTTCTGCGGCTGCGCCGCGAGGCCCGCGAGGATGATGTCGTCGGTCGTGACCGCGTCGACCTGGCCGGCGGTGAGCGCCGTGACGCACTCCGCGTACCCGGGGCGCTCGAGGAGCTGCACGCCCGCGGCGTACTCGTCCTTGATCCGCTGCGCGGACGTCGAGCCCGAGACGGAGCAGAGGTTCTTGCCCTCGAGCGACTCGGGGCCGGTGATGTCGGTGTTGTCCTCGGCGACGAGCAGGTCCTGCCCGGCGACGAAGTACGGGCCGGCGAACGCGACCGTCTCCTTGCGCGTGTCCGTGATGGAGTACGTCGCGAAGATCATGTCGACCTGACCGGTCTGCAGCATCGTCTCGCGCTGCGCGGACGGAGCCTCGACCCACTCGATCTGGTCCTCGGAGAAGCCGAGCTCGCCCGCCACGTAGGTCGCGACGTCGACGTCGAACCCCGTGTAGGTCGACCCGTCCTGGTACCCCAGACCGGGCTGGTCGAACTTGATGCCGATCTTGACCGTCTCGCCGCCGCCGGCGGTCTGCTCGGAGTCCGTGGTCGTGCTCTCGCCGCCGACGTCGCCGCCGCCGCACGCTGCGAGCGTGAGCGCGGTGAGAGCGGCCAGCGTGGCAGCACCTGCGTGTCGTGTGCGCATCGTTCCTACCCTTCGTGAGTGGTGGCCGTCCGACGACGGTGTGCCGCGTCGGTCGGCCGGGTGTGGGGGGCCGGGTGGCCCGGTCCGTGGTGGTCGGTGCGTGGTCGTGGTGTCGGGTCCTCCGGACCGGTCCGGTTGCGGCGCCTCGCTGCTCCGCCCGGTGCGTCTCCGGTGGTCAGGTCCCCGGTCCGGGGCTCAGTGCGTGAGGATCTTGGAGAGGAAGTCCTGGGCGCGCTCGCTCTTCGGCGCGGTGAAGAACTCCTCGGGGTGGGCCTCCTCGACGATCTGGCCGTCCGCCATGAAGACGACGCGGTTGGCGGCCTTCCGGGCGAAGCCCATCTCGTGGGTGACGACGATCATGGTCATGCCCTCCTTGGCGAGCGAGACCATGACGTCGAGGACCTCGTTGATCATCTCGGGGTCGAGCGCCGACGTGGGCTCGTCGAACAGCATGACCTTGGGCTTCATCGCGAGGGCCCGGGCGATGGCCACGCGCTGCTGCTGGCCGCCCGAGAGCTGCGCGGGCATCTTCTGCGCCTGGTTCTTCACGCCGACCCGGTCGAGGAGGGCCAGCGCGCGCTCCTTGGCGTCCTTGCCCCGCTCACGGCGCACCTTGACGGGCCCGAGCGTCACGTTGTCGAGGATCGTCTTGTGCGCGAACAGGTTGAAGGACTGGAAGACCATGCCGACGTCGGAGCGCAGGCGTGCGAGCGCCTTCCCCTCTTCGGGCAACGGCTCCCCGTCCACGAGGATCTCGCCCGAGTCGATCGTCTCCAGCCGGTTGATCGCCCGGCACAGGGTCGACTTGCCCGAGCCGGACGGTCCGATGACGACGAGCACCTCGCCGCGCCGGACCGTGAGGTTGATGTCGCGCAGCACGTGGAGCTCGCCGAAGTGCTTGTTCACGTCGCGCAGCTCGACGAGCGGCTCACCGAGGACCTGCTCGGCGGGGAGGGGCTGAGCGTCCTGCGCGCTGCGCTGCGCGTCGGACGGCGAAGGGGTTTCGTCGGCCATTCCTGGACACTATGTCCCTTCTGTTGCACGGTGCCACCTCATCCGGCAACAACCGGGCAACAGTTCAGTAACACGGCACCCGGAGCCGTACCCTGGACGGTGATGTCCACGATCGCCCCCGCCCCCGTCCCGGCTGCCCCCGCACCCCGCTCCAGCGCCGCTGCGCCGGCCGACGACGCGCACCCCCGCACCTACGTCGTGCGCACGCTCGGGTGCCAGATGAACGTCCACGACTCCGAGCACATGGCGGGGATGCTCGAGCAGGCGGGCTACACGCGCGCGAGCGCACAGGACGAGGCGGCGAACCGCGCCGACGTCGTCGTCATCAACACGTGCGCCGTGCGCGAGAACGCCGCGACGCGTCTCTACGGCAACCTCGGTCAGCTCGCCTCGGTCAAGGCCGCGCGTCCCGGCATGCAGATCGCCGTCGGCGGCTGCCTCGCCCAGAAGGATCGCGGCACCATCGTCGAGAAGGCCCCCTGGGTCGACGTCGTCTTCGGCACCCACAACCTCGACGCCCTGCCCGTCCTGCTCGAGCGCGCGCGGCACAACGAGGCGGCGCAGGTGGAGATCGCCGAGTCGCTGCAGGTGTTCCCCTCCACGCTGCCGACGAAGCGCGAGTCGGTCTACGCCGGGTGGGTCTCCATCAGCGTCGGGTGCAACAACACGTGCACGTTCTGCATCGTGCCGCACCTGCGCGGCAAGGAGCGCGACCGTCGCCCGGGCGAGGTGCTCGCCGAGGTCGGCGCGCTGGTCGAGGCGGGCGCCATCGAGGTGACGCTGCTCGGCCAGAACGTCAACAGCTACGGCGTCGAGTTCGGCGACCGCGGCGCGTTCGCCAAGCTCCTGCGCGCGTGCGGGACGATCGACGGGCTCGAGCGCGTGCGGTTCACGTCGCCGCACCCGGCCGCGTTCACCGACGACGTCATCGCGGCCATGGCCGAGACGCCGAACGTCATGCCCCAGCTCCACATGCCGCTCCAGTCGGGCTCCGATCGCGTACTGCGCGCGATGCGCCGCTCCTACCGCTCCGAGCGGTTCCTCGGGATCCTCGACCGCGTCCGAGCCGTCATGCCCGATGCCGCGATCACCACCGACATCATCGTGGGCTTCCCGGGCGAGACCGAGGAGGACTTCGCGGAGACGATGCGGGTCGTCGAGGCGTCGCGCTTCTCCTCCGCGTTCATCTTCCAGTACTCGCCGCGCCCCGGGACGCCCGCCGCGACGATGGACGGGCAGCTCCCCAAGGAGGTCGTCCAGGAGCGCTTCGAGCGGCTCCAGGCGCTCCAGGAGCGGGTCGCCGGCGAGGAGTCGGCACGCCAGGTCGGCCGGACGATCGACGTCCTCGTCGGTGAGGGCGCAGGGCGCAAGGACGGCGCGACGCACCGCGTGACCGGCCGCGCCCCCGACAACCGCCTCGTGCACCTCGCGCTCCCGGCGGACGTCGTCTCGGTGCCCGACGACGCCCCGTCCGACCGGACCGGGGCGCCCGGCTCCGTCGACCCGCGCCTCGCGGACGACCTCGACGCCCGCCTGCCGCGTCCCGGCGACGTCGTCACGGTCGAGGTCACCCGGTCCGCGCCGCACCACCTCCTCGCCGACTCGGCGCTCGCGGGCGGCACGTTCGCCGTGCGCCGGACCCGCTCCGGCGACGCGTGGGCGAAGCGCGAGCGCGCTCGCCTGGGCGGTGGCGACGACGACCACGGTCACGGGCACGGCGGCGGCGCGCCGTCGGGCCCCGTCGTCCTGGGCCTCCCCACGCTCCGCTCCTGAGCGCGGGTTCGAGGAACGAGGAGCAGACGCCGGACCGAGCGAGCCCCGTGGGCGGACACGACGACAGGTGCCCCCGTGCGTCAGTCGTCCAGGGTCCCCGGCGGGAGCTGGGCGCCGATGGCGTGGAAGAGCTGCACGGCGGTGCCGAGCCCGCACGAGACGGTCTGCGCGAGCTGGTCGTCGGTCGCGCCGTGCTCGAGGTCGACCGAGACCTCGGCGTAGAGCGCGAGCCGTCCCCCCTCCTCGCGCACGTAGACCTTGGGCCAGATGCGCTCGCGGTTCCAGTCGTTGACGGCCTGGAGCGTGACGAGGCGCGACTCGACGGGGAGCGTCGTGGACCAGCGGCCGCGGACCTGGAGGATCTCCGACCGGTCGCCGAGCAGCAGGAACCAGAAGCGGTGACCGTCCCACGTGCCCGTGATGTCGCCGTCGTCGTCCACGCGGAAGTGGTAGCCGCGGCGGGTCAGGTGGTCGCCGATGCGCGCCATCGACAGCGCCCGCGGCAGCTCCTCCTCGCGCGGGAACGAGTCCGGCGCCTTGGGCCGGCGGTTGCCGAACAGGCGCGTGAACCAGTTGGTGCGGGCCTGCGTCATGGCGCCTGCCTCGCGGGGTCGGGGTAGAACTCGTCGAGCGCGTCGAAGAACATCGACCCCGTGCTCAGCCCGCACTGGAGGAGCTGGTCGAGCTGGTCGTCCGTCACGCCGTGCTCGAGGTCGACCGTCACCTCCGTGAAGACCTGGACCATCCCGTTGTCGCGGACGCGCGTGTACGTCTTGGGCCAGATGCGGTCGGCGTTCCACTCGTTGCAGAACTCGAGGATCTCTTCGAGACGCTCGAGCGCGAGGTCGCGGTTCCACTGGCCACGCACCTGGAGGATCTCGTCGTTGTTGCCGAAGAGCAGGAAGTAGAACAGGCGGCCGTGCCACAGCCCGCCGACGTCGCCGTCGGAGTCGACGAAGTAGCTGTACCCGCTGTCCGTGATCCACTCGACGACCCGCGAGAGCGTGAGCGGCGTGGGAGGCTGCAGGACGTCGGTCGCGACCTGGCCCAGCTCGCGCGCCAGCAGGTCCTCGACCTGCGACTGCAGGTCGTCCGCCGGCCGGGCCGCGCCGGGCCGACCCCCGTCCTCTGCCCCACCGGGATTCCCGTCCCGCCGGTCGTCGTCGTCCCGCGCCCCGAAGAACCTCACCTCCCTACCGTACTCGCGCCCGACCGTGGACGCCGCATCGCGGGCCGTCCAGGAAGGCCGCCGCGACGGCGGGGGAGCGGGCACCACTACGGTGGGACGGTGACCGTCCGCGCCGTCGTGCTCCCCGGAACCGCCCTGCTCGTCCCGGGAGCGGCCGGTGCCGCCTCGGTCCTCGAGCCGGTGCGCGAGGCCGCGCTCGCGGCGCTCGCGGACCTCGTGGCGGACCTGCCTGCAGACGGAGGCGAGTCGGCCGTCGTCGTGGTCGCCCCCGGGACGGCGCGTGCCCGCGGCGCCGCCAGGGCGTCGCTCGCCGCGGCGGGCATCGCGCACCGGTGGATCGACCCGGCATGGGCCGCCGCCACGCGACCGCTCGACCGACCCGTGGCCGGGACGGCTGCCTCCGTGGCGCTCCTCGCGCTCGCCGGAGCGGGCTGGTCGGGGGACGTGGACGTCGTCGAGCTCGGTGGCCCGGGGACGGGCACCGAGACGTACACCGACACGGGCACGGAGACGGCGACGGCGACGGAGGCGAGCGCGGCTCTCGGCGCCGCCCGGGCGGTCGGTGCGGAGCTCGCCCGCGAGGGTGCGCGGCTCGTCGTCGTGCACGACCCGCGATCGACTCTGCCCGAGGCCGCGCTCGACGGGTTCGTCGCCGCGGCGGGCGCCGAGGCCGCGCCGGTCGCGACGGACGACGAACCGGGCCCCGCCGTGGCGGTCCGGCGGTACGAGGTCGGCACCCCCGCAGCCGGCAGCCGCCCGGCAGGGCCCGTCGTCAGCCGCTGAGGCCCGTCCCGACGGCGGCCGCCTCGTCGTCGCGCCCGAGGCGGCGCAGCGCCGCGACCATCTCGTTGCCGACCATCGCGCGCGACTCGGCGTCGTGGACGATGGCGAAGCCCTCCATGGCCGACTCGAGCAGCTCCACCGCGTCCGTGTCCTTCCCCGCCTCGCAGCGCGAGCGGCCGGCGAGCCAGAAGGCGTGCGCCGCGTCCCGGACGTCGCCGGCGCGGGCGAACTCCTCGGCGACGGACTCCGCGAGCGTCGCTGCCGCGTCGAGGTCGCCCGCGGTCGCGAGGAGGCGGGCGCGCGTGTCGTCGAGGTCGCGACGCTCGCGCGCGTCGGCTGCCTCGTCACGCTCGACGAGCTCTGCGGCCCGTGGCCCGGACCCGTCGCCCGTGCCCTCGCTCGCCGCGGCGAGGTCGTCGAGCGTGCGCTCGACCTGCCCCAGGGCGGCGGTCACGTCGCCACGCCCGGCCTCGAGCCGCGCGTACGCGCGCACGACCTGCCCGACGAACCGGGGCGCGACACCACCGGCTCGCAGGAGCGCGAGGGCGTGCAGGAACGCGGGCGCGGCACCCTCGTCGTCGCCCTCCAGCGCGGCGAGCTGCGCCGCCTCGGCGAGCGCGAACCCGGCGCGGTCCAGGTGACCGGAGGACTCCAGGAGCGACGACGCGCGACGCAGGAGGCGTGCGGCCCGGACCGGGTCGTCGCCTGCCACGTCGTCGGCGAGCGCGAGCAGGCCGTCGGCGTCGGTGGGCTCGTCGGCGGTCTCGGCCGGGGTGCCGTCGGCGACCGCGGACGCCTCGTGCGCGAGCCCGGCCGGGAGGTCCGACGGGCCACCCGCGGTGCCTTCGGCCCCGGCGGCGGGCTGCGGTGTCACCACCGGGGCGTCCACGGAGAGCACGGCCAGGTCGACGGGGAGCGTGCGCGCGCCCCGCTCCCACGCCGCGCGCAGCCGCTCGGACGCCGCCGTCGTGCCGTTGCGCGCGTCGAAGGACTGCGCGAGCGCGGCCGCCTCGCCGCGCACCCACGCGTCGAGCTCGGCGACCGTCCTGGCCGGCACGTCCCGCAGCGCGAGCGGGGCGTCGCCGTGGTCGGCCCGCAGGACGCCTGTGGCGACGCTCACGCTCGTGAGGAAGCCGAGCCGGTCGCCCGGCGAGTCCGCCTCCATGAGGAAGGCCTGGTGCTCCACGAGCATTCGCAGCGCGCGCGACGCGTTGCCCGTCCGCGCGAGGAACTCCACGTGACGACCCTTCGGGCCCGTCATCGTCACCCCGGTGTCGAGGTGGCGCAGCCCGCGGCGGTGCGTGCGCGCCGCGGCCTCGGCGTCGCCGACCTCCACGTACGCCAGCTGGAGGTGGGACAGCATGTCGCCGGGCTCGGTGGCGCACGACGGCGACCCCTGGAGCACGCCCTCGAGCAGCCGGACGCCCTCGTCGTGCCGGCCCGTCTCGAAGAGGTACGCCGCGCGGTCGCCGGGCTCGCACGCCTCGCACTGCGAGTAGTCGTCGCGCGGGGTCGCGACCCACGCGCGGTACGCGTCCTCGACGTCCGTCGCGCCCCGCTCGCGTGCCCACTCGAAGCGCTCCAGGGCGACGGCGTTCGTGCCGTTGCCCGCGAGCGCGTACCGGCGCGCCATGTCGTCGAGAGTGCGCTCGATCTGCGCGGCGGGGACGTCGGGGAACTCCATGAGGTGCCCGACCATCCACTTGAACGACCAGAACAGCGAGTGCGCGTCCTCGGCGTCGAAGTGCTCGGGGTGCTCGTCCCACCAGCGCAGCATCTTGGTGAACGGCAGGTACGCCTTGGTCACCTCGCCGCCCCACACGTACGACTCGACGAGGACGAACAGCGCGTAGGCGCGCGCCGCGTCGGGGCCCTCGGCCTCGACGCGCTCGAGCTCGGCCGCTGCGGCCGTGGAGCGCGCGAGGCCGTAGGGCATGCGGCGGACGTCGTACAGGGCGGCGTTCACCTGGTCCACGGACCGGGTCATCGGTTCTCCTCGTCGGCAGGGGGGTCGGGTTCCGTGGCGGCGTCCTGCCCGGCCGCGAGGGCGCGGGCGAGCAGGAGCGACAGGGAGTCGTTCATGAGGGTCGCCTCGGCGGGCTGGAGCGCCTTGCCGGACGCGAGCACCGCCGTGACGTAGAGGGAGCGGGCGCCCGCGGCGCGCACCTGCGCGTCGGGGCTCGCGAGCAGGTCGCGCACGGTGGTGTTGGCGTCGTTGAGGACCAGGCGGCGGGGGCGGGCCGGGGCGCTGAGGCCCGCGAGGATCTCGCCCCACAGGTCCTCGGTCTCCGCGACGCGGGCGGCCTCGCGCGCATGGTCGCCCTCGCGGTCGTGCAGGAGCATGGCCGGGAGGGCGTCGGGCTCGTACCGGCGCAGCACGACGTCGCAGTCCTGCTCGGCGAGCGCGTCGTCGAGCGACGCGAGCGCGTCGGCGACCTCGAGCTCGCGCAACGGCTCGACCTCCGTGAGGACGTGCGCGACGTCCGCGGCCGAGACGGGCGACAGCCGCCACCGCGGGAACCGCGCCGCGACGCGCTCCAGCAGGTCGGCGTCGTAGACGTAGCCGCCGTTGACGACCGCGAGCCCCTGCGCCGCCGCGACGGGTGCGATGCGCCGGAACTCCTCGACGCTCGCCGTGTACAGCAGGCGCCCGTCGGGGTGGTCCGCCGCGAGGCCGGCGAGCGTCGTGGACCCGGCCGTCGTCTCGAAGGGCAGCACGCGCGCGGCGACGTCGAGCATCTCGTCGTCGGTGAGCGCGAGCGCACGCACGGCGAGGTGGTGCGTCTCGACGAAGCGCCGCGCCAGGACGGAGTCCGTCGCGAGCGTCTCCAGCAGCCATCGCCGCACCTGCGCCCCGAGCGCGTCGCGGGTCGCGAGCAGGACCTCGTCCTCGTACAGCCCCTCGCGCGACGCCGTCGGGCGCAGCACGGACGCGTCGAGGACGCACCGCACGAAGAACGCCCACGGGGGCAGCAGGTCGTCGACCGCGCTGCCCAGGAGCATGCGCTTGAGGTAGACCCGGTGCCGCGACGTCGTGGTCGGCGCGACCGCGGCCGGGAGCACGTACGCGACGCCCGTCAGGCCGGCGAGCGGCAGGTCGAGGTCGATCCGGGCCAGCGGGGTGAAGCCGAGGGTGCGCTCGGCGTACGTGGCGAGCGCGGCGTCGCGGGCCGCGGGCGTCGGGTGCGGAGCGCGCCACGGCAGCTCCTCCCCGCTGAGCCGGCGCACCGCGACCGGGGCGTCGCCGGTCGCCCCGCCGACGCCGGTGACGTCGTCGAGACGTGTCTCGACGAGCAGCTCGACCGGCAGGAGCGAGCCGAAGTCCTGGGCGAGCGCGACCACGGACTCCGGGGCCAGCCAGTGCTCGGTGTCCCGCCGCGGGTGCAGCCGGACGAGGCTCCCGGGCTCGGCGGGTGCCGCCGGGTCGTCCGGGGAGAGCTCGACGAGCTCGTACGTGCCGTCGGCGCGGCCGCGCCAGCGCACGGGGGCGGGCGCGTCGCCCGACGCCGTGCGGCGTGCGGAGCGCGAGACGAGCTCGATCTCGTCGGCGACCATGAACGCGGACAGGAGCCCGATGCCGAACTGGCCCAGGAACTCCTCGCGCCCCGTCCCGAGCTCGACGTCGCGCTTGGAGCTGCGCCCGATGGTCGCGAGGAGCTCCCGCGCCTCGTCCCGGGTCAGCCCCACGCCCGAGTCGTGCACCTCCAGGCCGCCGTCGGGCAGCGGGCGGAGCAGGATCCGCGCCGGTGCCTGCGGCCCCTCGAGCCCGGCGCGCGCGGTGATCGCGTCGACGCCGTTCTGCAGCAGCTCGCGCAGGTAGACGCGCGGGCTCGAGTAGAGGTGCCGGGCCAGGAGGTCGACGACGCCCCGCAGGTCGACCTGGAAGGCCGTCGTCTCCTCGCCCGGGGCGCCCCCGTCCGGCGCGGTGCGGCCCGCGGTGCTCTCGTGCGTGCCGGTCACCGCGCGTCGACGTCGGCGCCGCCCTCGGCCACGGTCTGCGCGGCCGTGTCGGGGAAGCGGGCGTCGAGCGCGTCGAAGAACTGCAGGCCCGTGAACAGGCCGCACTCGAGGAGCTGGCCGAGCTGGTCGTCCGCGACGCCGAACTCGAGGTCCGTCGCCACCTCCGTGTAGACCGCGAGCTGGTCGTCCTCGACGCGCGCGTAGACCTTCGGCCAGATCTTGTCGCGGTTGAACTCGTTGGCGACGAGCGCGACCTGCGCCTCGGCCGACGCCGGCAGCGTCCGGTTCCACCGGCCGCGCACCTGCAGGATCTCCTGCTTCTCGCCCATGAGGAAGAAGAAGAACACCTTGCCGTCCCAGTTGCCGCCCAGGTCCCCGTCCGAGTCGACGAAGTACCGCCAGTCGCGGCTCGTGAGGAACGCCTCGACCCGCTCGCGCGTCAGCGGCGCGTTCTGGCTCGTCGGTGCGGCGTCCGGCTTGGTGAAGAAACCCATGTTCTCGAGTCCTTGTCGTCTGAGAGATCGTCGTGAGTCGTGCGAGTCGGTGGTCGCGCGGGCGGACCGACCACGGACACACTACGCATCCCCGCCCACACGCTTCCGGCCGCCAGCCGCCCGGACGGTACCGTTGCGCGGGTGAAAACCGAGCACGACCCCGCCGGAGCGCCCGCGTCCGCACGAGGTGTCGTCGTCGCCGTCGTCGGCCCGACGGCCACGGGGAAGTCGGACCTCGCCCTCGACCTCGCCGAGCGCCTGTCCGTCCCCGGGGCGCCCGCGGAGATCGTCAACGCCGACGCCTACCAGCTCTACCGCGGCATGGACGTCGGGACCGCGAAGGTCCCCGTCGCCGAGCGCCGTGGCGTGCGCCACCACCTCCTCGACGTGCTCGACCCCGCCGAGGACGCCTCGGTGGCCCGCTACCAGACCGAGGCGCGCCGCGTGCTCGACGAGATCGCCGCGCGGGGCGCGCGCGCCGTCGTCGTGGGCGGCAGCGGGCTGTACGTCCGCGCGCTCCTCGACGACATGCGCTTCCCGGGTACGGACCCCTCGGTACGGGCGGCGCTCGAGGCGCGTGCGGAGGAGCAGGGTCCGCGCGCGCTGCACGACGAGCTCGCCCGGCGCGACCCCGCGGCGGCCGCGAGCATCGGCCCGGCCAACACCCGCCGGCTCGTCCGGGCGCTCGAGGTCATGGAGCTCACCGGTGAGCCGTTCACGGCGAACCTCCCGCGCCAAGTCTACGTCCGTCCGACGGTCCAGATCGGCCTCGACTGCGACCGGGCCGTGCTCGACGCGCGGGTCGCCGGCCGCGTCGAGCGCATGTGGGAGCAGGGCCTCGTGGCGGAGGTGCGTCGCGTGGAGGCGCACGGCATGGGCCGCACGGCCCGGCGCGCCGTCGGCTACGCGGAGGTGCTCGCCGCGCTGCACGGCGAGATCACGGAGGACGCCGCGCGCGAGGCCGTCACCGCCAACACGCGGCGCCTCGCGCGCAAGCAGATGGGCTGGTTCGGCCGGGACCCGCGCGTCGGCTGGCTCGACGCGCAGTCGCCGACGCGCGTGGAGGACGCTCTCGCGCTCGTCGCCGCGGCGGACGAGCGCGCGGCCTCGCAGGGCACGGACGGGCACGGGCCCGGGGCTGCGCCGGGCCCCGCCGGCGGGCCGGACGAAGCGGACGGCGGCGCGCCCGTGCGCCGTAGTCTGGGCTCATGACGCGCACCCGCTTCACCAAGGGCCACGGGACCCGCAACGACTTCGTGCTCATCGCCGACACGAAGGGGGAGCTCGACCTCTCGCCCGAGCTCGTGCGCGCCCTCGCCGACCGCCGCGGCGGCATCGGGGGAGACGGAGTCATCCGCCTCGTGCCCACCGCGCTCGTGCCCGAGTCGCGCGACGTGCTCGCGGAGGACCCGCACGCCATCTGGTTCATGGACTACCGCAACGCCGACGGCTCGGTCGCCGAGATGTGCGGCAACGGGGTCCGCGTCTTCGCGGCGTTCGCCGAGCGGCTCGGGCTCGTGAGCTTCGCGGGCGGCACGGAGGTCCCGGTCGGCACGCGCGCGGGCGTCAAGCGCGTGCGCAAGGAGGACGACGGCTGGTTCGCCGTCGACATGGGCCCGTGGTTCCTCCCCGGCGGCCGCCCCGCGCTCCAGGACGGGTACGACGCGACCGTCGTCGTCCGGGGCTGGGAGGTCCCGCGCCCGGCGCTCAGCGTCGACCTCGGCAACCCCCACACCGTCCTCGCCGTCGCGCGCGAGGACGTGCTCGAGCGCGCCGACCTCACCGAGGCACCCGTCGTCGAGCCGACTCCGTCCCACGGGACGAACGTCGAGCTCGTGGTGCCCCTCGGCGAGACGACGGCGGAGGACGGCACCGTCGTCGGGCACGTGCGCATGCGCGTGCACGAGCGCGGCGTCGGGGAGACGCCGTCGTGCGGGACGGGCGCGTGCGCGGCGGCGCTCGCGGTCCGCGTGTGGGGCGGGCCCGACGCGCCGGACACCTACCTCGTCGACGTCCCGGGCGGCACGGTGCGCGTGCGGGCGCTCCCGGGCGGCCGCGTCGAGCTCGCGGGTCCCGCGGTGCTCGTCCACTCGGGCGAGATCGACCTCGCCGCGCTCGTCCCGGGCTCGCCGGACGACGCCGCGCGCGCCGGCGCGGACGACGACCCCGCGGCGGGCCCGGCCGCCGAACCGGTCGGCTCCACGCCCGAGGACGACCGCGCGCCGGTCTGACGAACGGGCCCTCAGCGCGGCGCGACGACCTCGAGCACGCGGAACCCCTTCGCGCTCGCGGCGCGCCCGACGACCGCGCCCGGCAGGAGCGGGGGCAGCGCCTCGGCGAGCCAGCGCTGGAGCGAGTCCGAGCCCAGGTTGCGCTGGACCACGAGGTGCGCGCTCGCACCCGGCGCGAGCCGCGGCAGCCAGTGCAGCAGCATGCCGTGCAGGACGTCCTTGCCGACCCGGATCGGCGGGTTCGACCACAGCGCGGCGAGCCGGACGTCGTCGGGCACCTCGTCCGGGAAGACGGCGCGGACGTTGTCCAGACCGAGGCGCTGCGCGTTGCGACGCACGAGGTCGAGCGCGCGCTCGTTGACGTCGACCGCCCACACGGTCGCGTCCGGCGCCTCGAGGGCCATCGTCAGGGCCACCGGACCCCAGCCGCAGCCGAGGTCGAGGACGTGGGCGGGGCCGTCGTCGGGCCGGGCCGCGAGGACGTCGTCGAGCGGCGGCGTGGTGCGCAGCAGCACCTGCGTGCCGAGGTCCAGGCGGCCGGGGGAGAAGACGCCCGAGGCGACCTCGACCTCCACGTCGCGGCCGGCGAGCCGCACCGAGATCGTGCGGCGCTCGGCGGCGGACGCGGGCTGCGCGGTGAAGTAGTGGTCCGGCGCGGGGTCGACGGCGGGGTCCTGGTCCTCGGTCACGTCGGCCGATCCTACGCGGGCGCGCTCGCCGCAGCGGGCGCCGGACCGCTCGTCGTGCGCTTAACCGCTGGCCTCGGGACGATTTCGCGTGCCACGCTTGTTGTCACACCCGGGCGCACGAGCGCCCACCACCGACGGAAGGCGGCACATGAGCCCAACCCCTGCGAACACTCCGAACCCCACCTCGGCTCAGGACGAGCCGACCGGCGCGACGCGGGACATCGCGAGCGACGTCGTGGCGCGGGTGCTCGCTCGGGCCGGGACGGCACGCGCCGAGGGCGGCACGGTCCATGCGGAGCACGACGGCGAGCAGCTCGAGCTCGAGGAGCGCAGCGCGCTGCGCCGCGTGGTCGGCCTGTCGACCGAGCTCGAGGACGTCACCGAGGTCGAGTACCGGCAGCTGCGCCTCGAGAAGGTCGTGCTCGTCGGGCTGTGGAGCCCCGGCTCCGACCCGCGCGAGGACGGCGCGCCCACGTCTGCCGAGGAGGCCGAGATCTCGCTGCGCGAGCTCGCCGCCCTCGCGGAGACCGCGGGCTCCCAGGTGCTCGACGGCGTGATCCAGCGCCGTGCGAAGCCCGACCCGGGCACGTACCTGGGCTCCGGCAAGGCCGCGCAGCTCGCGGACGTCGTCGCCACCAGCGGGGCGGACACGGTCGTGATCGACGGCGAGCTCGCGCCCTCCCAGCGGCGCGCGCTCGAGGACATCGTCAAGGTCAAGGTGATCGACCGGACCGCGCTGATCCTCGACATCTTCGCCCAGCACGCCAAGTCGCGGGAGGGCAAGGCCCAGGTCGAGCTCGCCCAGCTCGAGTACCTCCTGCCACGCCTGCGCGGCTGGGGCGAGTCGATGTCGCGTCAGGCCGGTGGCCAGGTCGGCGGCGCCGGCGCGGGCATGGGGTCGCGCGGTCCCGGTGAGACGAAGATCGAGCTGGACCGGCGACGCATCCGCAACCGGATGGCCAAGCTGCGCCGCGAGATCCAGGCGATGGCCCCGGGTCGGGAGACCAAGCGCGCGTCGCGCAAGCGGCACGCCGTCCCGTCCGTCGCGATCGTGGGCTACACGAACGCGGGCAAGTCGAGCCTCCTCAACGCCATCACCGGCGCGGGCGTGCTCGTCGAGAACGCGCTGTTCGCGACGCTCGACCCCACGGTGCGCCGCACGCGCACCGAGGACGGCCGGGTCTACACGCTCGCCGACACCGTCGGGTTCGTGCGGGCGCTGCCGCACCAGCTCGTCGAGGCGTTCCGCTCGACGCTCGAGGAGGTCGGCGACGCCGACCTGCTGCTGCACGTGGTGGACGCCTCGCACCCGGACCCGGAGGGACAGATCGCGGCGGTGCGCCACGTCCTGGCCGACATCCCGGGCGTGGAGAACGTGCCCGAGGTGATCGTGCTCAACAAGGCGGACCTCGCCGACCCGGAGACGATCGCGCGCATCCGGCTGCGCGAGCGCCGCACGGTCGTGGTGTCGGCGTACACCGGCGAGGGGATCGAGCACCTGCGCGAGCTCATCGCCCACGAGCTGCCGCGCCCGGACGTGGAGATCGACGTCGTCGTGCCGTACCACCGGGGCGACCTCGTGCACCGCGTGCACACCGAGGGCGAGATCGACCACGAGGAGCACACGCCCGAGGGCACGCTCCTGCGCGGTCGCGTCGCCCAGGCGCTCGCGACGGAGCTCGTCGGAGCGTCCGCGGCGAGCTGAGCTCCTCCCGCCGGGACTGCCGGCGGACCGAGCGGCCCGACCTCGTGCGGGCCCGCCGTCCGACCTCGTGGACGACCCCGTGCGGCCTGCGCCGCGCGGGGTCTCCCGTCTCCGCCGCGTCCACAGCCCTCGCCCGCGGCGTGGGCGCCCGACCGTAGACTCGTCGCGTGCCCCCCTCCACCCGAACCGCACCCGTGCCCGACCGTCCGGACACGGAGGCGACGGGCCGGGCCGGGGCGGACGCGGCTGCGTCGGCGTCAGGCGACGTGCCCGCCGTCGAGGAGCTCCTCGACCTCGCGGTCACGCGACTGGGCGGCGCGCGGCGCGACGGCCAGCGGACCATGGCGCGGGCCGTCACGGACGCCATCGAGGGCTCCGAGCACCTCGTCGTCCAGGCCGGGACCGGGACGGGCAAGTCGCTCGGCTACCTCGTCCCGGCGGTGCGCCACGCGGTCGCGACCGACGAGCGCGTCGTCGTCTCGACGGCGACCCTCGCCCTCCAGCGCCAGGTCATCACGCGGGACCTCCCGCTCGTGGCGGACGCCGTCGCGGACCGCCTCCCGCGGCCCGCGTCGATCGCGCTGCTCAAGGGTTGGCACAACTACCTGTGCGTGCACAAGATCGCGGGCGGCTACCCCGCGGACGAGCCCACGCTCTTCGACCTCCCCGGCGAGGCGGCGGGCGCTGCCGACCACCCCGCGGCGCGCGGCGGGACGAGCATGGCGGCCCTCGGCGAGCAGGTCGTGCGCCTGCGCGAGTGGGCCGACGAGACGCCCACGGGCGACCGCGACGACCTCGTCCCCGGCGTGAGCGACAAGGCGTGGCGGCAGGTCTCCGTCACGGCGCTCGAGTGCCTGGGCCAGCGCTGCCCCCTGCTGGCCGAGTGCTTCCCGGAGCGGGCGCGCGCCACGGCGCGCGAGGCGGACGTCGTCGTGACGAACCACGCGATGCTCGGCATCGCGGCCATGGGGTCACCCGGGGTGCTGCCCGAGCACGACGTGCTCGTCGTCGACGAGGCGCACGAGCTCGCGGACCGTGTCACGGCGGCCGCGACGGTCGATCTCTCGGTCCCGGCGATCGAGAGCGCGGCGCGCCTCGCGCGCCGCCACGGCGGGGTCACGACGGACGCGCTCGACGCCGCCTCCGCCGCGTTCGGCACGGTCGTCGGGTCGTTGCCCGCCGAGCGCTTCCCCGACGGCCTGCCGGACGCCGCGCGGTCGGCGGTCGCGGCGGTGCGGGACGCGGCGCGCGAGGTGCTCTCGACGCTCAAGCCCGAGACCGGCGTCACGAAGCCGGCCCAGCCGGACACGGGGTTGAAGATGGCGCAGTCGACGATGCTGCAGCTCTTCGAGGTCGCGGAGCGCATGGCGGCCGACCCCACGGGCCACGACGTGCTGTGGTGCTCGCGGCCCGGGGAGGGCGGCTGGTCCGGCGACCGTTTCGGCGACGGCGCGAGCCGCCTGCACGCCGCCCCGCTCGGCGTGGCGGGCCTCATCCGCACCCACCTGCTCACGGAGCGCACCGGCGTCTTCACGTCCGCGACGCTCGCGCTCGGCGGGAGCTTCGACGCCGTCGCGCGCACGTTCGGGCTCGGCCCCGGGGCGGCGGGCGGCGCCGCGGACGCGGCCGACGGAGACGCGCCGCGGTGGCGCGGGCTCGACGTCGGGAGCCCGTTCGACTACCCGCGCCAGGGCATCCTCTACGTCGCGAAGCGTCTGCCGACGCCCGGCCGGGAGGCGTCCACGGAGCACCAGCTCGACGAGATCGCGGCGCTCGTCGAGGCGGCAGGCGGTCGAACCCTCGGCCTGTTCTCCTCGCGGCGCGCCGCGGTGGCCGCGGCGGAGGCGATGCGCGAGCGGCTGGACGTGCCGATCCTGTGCCAGGGCGACGACCAGCTGCCGACGCTCGTCCGGGAGTTCGCGGAGGACCCGGCGACGTGCCTGTTCGGCACGCTGTCGCTGTGGCAGGGCGTGGACGTGCCCGGGCCGTCGTGCCAGCTCGTGCTCATCGACCGCATCCCGTTCCCGCGCCCGGACGACCCGGTGAAGTCGGCCCGCGCTCGCGCGGTCGAGGCCGCGGGCGGCAACGGGTTCATGCAGGTCTCCGCGACGCACGCGGCCCTCCTGCTCGCGCAGGGCGCCGGACGGCTCGTCCGGTCCACGGCCGACCGCGGCGTCGTCGCGGTCCTGGACCCGCGGCTCGTGACGGCGCGCTACGGGTCGTTCCTCACGCGGTCCATGCCGGGGTTCTGGCAGACGACCGACCGCGACGTGGCCACCGCTGCGCTCCGTCGCCTCGCCGCCCTAGGCTGAGCCCATTCCAGCGACTTCACGGAGGCGACATGACGAGCACGTCACCGCAGGGCACCGGCGACGCGACCACGGGCGGTCCGGGAGGGGGAGCGCGGACCACGAAGCTCGCGATCGTCGGTGCCGGGGCCGTCGGTTCGACGCTGGCGTACGCCGCGCTCATGCGCGGCGCGGCGCGCACGGTGGCGCTCCTCGACGTCAACCGCGCGAAGGTCGAGGCCGAGGTCCTCGACCTCCAGCACGGCATCCAGTTCATGCCCATGGCGCGCGTCGAGGGGTCCGACGACGTCGCGGTGTGCGCGGGGGCCGACGTGGTCGTGGTGACGGCCGGCGCCAAGCAGAAGCCGGGCCAGACGCGTCTCGACCTCGCCGAGGGCACGATCGGTCTCATGCGGACGATCCTCCCGGGCCTCGTGGAGGTCGCTCCGGACGCCGTCTACGTCATGGTGACCAACCCCGTCGACATCGTCACGTACGCGGCGCTCAAGTTCTCGGGGCTGCCCCCGACGCAGCTCTTCGGCAGCGGCACCGTGCTCGACTCCTCGCGGCTGCGGTTCCTCGTCGCGCAGCACTGCGGCGTCGCGGTGCAGAACGTGCACGCATACATCGCCGGGGAGCACGGCGACAGCGAGATCCCGCTCTGGAGCTCCGCGACGATCGGCGGCGCACCGCTGCTCGAGTGGCAGGGCATCGGCGGCCGGGGGCCGCTCACGGGCGACGTGCGCGACGAGATCGCGCGCGAGGTCGTGCAGTCGGCCTACCGGATCATCGAGGGCAAGGGCGCGACGAACTACGCCGTCGGGCTCGCGGGCACCCGGATCATCGAGGCGGTGCTCGCCGACGAGCACCGGGTGCTCCCCGTGTCCACCCTCCTCGACGGCATCTACGGGCTCGAGGACGTGTGCCTCTCGCTCCCGACGCTCGTCGACCGTCGTGGAGCCACGGAGCGTGTCGAGGTCCCGCTGGCGGACGACGAGCTGGCGGGCCTGCGCTCGTCCGCGGAGTCGCTGCGCGCGGTCGCGCGGCGCTTCGGGCTCTGAGCCCGCGGGCCCGGCGGGCCCTGCACGACGAGAGCCGGGTGGTCGAGGGACCACCCGGCTCTCGTGCTGTCCGGACCCTGCTCGCGGTTCGCGCGCAGACTGCGCGGGGACGGTTCAGAGGCTGCGCAGGACGGAGACGACGCGCCCCAGCACCTGGGCGTCGTCCCCGGGGATCGGCTCGTACGCGGCGTTGTGCGGCATCAGCCACACGTGGCCGTCCGCGCGTCGCAGGCTCTTGACGGTCGCCTCGCCGTCGATCATGGCGGCCACGATCTCGCCGTTCTCCGCGACCGGCTGACGGCGCACGACGACCCAGTCGCCGTCGCAGATCGCCGCGTCGATCATCGAGTCGCCCTGCACGCGCAGGAGGAAGAGCTCGCCCTCGCCGACGAGCTGGCGCGGGAGCGGGAAGACGTCCTCCACGACCTGCTCCGCGAGGATGGGACCACCGGCGGCGATGCGGCCCACGACGGGGACGTACGACGGCGCGGGGTGGGCCTCGTCGTACGTGGGCTCGGGTGCTGCCCCGGCGGGCGCGAGGGGGGTGGCACGGCGAGAGTCGTCGGGCTGGACGACCTCGATCGCGCGCGGGCGGTTCGGGTCGCGGCGCAGGAAGCCCTTGCGCTCGAGCGTCGTGAGCTGGTGCTTGACGGAGGACGGGCTGGTGAGCCCGACGGCCTCGCCGATCTCGCGCATGCTCGGCGGGTAGCCGCGCTGCTCGACGCACGCGCGGATGGTCTCGAGCACGAGCCGCTGGCGCGGGGTGAGCCCGTCACCCCCTGCCGACCCGTCCGGCAGCTCGCGCACCTCGGCGAGCCCCCGTGCCCTGTCCGTGCCTCGTCCCGCCATGGTCGCTCCGCCCTCGTCCGTCGCGTGCCACCGGCCCCGGCCGGGCCTGCGGCTTCCCCTCCCGGGGCGTGCACCCCGGGACCTCGGTCGCCTCTCCGGGTCCGAGCGGACATGTCCGGCGAACCGACCTGACCCCAGGTTAGGGGAGGATGCGACACGAATCAAACACCTGTTCGAGCATGTCTCGACTCTGTCGGTCGTTCGTGATAGACCTTCGTACAGATGTTCTACGTACAGGTGTTCGACCGCAGCGGTCGGGCGGGAGCGAGACGGGTGCGCGGGTCCGATCGACCGGGGAAGGCGATCGGGCCCGCGGGCCGGGACGGAGGGGACATGGAGACGATGGCGATGGCGACGCCGACCGGGTTCGCGCGTGGCGGATCGGCGCGGGGTGCGCGGGCGGAGGCTCCGCTGCGCATCACGCGACGCGGTCGGGTGGTTCTCGTCCTGCTCGTGGCGGTCGTGCTCGTGCTCGCCGCGCGCGTCGGCCTGGCGGTCGCCGGCGGGCCGGGCGAGCCGGTCGAGGTGCGCGTCCACGTCGTGAGCTCGGGGGAGACGCTGTGGGAGCTCGCGCAGGGCGTCGCGAACCCCGGTGAAGACCTGCGCGAGGTGGTCAGCGGGCTCGTGGAGCTGAACGGCCTGTCGTCGTCCGGTGTGGAGGCCGGTCAGGCGATCCTCCTTCCCGTCGCCGAGCGGTGACGGGGCACGGCGCGCGAGCCCTCGCGGTGTGACGTAGCGCACGGCGCGGACGGGCGATCGGGCCCGGCGGAGGGTTGCGCCCAGCCGTTAGGTCTGCCTAAGTTAGTGTCACCTCACACGCCGGCTGGGGGGCTGGGCGGACGAGGCGAGGGGTGCGCGGACCACCGCGACTCCTGTGCACGTCGCCGCGCGCGAGGCGAGTCGCGCGCGAGATGGGGACGGGGGCGTCCCGACGGGGGCGGTCGACCACGACCGCCCCCGTTCTGCTGTCCGTGGTCGGGCGGGGCGTCCGGCGTGTTGCACCGTCCGCCCGGGACGGCATACGTTCGTCGCGCCGACCCGTCGGCGCGACCCGCGGAGGAGCCCGCCATGCACTGCCCGTTCTGCCGTCACGCGGACTCCCGCGTCGTCGACTCCCGCACGTCCGACGACGGCGCCTCGATCCGGCGTCGGCGTCAGTGCCCCGAGTGCAACCGCCGCTTCACCACCATCGAGACCGCGAGCCTGTCCGTGGTCAAGCGGTCCGGCGTGACGGAGCCCTTCTCGCGCGAGAAGATCGTCAACGGCGTCCGCAAGGCCTGTCAGGGGCGGCCGGTCAACGAGGACGACCTCGCCGTCCTCGCGCAGCGTGTCGAGGAGACGATCCGCGCGAGCGGCAGCGCCGAGCTCGACGCCTACGAGATCGGCCTCGCGATCCTCGGACCGCTGCGTGAGCTCGACGAGGTCGCCTACCTCCGCTTCGCGAGCGTCTACCAGGCGTTCGACTCGCTCGAGGACTTCGAGAGCGCCATCACGTCGCTGCGCGTGGACCGGGAGGAACGCGAGGCGGCGGCCGGGCGTGCGGCGGCCGAGGCCACCGACGACGGCGCTACCGAGCGTGAGGCGGCACCCCAGGCCTGACAGCCGGACGGCGTACCGCGCCTCCTGCCCGCGCCCCGTGTCCGCGCCACCCGCCCCGGGGCTCGCGCCTCGGGTCGTCGAGGCGCCCCGACGCGGACCCCGCGACGCCGCGCTGGGCAGACGGGCGCACGCGGCAGGCGGGCGCACGCGGCACGCGTGCTACAGGTCGCTCGAGCGCGACGCCCAGATGTTGATGCCCGTGTCCACGGGGAGGGCGTCGACGGCCGCGAGCTCCTCCGGGGAGAGGTCGGGGGCGTCGAGGGCCGCGAGGTTCTCGTCGAGCTGCCGGGTCGAGCTCGCGCCCAGCAGGACCGACGTCACGCGCTCGTCGCGCAGCGCCCAGCGGATCGCCGTGGACGCGAGGGTGCGCCCGTGGGCGCGCGCGAGCTCGTCCAGGTGGCGCACGCGGTCGAGGTTCTCCTCGGAGAGGAACGCCGGGCGCAGCGGACCTCCGCGCGCCGCGCGCGACCCCTCCGGGACCCCGTGGAGGTAGCGGTCCGTGAGCATGCCCTGGGCGAGCGGGGAGAACGCGACGACGCCGAGCCCTTCCGCACCCGCGACGTCGAGCACGCCGGCCCCCGCCTCGTCGTGCGGGTCGGGCGCCTCGACCCACCGGTTGAGCATCGAGTAGGAGACCTGGGTGACGACGAGCTCGACCCCGACGTCGCCCGCGACCCGCAGGGCCTCGCGGGTGCGCCGGGCGGAGTACGACGAGATCCCGGCGTAGCGGGCGCGCCCCGACCGCACGGCCGTCGCCAGCGCGCCGATGGTCTCCTCGAGCGGGGTCGACGGGTCGTAGCGGTGCGAGTAGAAGATGTCGACGTGGTCGAGGCCGAGCCGGCGCAGTGACGCGTCGAGTGACGAGAGCAGGTACTTCCGGGAGCCCCCCTCGCCGTACGGGCCGGGACCCATGCGGTATCCCGCCTTGGTCGTCACGACGAGCTCGTCGCGCACGGGGCGCAGCTCGCGCGCGAGCAGCCGACCCAACGACTCCTCCGCGGCGCCCCCGGGCGGCCCGTAGTTGTTGGCGAGGTCGAGGTGCGTCACGCCACGGTCGACGGCGTGCAGGACGATCTCGCGCTGCGTCGAGAACGGGTCGGCGACCCCGAAGTTCTGCCAGAGGCCGAGTGCGATCTCGGGCAGGCGCAGGCCGCTGCGGCCGAGCGCGCGGTGCGGGAGCACGGCCGGTGCCGGCGCAGGGCGGCCGGCGTCGTCGGCGTCGTCGGTGCGGGCAGGGGCGGGCTGCGGCGTGGGGTCGGGCGACACGCCCCGACGCTACCCGACGGCTCGTGCGGCGCGGTGGCGGAGGCAGCCCGCGCACGGACCGAGCCGGTGGGCCGAGCGGACAAATCAGGTGGCGTCGGGCGGCGCGGTGGGGGAGGCTGACGGGGTGCCCGACGCGTCGGGCCGAACGCAGTGCCCCCACCGAGTTCCCCGTCGACGAGGAGACCGCCATGGCGTCCGACCAGCAGCGACCCGCTGCAGAGACCGCACCGACCGAGGAGGCCAAGGCGAAGTTCCGGGAGGCGCTCGACCGGAAGAACGCCGCACGCCACCGCACGGCGGACGGCGAGTCGAACACGGGCTCCGTGCACGGCTCCGAGACCGTCGGCCCGGTCCAGCGCACGTTCCGCCGCAAGTCCGGCTGAGCCCGAGCCCCACGTCCGGTCGTCCCTCGCGGGGCGGCCGGACGTCGCGCGTCCGGCCACGCGCGGCCTTACGGCTCCGCGCGCGCGAAGCGCCGTCCAGTGATCTCGCGGGCCTCGACCACGACCCACTCCTCGGTCGGGACGTCGACGGTGGGGACGAGCGGGTCCGCGCCGTCCTGGACGGCCTCCACCTCGTGCTCGGTCCGGCTCCGGTGGGCGGTCCCGCGCACGACCACGCTCCACGCGCCGTCGTCGTCGACGTGGTCCCACTCGAGCGCGACCCGCTCGTTGGTCGCGAGCGTCGCGAGCTTGGTCCCCGGCACGGTGCGGAACCCGAGCGTGCGCTCGTGCACCAGCACGGTGACGGGGTAGATGTCCGGCTCGCCCCGCACGCTCACGGCGAGGCGTGCGACGTGGGTCCCCTCCACGAGGTCCCACGACGCGTCGGCGTCGAGGATCTGCGGCCCGTCGTGCATGTATCCGGTCATGCCTCATCGTGGCACCGGCGCGCGAGAGGCGCTCAGCGGCGAAGGTCACGGCCACCGGGGACCTTCGCCGCGTGCGGACGGACCGCGCGCGGCGAAGGTCTTCCGGGCTGTGTCAGTCGAGGATGCGCAGGGCGATCGTCTGCTCCATCGCGGCCAGCGCCTCGATGACGGCCGGCTCCACGCGCGAGCCGACGTCGGTGACGACGTAGCCGATCTCGCCGCGCGTGGCGAGGAGCTGGCCCTCGATGTTCGTCCCGTGCTCGGCGAGGGTCGCGTTGACGGCGGCGAGGACGCCGGGGGTGTTGCGGTGCAGGTGCGTGATGCGCGTGATGCCCGTCGTCTGCTCGAGCGCGAGGTTGGGCACGTTGACGCTGAGCGTCGTCGAGCCGGTGGTGAGGTAGTCGCGCAGCTTGGCGGACACGAACTGCCCGATCGCCTCCTGCGCCTCCTCCGTCGAGCCGCCGATGTGCGGCGTGAGGATGACGTTCGGCAGGCCGCGCAGCTCGGAGTCGAACGCGTCGCCCTTGCGCTTGGGCTCGTGCGGGAAGACGTCGACCGCCGCGCCGGCCACGCGGCCCTCGACGATCGCCTCGCGCAGTGCGCCGTAGTCCACGACGAACCCGCGCGACAGGTTGAGGAAGATCGAGCCCTGGCGCATGCGGGCGAACTGCTTGGCGCCGAACAGCCCGGCGTTGCCCTGACGCCCGTCGACGTGGAGCGTGACGACGTCGGCCTGCTCGAGCAGCTCGTCGAGCGTGTCCATGCGGCGCGCGTTGCCGAGCGCGAGCTTCTCCGCCGTGTCGTAGAAGACGACCGACATGCCGAGGTTCTCGGCGACGACCGAGAGCTGCGTGCCGATGTTGCCGTAGCCGACGATGCCGAGCGTGCGGCCGCGGACCTCGTGCGCACCCTCCGCCGACTTGTCCCAGCGACCCTCGTGCAGCGCGCGGTCGCGCTCGGTGAGGCGGCGTGTGAGCGCGATGATCTCCGCGAGCGCGAGCTCGACGACGGAGCGCGTGTTCTGGAACGGCGCGTTGAACACGGCGACGCCCTGCGTCGCGGCGGAGCGCAGGTCGATCTGGTTCGTGCCGATGCAGAACGCGCCGAGCGCCACCAGGTCGGGGGCGTTCTCGAGCACGTTCGCCGTGACGTTCGTCTTGGACCGGATGCCGAGCAGGTGGACGCCGTCGAGCGCCTCGATCAGCTCGGACTCGTCGAGGGCCCCGGTGCGGACGGTGACGTCGATGCCCGCGGCCTCGAGGTTCGAGGCGGCGAGGGGGTGCAGGTTTTCGAGGAGGAGGGCGCGTAGCACGCCCCCATGGTGCGCCCGGTCCGCGGTCCGGACCAAACGGGTCTTGACCCTCGGGACGAGGTGAACCCGCGCCCGGACGGGACCTCCGTCAGGCCTCGGCCCCCGGTGCGGCGCCCCGTGCGGCGACTCGTGCGTCGTCGGACGGCGCGGGCGCGATGCCGGCGGGCAGCGGGAGCGCGTGCACGACGACGAGGCGCTGCGTCGGTCGCGTCATGGCGACGTACAGGTCGGACGCACCCGACGGCCCGGTCGCGACCTCGGCGGGCTCGACGAGCACGACGGCGTCGAACTCCAGGCCCTTGACCTGCACCGGGTCGAGCACGACGACCGGGTCCTCCCCGCCCGCGTCGGCGAGCCCGAGCGCGGCCCGCAGGGCGGGGACCGCGGGCGCGGCCGCGACGACGGCGACCCGGCCGGACTCCGCGGCGACGAACTCCGCGCGCGCTGCCTCGGCCTCCGCTCGCACCCGTGCCTCGAGCGCGCCCGGTGCCACCGAGACCACGCGCAGGGCGTCCTCCACGTCGCGCGCGGACGTCAGCGGCGAGACCGGGAGGCCGGCCGCGACGGCCGCGCGTCGGGCCGCGTCCGCGACGGAGGCCGGGGTGCGGTAGTTGACGGTGAGCTCCGCGAGCCGCCACGCGTCGCGGAAGACCGGGTCGAGCATGCCCTTCCACGACCGTGCGCCCGCGAGCGACGACGTCTGGGCGACGTCGCCCACCACCGTGAACGACCGCGTCGGGCACCGGCGCACGAGCATGCGCCACGCCATGGCGGACAGCTCCTGGGCCTCGTCGACCACCACGTGGCCGTAGGTCCACGTGCGGTCCTGCGCGGCGCGCTCGGCGGTGGTCAGGCGCGGGCCGCTCGCGGCGAACCGCTCGGCGAGGACGTCGGCCCCGACGATACCGCCGCCCGCACCGGACGACTCGAGCACCTGCCGCGCGTACTCGAGGTCCTGCGCGCGCTGCGCCGCGCGCGCGGCGGCCTCGGCCCGTTCCGCCTGGTCGTCCTCGCCGAGCAGCTCCGCCGCCTCGTCGAGCAGCGGGACGTCCGCGGGCGTCCAGGGCGCACCCTTCGGTCGCTCGAGCAGCCTCCGGTCCTCGGGCGAGAGCTCGGGCGCGGCCTCGGCGAGCCGGTGGGGCTTGGTCCACAGGTCCTCGACGAGGCGCTCGGGCGTGAGCGGCAGCCAGGCCAGGTTGAGCGCGACGCGCACGTCGCGGTGGGAGCGCAGGTCTTCCAGCGCGAGCGCGCGGTCCTCGCCCACGAGCGGCTCGCCGAGCTGGCGCCCGTACTGCTCGACGAGGCGCGAGAGCATCTCGCGGACGAACGTGACGCGCGCGAGGTTGTGCGGCTTGTGGGTGCGCCGCGCCTTCGCGATGGCGTCGCGCACGTCGCGGCGGCGGATGACGAGGTCGTGGCCGTCGAGCCGGACCGGCACGTCGGCCGCGGGCACGCGCTCGCGCGCGCGCACCGCGCGACGTACCGCCCGGGCCATGACCGCCCGGCCCTTGACGCGCGCGACGCGCGGGTCCTCCTCGCCGTCGGCGACGACGCCCGGCAGGAGGTCGGCGATCGTGGTGCTCACGACGCCGGTCTCGCCGAGCGACGGCAGCACCTGGTCGATGTAGCGCAAGAAGGAGAGGCTCGGGCCCACGAGCAGCACGCCCGAGCGCTCCAGCAGCCGCCGGTGCGCGTACAGCAGGTAGGCCGCGCGGTGCAGCGCGACCGCCGTCTTGCCCGTGCCCGGTCCGCCCTGGACGACGAGCGCCCCCGCGAGCTCGGAGCGGATGATCGCGTCCTGCTCCGACTGGATGGTGGCGACGATGTCGCCCATGCGTCCCGTGCGGCCCGCGGCCATCGCGGCGAGGAGCGCGCCCTCGCCCGAGAGCGTCGTGCCGGTCACGGCCTCCGGCGCGTCGAGGTCGAGGAGCTCGTCCTCGAGCCCCGTCACGGCACGACCGCGCGTCACGAGGTGCCGCCGGCGCACGACGCCGTCCGGGTGGGCCGCCGTCGCGCGGTAGAACGCCTGGGCGGCGGGCGCGCGCCAGTCCGTGAGGAGGCTCGAGTGCTCGGCGTCGGTGAGGCCGATGCGCCCGACGTAGCGCAGGGTGCCGTCGTCGAGGTCGAGCCGGCCGAACGCGAGCCGGTCCTCGACGGCGTCGAGCTGCGCGACGCGGTCCTCGTACAGCGTCGCGAACGCGTCCCGCTCGCTGCGGTTCTGCGGCGAGCCCGACGGGCCGGACCGCCGGACCTCGTCGAGGCGTGCTCGGGCGGCCGCCCGCAGCTCGTCGAGGCGCGCGTAGAGGGTGTCCACGACCTCCTGCTCGAGCCGGAGCTCGTCGTTGCGTCCCACGCTGTCCCTTCCTCGACCTGCGGCGCGCCGCCCGCGCGGCCGTCCATTATGGCGTACGACCGCCCTCCCGGGGGCCGCCGCCCGGCGCGTCCCGGTGCACCGACCGGGCCGGACGCGCGCCTGCGGCTAGGATCGTGGCCCATGGCGACCAGAGGGGAGCGGGCGTCGTGACCGGGAGCGAGCATCGAGCCCCGGGCCGACCCTCCGCACGGGGCGACGACGCCGCCGGACCGGACCAGGCGCTCTCCGGGCGCGCCGTGCTCGCCCCGACCGACGAGCTCCGGATCCTGCTCGTGGAGGACGACGACGGCGACGCGGTCCTCGTCGAGGAGCTGCTGGCGGACGGCGACCTCAAGGTCGAGCTGCATCGTGCGACGACCCTGGACGCCGCCCTCGAGATGGTCGTGTCCCACGACGTCGACTGCGTCCTGCTGGACCTGGGCCTGCCCGACTCGGTGGGCCTGTCCGCCGTCGAGCGCGTGCGTGCCGGGTCGCGGCCGCCGGCGCTCGTCGTCCTGACCGGCCACTCGGGCATCGACCTCGGGGTGCAGGCGGTCGCCGCGGGCGCCGACGACTACCTCGTCAAGGGCGAGGTCGACGGCGACCTGCTCGGGCGGTCGGTGCGCTACGCGATCCAGCGGCGCATGTCCGTCGAGCAGCAGCGCGCGCTGTACCGCAGCGAGGTCCGCGCAGCCGAGACGGCGCGCCTCGAGCGCGCGCTCCTGCCGACCCCGCTCGTGCAGGACGACCGGCTCGACATCATGGTGGGCTACGTGCCCGGCGGCAACGGCCTGCTCGGCGGCGACTTCTTCGACGCGGTCGAACGCCCGGACGGGACCGTCCTGTGCGTCATCGGGGACGTCGCAGGGCACGGCCCGGACGAGGCCGCGCTCGGTGCGACGCTGCGCACGGCATGGCGCACCATCGTCCTCAGCGACACCCAGCCGGAGGCGATCCTGCCGCTGCTCGAGCGCGTGCTCGTGCCCGAGCGCGCGCGGTCGGAGGTGTTCGTCACGCTGTGCCAGGTCGTCGTCTCCGCGGACCGTCGCAGCGCGGAGGTGTACCTGGCGGGACACCTCGCGCCGCTGCTCCTGCGCGACACGGCGTCGGAGATCACGCCGACCGCCCGCGGCCGCGCCCTGGGGATCCCGGTCGCGGGCGGGTGGACGTCGCAGCCGGTCGAGCTCGGCGAGCGCTGGGCGCTCATGCTCTACACCGACGGCCTCGTCGAGGCGACCGTCGCGGGCGCCGGGACGGGCGACGCGCGCACCCGCCCCGAGCGCGTCGGCGTCGACGGCCTGCGCCGCGCCGTGGACAGCGCCCTGGAGCAGGGCGTCGAGGGCGTCGTCGAGCGGGTCTTCCGTCGCGTGCGCGACCTCCACGGCGGCCCGCTCGCCGACGACGCGGCCCTCCTCGTCCTCGGGTGGGGCGGCGACGGCACCTCCCCGGGCGAGCGGTCGGCGACCCTCGCGGACTCCGACGAGTGGTCCCGGTGAGCGCGGCAGGAGACCGCAGGCGCGCGGGCGAGCGTCGTGCCCCGACGCTGCGGCGGCGGCTCGGCTGGGCGCTCGTCGTCGCCGGCGTGATCCTCCTGGGTGTCCTCGCGACGTCCGCGATCGCCCTCTCGCGCGTCCTGACGATCCAGACGGACGTGACGGGGCCCTTCTTCGACGCCGTCACGCAGGCGGACGGCGCGTACGTGGGCCTGCTCGACGCCGAGGTCGCCGTGCGCGCGTACGTCGCCACGGGCGACGACACGGCGCTCGAGGCCTACACGCGCGCCGTGGAGGTCGACGCCGCCGGCGTCGTCCCGGACGCCGGGCCGGTCGACCGCCTCGACCTCGACGACGAGCTCGCCGCCGCACGGGCGCAGGCCGAGTCCTCCGTGCGCGCCTGGGTCTCCGAGTACGCCGAGCGGGCGATCGCGACGACCGAGCAGGACGGCCCGGGGCGGGTCCGCGCCGTCGACCAGGCGCGCGGGAGCGAGCTCTTCGGGGCGGCGCGCGCGGACACCGCGCGCTACGACGACGCGCTCCGCGCCGAGCGCGTCGAGCGTCTCGACGCGCTCGACCGGTGGAGCCGCGCCCTGTTCGGGAGCGTGCTCGTCCTCGTCGGCTCGGCGCTCGCGGTGGGCATCATCCTGTGGGTCTGCCTCAAGCGCTGGGTGACCGAGCCGATGGCGGAGCTCGCGCACCGCGTGCGGCTCGTGAGCTCCGGGAGCCTCGACGAGCCGGTCGTCACGTCCGGGCCCGCCGAGATCGCGGACCTCGCGCAGGACGTCGAGCACATGCGCGTCGAGCTCGTGAACCAGGTCGCGGAGATCAAGGCGTCGCACGAGGACGCGGCGCGCTCGCACGAGCTCCTCGCCGAGCAGGCGCGCGAGCTGGAGCGCTCGAACCGGGACCTGGAGCAGTTCGCGTACGTCGCCTCGCACGACCTCCAGGAGCCGTTGCGCAAGGTCGCGAGCTTCACGCAGCTCCTCAAGAAGCGCTACGGGGGCGAGCTCGACGACCGCGCCGACCAGTACATCGACTTCGCGGTCGACGGCGCGAAGCGCATGCAGCGCCTCATCCAGGACCTGCTCGGGTTCTCCCGCGTCGGCCGGACGGGCACCGAGCGGGTCGACGTCGACCTCGAGCACGAGCTCCGGGGCGTGCTCGAGGACTTCTCCGAGAAGATCGCGGAGTCCGGGGCGCGCGTCACGCACGACCCCCTCCCCGTCGTCGTGGGGGAGCAGGCGCTCCTGCACCAGCTGCTCGCGAACCTGGTCGGCAACGCGCTGAAGTTCCGTCACCCCGACCGGCCGCCCGTCGTGCACGTGGGCGTGCTCGCGCGCGACACCCACTGGGAGCTGTCGGTCGAGGACAACGGGATCGGCATCGACCCGCAGTACGCCGACCGCGTGTTCGTCATCTTCCAGCGGCTGCACGCCAAGGACGTCTACGAGGGCACGGGCATCGGCCTCGCGCTGTGCAAGCGCATCGTCGAGTACCACGGCGGGCGCATCTGGATCGAGCCGCGCGAGGGCGGGACGACCATCCGCTTCACGCTCGCCCACGCCTACGTGCAGGCGCAGGTCGGCTACGCTCGCTCCGACCCCGGCGGCGCCGGTCCGGACGCTCCGGCCCCCGCGCGCCCCGACGACGAGGAGAGCACCGCATGAGCCACGGCAGCAAGCCGATCGACGTCCTCCTGGTGGAGGACGACCCGGGCGACGTGCTCATGACGCGCGAGGCGTTCGAGGACCACAAGGTCACCAACCGCCTCTCGGTGGTGTCCGACGGCGTGAGCGCGCTGCAGTTCCTGCGCAAGGAGGGCGAGCACGCGGGCGCGCCGACGCCGGACCTCATCCTCCTCGACCTCAACCTGCCCCGGATGGACGGGCGGGAGGTCCTGGCCGAGCTCAAGGCCGACGACGCGCTGCGCAAGATCCCCGTCGTGGTGCTCACGACGTCGGAGGCCGAGGAGGACGTGGTGCGCAGCTACTCGCTGCACGCCAACGCCTACGTCACCAAGCCGGTCGACTTCGACCGGTTCATCGACGTGGTGCGGCAGATCGACGACTTCTTCGTCTCCGTGGTGCGGCTCCCCGGTCGCTGACCGCCGGCACCGACCGGCCGGGAATGATCCCCGGCCCGGGTCGCGTTACCTCGTCAGGCCCGCAGCGCGCCACCGGCGGCGCACGGGCGAAGGACGTGACGAGGAGGATGCATGCTGGACCCTCGCGGGATCTACGAGCTCGACGAGCAGGCCGTGGCGCGCCTGTGGCCCACGCCGCCCGAGGCGGGCTCCGGGCCGGTGCTGCTGCACGCGGTGGCGGGGTTCGTCGACGCGGGCAGCGCGGGAGAGGTGGCCGTCGACCACCTGCTGGAGATCGGTGAGGTCACCCGCCTGGTGACGTTCGACGCCGACCAGCTCATCGACTACCGCTCGAAGCGGGCCACGATGACCTTCAGCACGGACCGCTGGTCCGACTACGACGAGCCGTACCTCGTCGTCGACCACGTGCGCGACGCCGAGGGCACGGGCTTCCTGCTCCTGCACGGCGCCGAGCCCGACGTCCAGTGGGAGCGCGTGGTCGCCGCGGTGCGCGACGTCGTCGAGCGCCTGGGCGTCTCGCTCGTCGTGGGCTTCCACGGCATCCCGATGGGCATCCCGCACACGCGGCCGCTCTCCGTGACGGCGCACGCGACGCGCCCCGAGCTGCTCGGTGAGCACACGTCGTGGTTCGGGACGGTCAAGGTCCCGGCGAGCCTCGCGGCGCTCCTCGAGCTGCGGCTCGGCCGCGCCGGCCACGACGCCGTCGGCTACACCGTGCACGTGCCCCACTACCTCGCCCAGTCGTCGTACCCGCCGGCGGCGGTCGTCGCGCTCGAGCACGTCCAGCGCGTGACGGGACTCGACCTCGCCACGAGCGGCCTCGCGGAGGCGGTCCAGGACGCGAAGACCGAGGTCGAGCGTCAGGTGCGCGACTCCGAGGAGGTCGCGGCGGTGGTCCGGGCCCTCGAGGAGCAGTACGACGCGTTCGCCCGTTCGGTCGGGCGCACGAGCCTGCTCGCCGAGTCGGCACCGATCCCCACGGCCGAGGAGCTCGGAGCCGAGTTCGAGCGCTTCCTCGCGCAGCAGTCGGGGGAGTGACGGCGCGCTCGCTCCCGTCGGGGAGTATGTGCCGAAAAATCGGCACGAGAGGGTCTGTTCTCCGTGGCGGACCTGACGTGGTCCATGCCACACTGTGACCCGTTGCAGTGACGTACTTGCGCACGACCCGGTGCAGGGCCGGTACGTGGGTCCGCCCGGCGGGGTGGTCCGGCGTCGGTCCTGCCGGCCGCACACGGCCGGGCGCCGGCGAAGGACGTGGGACATGGCATTGCGGCGCACGGGGGTGGACGAAGGGTCCGCCTGCTGATGTCCCCGGATGGACAGAAGGTCAGAGGAACAGCATGGCGCAGGGTTCTGTGAAGTGGTTCAACGCCGAGAAGGGCTACGGCTTCATCGCGCAGGACGGCGGCGGTGCCGACGTCTTCGTGCACTACTCGGCGATCGAGTCGAACGGGTACCGCACGCTCGACGAGGCGCAGCGGGTCGAGTTCGAGATCACCCAGGGGCCGAAGGGCCCGCAGGCGGAGAAGGTCCGCCCGCTCTGACGTCCACGACGTCCTGCGGTCGGGTCGCCCGGTCGTAGCAGCAGCGCAGGAGCCGCGTCCCCGCCCGGGGGCGCGGCTCCTGGCATGTCAGCCCTCGCTCGTCGGCCGTGCCCGTTCGTCGGCCCGTTCGTCGGCCCGTTCGGCGGCCCGTTCATCGGCCCGTCGACCGGCCTGGTGGTCGGCCTGCTCGCCGGCCTGCGCGTCGGGTGTCGACCGCGCAGGCGCGGGAGCCTCGGGGGAAGGGCGCTCGGGTGCGGGGTCGACGAGCGGCGTCGCGGGGCCGACGAAGGTCCGCAGCTCGCCGCCCACGAGGACGCGCGCCGGTACGGCGAGCGACCGCACCGCGCGTGCGAGCCCCGGGCCGGCGAGGCCGGGTGCGCCGCCGCCCGGCGCGACCGCAGCGAGGACGACGTTGCCGTACCGGCGCCCCTTGAGCTGCGCCGGCTCGGCGATCGCCGCGACGCGGCCGTCGTCCCAGGCGTCCTCGCCGAAGGCGGCGACGAGCGTCGCGAGCTCGCGCCGCACCGCGGCGAGCGGCGGCCGGTCCGCGCAGTTGACCAGGTAGACGCCCCCCGGCCGCAGGACGCGCCGTACCTCGTCGGCCATGCCGCGGGTCACGAGGTGGTCGGGCGTGCGGTCGCCGTGGAAGACGTCCCGGACCGCGACGTCGAACGACGCGTCGGAGAGCCCCTCGACCGCGTGCCGGGCGTCGTCGGGCCGCAGCCGCAGCCGCGGGGAGCGCGGCAGGTCGAACCAGGCGCGGACGAGCTCGAGGAGGCGCGCGTCGAGGTCGACCCCGAGCTGCGTCGAGCCGGGGCGGGTGTGCTCCACCCAGCGCGGCAGGCTGCACCCCGCGGCCCCGAGGTGCAGCGCCCGTACGGGTCCGGGGTGCAGCGCGTCGACGACGGCGGCCATCTGCTGCATGTACTCGAACGCGAGCATCCCCGGGTCGTCCAGGTCGAGGTACGAGCTCGGGACGCCGTTGACGTAGAGGGTGACCGCGGACGGGCGGTCGGGGTCGCGCTCGACGCGGGCGGTGCCCGTCGTGGTCGCGACCGGCTCGTCCGGGAGGTCGGACGCCGCGGGACCGCCGCGTGCGGATCCTCGTCGCCGGGGCGGTGTGGGTGGTGCGGAGGACGCTGGAGGACGTCGGGAGGTGCGGCGAGCCATGTGCTCACCGTACGGGCCGCGGGCACCCGGCACGTTGACAGGATCGAACAGGTGTTCGATAGTGGAGCAGGAGGTGCGCGATGTCGAACGAAGCAGGCGCGAGGGCGCAGGTCGTGGTTCCCGCCGAGGTGCGGCGGCTGCTCGCCCGCGCCGACGCGGAGCTCGTCGCCGCGGCGCTCGCGCAGGACGCGGGGGAGCGGTTCGTCCACGCCCACCTCGGTGCGCTGCGGGCCGCGGCCGCGGTCGTCGCGCTCCGTGCGCGCCCCCCGCGCCGTGGGCGCGCCCGCACGGTCTGGGAGCAGCTCGCGGACGCCGAGCCCGCGCTCGCCGCGTGGTCCGTGTACTTCGCGAGCGGCGCGCGCGTGCGTGCCGCCGTGGACGCGGGGCGGTTCGACGAGGTCGACCCCCGCCGCGCCGACGAGCTCGTGGCGTGCGCCGAGGACTTCCGCGACGAGGTCGCGATGCTCGTCGACCCGGACGCCGGCTTCGTGCGGCTGCCCGGGCTGCGGACGGTGGCGTCGTGACGGCCCGGCCGTCCGGTCCGCGGGCTCGGTGAGCACGCGATGAGCCGGGGCCCGCGCGCGGTCGTCCGCCGGGACTGGGGGGACGACGAGAGCGGTTGCTCGATCCTCCACGTCGACATGGACGCGTTCTTCGCCTCGGTCGAGCTCGCGCGGCGTCCCCAGCTGGTGGGTCGACCGGTGATCGTCGGCGGCGCCGAGCGGGGCGTCGTCCTCGCCGCCACCTACGAGGCGCGCGCGCTCGGCGTCCACTCGGCGATGCCCATGACCACCGCGCGCCGGCTGTGCCCGCAGGCCGTCGTCGTGCCGCCGGACCACGCGCGCTACCACGAGGTCTCGCGGTCGGTCATGGCCGCGCTCGGCGAGATCACCGCGCTCGTGGAGCAGGTGAGCGTCGACGAGGCGTTCCTCGACGTCAGCGGTGCCCGGCGCCGTCTCGGTCCGCCCACGCGGATCGCCGCCGCGCTGCGGCGGCGGGTCCAGGCGGACCACGGGATCACGTGCTCGGTCGGGATCGCGACGACGAAGTTCGTCGCGAAGCTCGCGTCCACGCACGCCAAGCCCGACGGCATGCTGCTCGTGCCCGCTGCGGCGACGGTGCCGTTCCTGCGCACCCTGCCGGTCGGGGCGCTGTGGGGCGTGGGGGAGCGCACGGAGGCCGTCCTCGCGCAGTGGGGCATCCGGACGGTCGCCGAGCTCGCCGACACCGACGTGGCGTCCCTGCAGACGGCCGTCGGCAAGGTCTCGGGCGCCCACCTGCACGACCTCGCATGGGGTCGTGACCCGCGGCCCGTCCAGCCCGAGCGCTCGGAGCGGAGCATCGGGGCGGAGACGACCTTCGAGCACGACCTGCGCGACCTCACCGCCGTGCAGGCGCGCGTGCTCGAGCTCGCCGACCGGTGCGCCGGCCGGCTCCGGCACCAGGGCCTCGTGGCCCGCACGGTGAGCGTCAAGGTCCGCACGAGCGACTTCCGGACCGTCACGCGGGCCCGCACGCTCGGCGCCCCGACGGACGTCGCGCGCGAGATCTACCTCGTCGCGCGCGAGCTCGTCGCGGGGGTGGACCTGCGCGGGCTCGCGGTCCGGCTCGTGGGGGTGCGCGCGGAAGGTCTCGAGCCGCGCGCGGAGGCCGTCGTCCAGCCCACGCTCGAGGAGGCCGTGGTGGAGACGAACGCCGTCCGACGGCGCGCGGAGGAGGCCGTCGACGCGGTCCGCGGCCGTTTCGGGGTGAGATCCATCGCGATGGGGCCTGCCCGGGCCCGCTCGACTACCACCCCCGCGGATGTCGATCTATCCTGAGGGTGTCACACGACCACCGTGGAGAATCGGGGTGCTCATGCCTCTGTCTGAGTACGAGCAGCGGGTCTTGGAGCAGATGGAGCGCGCGCTCACCTCGGACGATCCGCGGTTGGCGAACACGCTCCAGGCCCCTCGACGTCGCTCTGCGCTGCGCTACGTCCTGGCCGGTGTCGGCGTCGTGGGAGGGCTGCTCCTGCTGGTGCTGGGCGCCGCGCTCTCGCAGACCTGGCTCGGCGTCATCGGCTTCGTCCTGATGTTCGCCGGCGTCGTGCTGGTCTTCCAGGCACCCCGCGCGTCCCGCAAGGGACCGGTCGGCACCGTCGACCCCGACGGCACCGTCCGTCCGGCGACGGCGAGCAGGTCGTCGCGGAAGCCGTTCCTCAGCCGACTCGAAGAGCGCTGGGACCGTCGGCGCGAGCAGGACGGTCGCTGAGCGACCTCTCGATCCCCTCGACGGCGACGTCGACGAGCGCCTGGAGGCGCTCCGGGGCGACCGTCTCGCGCGGGCGCGGGGCGTAGCGCTCCGACTCGAGCGCCGACGCGAGGGCCGTGAGCGCCTCGGCGACGTCCTCGTCCCCGGCGTCGACCCCACGCCGCTCCTGCAGGGTCGCGACGACGACGACGGGCACGCGGCGCGGCGTCGTGGACGACGGCCACCGCACGTCCAGCGCACCGAGCCGTGCCACGAGCTCGTCCCACGCGTCCTCCGCGTCCCGCAGGGTCTCCGTCTCGCTGCGTCGGCGCAGCACGAACCAGAGTCCCGCGGCGAGCACGGCCGCGACGAGCAGCGCCACACCCCCGACGAGCGGCCACGAGGTGGAGTCCTCCCGCGAACCACCCGTCGTGCCGCCGCTCCCGGGGTCGGTGGGTGCCGGCGTCGGCGCCGCCGACGGCGCGGCGGTGGTGGCGCCGGGCGTCGGGACGTTCCCCGGGTCGGCCGGACCGCCGGGGGTGACGGCGACCGGGGTCGCCCACCGCGGCGTCGGGCCGGTCTGCTGTGCGGGCGTCGGCTCGAACCGCACCCAGCCCTGGCCCGGGAAGTACAGCTCGGGCCACGCGTGGGAGTCCCGCCCCGTGACCTGCCAGCTCGAGTCGTCGACGCGCTCCCCGGGGAGGAAGCCGACGCCCAGGCGCGCCGGGATGCCGAGCGTGCGGGCCATCATCGTCATCGACGTCGCGAACTGGACGCAATAGCCCGTCCGGTCCTGGAGGAAGTCCCAGACGGCGTCGCCGGAGTCGCCCGGCGGGACCTCCGTGGAGTACGTGAACTGCGAGATGTCGCGGAAGTAGGTCTGCAGCGCGAGCGCCTGGTCGTAGCGTGTCGTCGCGCCGTCGACGACGGTCGTCGCGAGGTCGCGGATGTCCTGCTCGTGCTCCGTCGCGGGCACGTCGAGGTAGTTCGGGTCGTCCGGGTCCGCGCCGCTGGCGCCGCGCAACGCGTCGGCGTCGAGCGGCCGCGGGAAGACCGTGAGCTCGTAGGACGTGCCCGCACTCGTCGGCTGCTCGCCCAGGACCTCGTCACGCACGTCGTCGTACGCCCAGTCGCCGTCGATCCCGACGGTGCGCGGCTCGGTCGGGACGGGCAGCTTGGTGTCGCGCAGCGACTCGAGCGTGACGCGCAACGACGTGGGGTCCTCGACGGCGCCCGGGTCGTCGGGCCACAGGAGCTGGTCGCCGCCGTCCACGGGCGTGCCGTCGCGGTCGGCGCCGCGTCGCCAGTTCGTGCCGTCGAACCCGGTGAGCGTGAAGACGCGCAGGGGACCGACGTTCTCGCCGTCGGTCCGGTAGCGCAGGACGACCTCGCCGGACCGCTCGGCGAGGTCGCGCCGCATGTCCAGGTCGTCGGAGAGCCGGACGGTCTGGCCGGTCGAGGAGAAGAGGCGCGACCACGACGCCGACGCGACCGCGGGGAGCGAGGCGCTCGCGGCCCCGAGCCCGAGCGCGGTGACCGCCACGGCGACGGCGACGACGAGCGCGCCCGCGGCGCGCAGGCCGCCGGCGGCGCGGTCCTCCGGGCGCCGCGCGGTCGCCCCGCGCCGCACTGCGCGGTGCGGGTTGTCCACGGCGAGGAGGAGCACGAGGGCGGCCACCGTCACGACGAACGCGAGCGGTGGGATCTCGCCGACGATGACGAGCCCGGGCACCCACAGGGCGAGGAGCGGCAGTGCGACGCCCGCGCCGAGCCGCAGCCCGCCGGCCATGAGGTCGGCGACGACGAACACCACGACCGCGCCGCCGACCGCCAGGAGGGCGATCGGCAGGCTGGGGTCGATCGGGGCGACCTCCGCGAGCGTGAGGTCGCGCGCGGTGGCGAGGCGGGACAGCACGCGGTCCACGTTGGACAGGCCGATGAGGAGCGAGAACCGGTCCGTCGGCCCGCCGTACAGCCCGAGCAGGGCCCACAGCCCCACGACGAGCCCCGCGAGCGAGGGGAGGAGCGCCGCCGGCGGGGCGAGCACCTCGCCGCGCGCCGCGTGGCTCCGTTCGAGCGCCCACCGGCTGAGGCCGGTGACGAGGGCGAGCACGGCGACCACGCGGACCGCCGTGCCCGTCCAGCCCCCGGGTCCGACGACGCTCCCCAGCGCGTACGCCGACGCGACGACCGCGGTGGCGACGAGCGCGCTCGTCGCGAGCACGCGCAGGCCCGCGGAGGCCGAGGTGTCCGGTCGTCGGGGTGCGGTCATCGTGAGCCCTCCACGAGCAGGGTCCAGGCGTGCTCGATCGACACGGACGGGTCGACGAGAGCAGCGTGCCACCCCGTCGAGCGGAGCGCGGCGACGGTCTCGACGGCGTCGGCGTGCTCGGGCGCCCACGGCCGGGTGCTCACCACGAGGGCGCGGTGGACGCCGTCGCCGGCCATCGCGGCGACGGTGTGCCGGGCGACGGAGCCGAGCGGCCCGAGGACGGCGACGGTGATCTCGCCGGGACGACGGTCGCGGCGCAGCGCCTCGGACGTCGTGACGACCGAGCGGTCGGCGTCCGCGACGACCTGGTGCCCGTGCAGGTCGACCGTGGCGTCGAGCAGGTCGGCCGGGCCCTCGCCGGACCGGTTGACCCGGAAGCCCGTGCCGGAGACCACCGCGGCGAGCGACGTAGGGACGAGGCGGACGGGGTGCCCCGCCTGGAGCAGCGAGACCCCGATCGACGCCGCGCACTCGACGGCCCACTCGCCGTCGGCCAGCGCACGCGGGCTCGACGCGGCGAGCTCGGGGTGCGGCAGGAGGCCCCGGTCGAGGAGCACCGTGACGGGCGGCAGCCCCGCGCTCTCGTCGGAGCGCACCATGAGCTGGCCGCGGCGCGCGGCGCTGACCCAGTGCACGCGGCGGGGGTCGTCACCGGTGACGTAGTCGCGCAGGATCGAGTCGTCGCTCGACGCGAGCCTCGCGCCGGAGGCCGAGCGCTCGTGCTCGCCGAACGCCCGCGTCCCGCGCACGGGCAGCTCGACGGTGCGCGGCCAGACGGCCACCGCGGTCGGGTCGCCGAGCTCCTGCGTCGCGCTGACGAGCCCGAAGAGGTCGGTCCGCGTCGTGAGGAGCGGACCGAGCGGCCACCGGCCGCGCCGCAGCGGTCGCAGCCGGTACCGCACGGCGATGTGGTCGCCGACCGTGGCGACCTGCGCGCGCAGCGAGCCCTGGTCGCACAGCTCGTGCGCGGCCTGCTCGCTGATCCGCAGGCGCGCGAGCGTGGACGCCGTCGACGACGTCGTGCGCGCCGCCGCGACGGCCAGGCGCGCGGTCGTGAACTGGCCGCGCACGGCCGGGTTGGGCTGGACGCGGCGCGTCACGTGCAGCGCGCCGCGTCCCCGGTCGATGCGTCGGACCGCCATCCAGCACCACGCGGCGCCGACGGTGAGGATCCCGGCGGCACCGAGCCCGACGAGGTCCGGCAGGCCGAGCGTGACGCCGAGCACCACGAGCGCCGCGCCCGCGCCGAGCACCACGGTGCCCCGTCGCGTGGGGCGGGCGCTGGCGAGGCTCCGGGTCCTGCGCCGGAGCCGCGCGAGGAACGACGGGCCGCGCACGTCAGCGTCGCTCGGTCGCGTCCAGCGCGGGGATCGGCGTCTGCGCCACGAGGGACGCGACGACGGCCTCGGCGTCCTGGCCCGAGAGTCGTGCCTCGGTGGTGACGACGAGCCGGTGCGCGAGCACGGGCACCGCGAGGTACTGCACGTCGTCGGGGAGCACGTGGTCGCGCCCTGCCATCGCGGCCAGCGACTTCGCCGCGCGCAGGAGCTGGAGCGTCGTGCGGGGGGAGGCGCCGAGGCGCAGGCCCGGGTGCTCGCGCGTCGCGGTGACGAGCGCGAGGACGTAGCGCTTGACGGCCGTGGACGCGTGGACCGAGCGCGCGACCTGGGCGAACCGCAGCACGTCCGCACCGGTGGTCACGGGCCGCAGGTGCGCGAGCGGGTTGTCCGTCTCCTGGCGGTCGAGCATGCGCAGCTCGGCGTCGACGTCCGGGTACCCCACGGTGAGGCGTGCCATGAAGCGGTCGCGCTGGGCCTCCGGGAGGGGGTAGGTGCCCTCCATCTCGACCGGGTTCTGGGTCGCGACGACGAGGAACGGGCTCGGGAGCATGTGGGTCGTGCCGTCGACCGTCGTCTGGCCCTCCTCCATGCACTCCAGGAGCGCCGACTGGGTCTTGGGGGAGGCGCGGTTGATCTCGTCGCCGATGACGATGTTGGAGAAGACGGGGCCCGGGCGGAACTCGAACTCGTGGTTCGCCGCGCGGTAGATGTTGACGCCGGTGAGGTCGCTCGGCAGGAGGTCGGGCGTGAACTGGATGCGGCCGACCTTGCAGTCGATCGTGCGAGCCAGGGCCTTGGCGAGCGTGGTCTTGCCGACACCGGGGACGTCCTCGACGAGGAGGTGCCCCTGCGCCAGGAGGACGGCGACGGTGACGGTCACGAGGTCGGGCCGCCCGGTGACCACGGACTCGATGCCGGAGCGGATCCGTCCGGTCGTCTCGACCAGCTCGTCGAGACCGGCGAGGTGTCCTGCGCCGGGCTCGTCGGAGGGCGCGACAGGGGCGATGTCGGGGAGCACGGGGACCTCCGTCGTCGGTGGCGCAGGGGCCGCGGACCGGCGAGACCGCGGGTGGGAAGAGCCTAGTTGACGGGGGAGGGTCCGCCGACCCGTGCCCGGGGGCCGTCGCGCCGGGCTGTCCCGCCCCGGGCCCTCCCTCTCCCTCCACGGCAGCCGAGCGCGCCCGCCCTCGGCCCGCCTGCGAACGTCCGGCGCGCCCGGGATCCGCCCGCCGCACGACGGCGGAGCCTCGGGGCGGCGTCCGCGACGCGCCCTGGGGAGTGCTCCCCTCCACCGTTCTCCACCCCTGCTGACCTGCGGAGATCCTGCGAAGACGGGTGAAACTCGCGAGTTTCACCGAGAGCGGTGGAGGGAAGTGGAGTACCGTGGAGCAGAAGGGAGAAGGAGGGGAGGTGCCTGGTGCATGTCCGGCTTCGTGGACGACGTGCTCGGTGGTTCCTCCGGCCTGCTCCTGGGCACCTTCACGCCGCGTCTGGACGACAAGGGGAGGCTCATCCTCCCCGCGAAGTTCCGGTCACGGCTCGCTCCGGGTCTCGTCATGACGCGGGGGCAGGAGCGCTGTCTGTTCCTGCTGCCGATGGACGAGTTCCGGCGCATGTACGACCAGATCCGGCAGGCGCCGGTGACGAGCAAGCAGGCCCGGGACTACCTGCGCGTCTTCCTCTCGGGGGCGAGCGACGAGATCCCGGACAAGCAGGGACGTGTCTCGATCCCCGCGCCCCTGCGGGCGTACGCGGGGCTCGACCGCGACGTCGCCGTGATCGGCGCCGGTACGCGCGTCGAGATCTGGGACGCGCAGGCGTGGGAGACGTACCTCGCGGAGCAGGAGTCGGCGTACTCCGACACCGCGGAGGAGGTGTTCCCGGACCTGCGCTTCTAGGGCCGAGCACCCCCGGCTCCGCACGGTGAGGCCTCCTCCCGCCCGGTCTGGCGCACTTCCCCGGCGCCAGAAAGGACGCGGAGGGAGACCTGACCGTACGGGTCCCCAGCGCGGCACGACCAGCAGCACCCGAGCACGACGACCAGCCGGCGACCGGCACGACGACCAGCAGAGAGAGGAGGAGGACGTGACGAGCACCCCCGACGACGCCGCCGAGCGGCACGTCCCGGTCCTCCTCCAGCGCTGCGTCGACCTGCTCGCGCCCGCGCTCGGCGAGCCGGGCTCCGTGCTCGTCGACTGCACGCTCGGCATGGGTGGCCACACGGAGGCCGTCCTGGAGCAGGTGCCGACGGCGCGCGTGGTCGGCATCGACCGCGACCCCGAGGCGATCGACCGCGCGTCGCGCCGCCTCGCGCGCTTCGGCGACCGCTTCCGCGCCGTGCACGCCGTGTACGACGAGATCGACGCCGTCGTGGCGGACGTGGTCGGGGCACCGGTCCAGGGCGTGCTCATGGACCTCGGCGTCTCCTCGCTCCAGATCGACGAGACGGAGCGCGGGTTCTCCTACGCCCACGACGCCCCGCTCGACATGCGCATGGACCCCACCGTCGGCCTCACGGCCGCGGACGTCCTCAACACGTACGACGAGCGCGCGCTCACCCGGATCCTGCGCGACTACGGCGAGGAGCGGTTCGCCCAGCGGATCGCGCGGGCCGTGGTGCGCCGGCGCGATGAGCAGCCGTGGGAGCGCAGCGCGGACCTCGTCGACCTGGTCCGCGCGTCGATCCCGGCGGCCACCCGCACGACGGGCGGCAACCCTGCCAAGCGCACGTTCCAGGCGCTGCGCATCGAGGTGAACGGCGAGCTCGAGGTGCTCGAGCGCGCGGTCCCCGCCGCGGTCGACGTGCTCGCCGTGGGCGGGCGGATCGTCGTCGAGTCGTACCACTCGCTCGAGGACCGCATCGTCAAGCGCGTGCTCGCCGCCGGCGCGACGATCAGCGCGCCCGCCGGGCTGCCGGTCGTACCCGAGCAGGACGAGCCCTACCTGCGCCTGCTGACCCGGGGGGCCGAGGAAGCGCCGGCCGGGGAGCGCGAGACGAACCCGCGGTCCGCGTCCGTGCGCCTGCGAGCCGCCGAGCGCACCCGCCCGACACCGCCGCACCGCCGCCCGTCCGCCGGCCGCCGCTCGCCGGCGCCCGGCCACCGACCGACCGACCGACCGCACGACCCGGGGGAGACGACACGATGAGCGCACAGAGGTCGACCGCCGCCCGCCCGCTCCCGCGCCCGGCCCGGCCGGCGCCCGCACCGCGCCCGTCGCTGACCGCCCTGCCGGGCGGCGCGTCCGAGCGGGCGCTGCGCTCGCGCCTCGAGCTCGTCCGGGCGCCGCTGCAGGCGCGCTCCAAGGTCCCGTTCCTCGTGGTCTGCATGTCGATCCTCGGTGCCGCGCTCCTGTGTGCTCTCCTGGTGAACACGACGATGGCGCGCAACTCCTACGAGATGTCGGAGCTGCGCCGGGAGGTGAGCCGCGTGGCCCAGGACACGCAGAGCCTGCAGCTGCAGGTCGCCGAGCGGACGACGGCGCTGCCCGAGACCGCGCGCGGCCTCGGCATGGTCGATGCGCAGGACCCGGCGATGGTCCGGCTGTCCGACGGCACCGTCCTCGGCGTCGCGCAGGAGGGGGCGGGGGAGTGACGCAGGGTACGGGCGCCGGGCGCACCGGCCGGTCACGACCGGCCGCGGGCACCCCGCGCCCCCGTCCCGCCACCACGGCCTCCCGGGCCTCCTCGGGGGGCCGTCCTGCGTCCGGTGCCCGGCGGGCACCCGACGGTCCGGCGTCGGCGGGCCGACCCGTCACCGCGCGCACCACCTCGGCGCGCACGACGTCGGGTCGTACGTCGACGACGCGCAGCACGTCGGGGCGTGCCCCGGCGTCGCGCGCGCCGCGCGGCGCAGGCGGTCCGCCGACCCGTCCGGCCCGGGGCACGCGCGAGCCAGGTCGACCCGAGCGGCGGCAGCGCTGGCTCATCGTCGTGGCGGGCGTGATCACGGCGGTGTTCGTCGCGCAGCTCGTGAACGTCCAGGTGCTCCGCGGGCCCGCGCTCGCGGCCGAGGCCCAGAACGACCGCACGCGCAGCTCGACGACGCTTGCGCACCGCGGCGACATCACGGACGCCGACGGCGTGGTGCTCGCGACGTCGGTGGACCGGTACACCGTCGCGGCCGACCTCCAGGCGATCGCACGCTTCGAACCCCGCTCCGGCGACCTCGTCTCCGGCGAGCCGCTCGAGGAGGGCGGCGCGGTCGGCGTCGCGAAGCTGCTCGCGCCGATCCTCGACCGGTCCGCGGTCGAGCTGGCGGCCGACCTCGTCGGCACCTCGCGGTACCTCATCCTCGAGAAGGACGTCACGCCCGAGGTGCAGCGCCAGATCGCCGACCTGCGGCTGTCCGCGTACGTGAGCACGACCATGACGAGCGAGCGCACCTACCCGGCGGGCACTGTCGCCGGCAACCTCGTGGGCTTCGTCAACGACGAGCAGACCGGTGGGGGAGGGATCGAGGCGTCGTACGACGACGTGCTCGCCGGCACGCCCGGTTCGCGCCGGTGCGAGGCAGGCCTCGGCGGACAGCTCATCCCCACCGGCCGGTGCGACGTCGTCGACGCGGTGCCGGGCCGGAACGTCCGGCTCACGACCGTGCGCGACGTGCAGTGGAAGGCGCAGGACTCGATCGACCGGGCCGTGAGCGAGACGGGCGCGGAGTACGCGATCGCCGTCGTGCAGGACGTCCGGACGGGCGAGGTGCTCGCGCTCGCGGACTCGGGCACGGTGAACCCGAACGACCGCTCGACGGACGCGGTCGCGCGCCCGAGCCGTGCCGTCGCGAACGTGTTCGACCCCGGGTCGACGGGCAAGGTCATCACGATGGCCGCGGCCATCGAGGGCGGCCACGCGGACGCCGGGTCGCGGTTCGAGGTGCCCGACCGCTACACGACGCCGAACGGCCAGACCTTCCAGGACTCGCACGACCACCCGGTCGAGCGCCTCACGCTCGCGGGCATCCTCGCGCAGTCGTCGAACACGGGCACGGTCCAGGTCGGCGAGAAGATCCCCAAGCAGGTCCGCTACGACTACCTGCGGAAGTTCGGCTTCGGCCAGAAGTCGGGTCTCGGGCTGCCGGGCGAGTCGGCGGGCATCCTGCACCCGGCGGACTCGTGGGACGGCCGCACCGAGTACGCCGTGCTCTTCGGCCAGAGCGTGTCGGTGAACGCGATCCAGGCGACGAGCGTCTTCTCGACGATCGCGAACGGCGGGGTCCGGACGACGCCGAGCATCGTCGCCGGGACGACGGACGAGCGCGGCGAGCTCGTGCCCGCGGAGCGGCCGGCACCGGAGCGCGTCGTCTCCCAGGAGACCGCGGACACGGTGCTGCACATGATGGAGTCCGTCGTGGAGGAGGGCACCGGCTCGAGCGCGTCGGTGCCGGGCTACCGCGTCGCGGGCAAGACCGGCACCGCGGAGGCGGCCGGCGAGGACGGGCGCCTGTCCGGGATCATGGCGTCGTTCATCGGTGTCGCGCCCGCGGACGACCCCCGGTACACCGTGTCGGTGTTCCTCAAGAACCCGCACTCGTCCATCTTCGGCGGCGTCGTCGCGGCCCCGGTGTTCAGCGAGATCATGGGCTTCACCCTCGAGCACGAGGGCGTCCAGCCGAGCACCGAGCCCTATGTGCCGCTCCCGACGACGTGGTGAACCTCACCGCCCCTCTCCCGGTCGCCGGTGAAGGTCCCGTGAAGCGCGCCCCCGGGCGGGCGCAGCGGCCCGCGGGCTTGCGGGGCCGCCCGTCCCGGCACGGTAGGTTCTACACGTGACATCCCCGATCGACCGTCTTCGCCCTGCCACGACCACCCGTCGGTCGGTGGCGGACCTGGCGGCACGGTTCGGGCTCGACGTCCGCGCAGGTGGCGCGCCCGCCGCACCGGGCTCCGTCGAGGTGTGGTCGGTGGCGTCGGACGACCGCACCGCCGACGCGGGCGACCTCTTCGTCGCGCTGCCCGGCGCCCGGGCGCACGGTGCGCGGTTCGCGCCCGCCGCGGTGAGCCGCGGCGCCTGCGCCGTCCTCACGGACGAGCAGGGCGCCGACCTGCTCGCGGACGCCGGCCTCGACGTGCCGGTGCTCGTCGCCCCGGACCCCCGCGCGCTGCTCGGTCCCGTCGCGGCGTGGGTGTACGGCGCCCCCGCGCAGGACCTCACGACGTTCGGTGTGACGGGCACGAACGGCAAGACCACGACGACCTACCTCGTCGACCACGCGCTGCGCGCGCTCGGCTGGACGGGCGGCCTCATCGGGACGGTGGAGATGCGCTCGGGCGACCGCGTCCTGCCGAGCCGCCTCACGACGCCCGAGGCCGCCGACCTCCAGGCGCTGCTCGCGGCGATGCGCGAGGACGGCGTCCGCACGCTCGCGATGGAGGTCTCGTCGCACGCGCTCGCGCTCCACCGCGTGGACGGGCTCGTGTACGACGTCGTCGGGTTCACGAACCTCAGCCAGGACCACCTGGACTTCCACGGCGACCTCCAGGAGTACTTCGAGGCCAAGGCCCTGCTCTTCACGCCCGAGCACGCGCGCCGCGGTGTCGTCGTGGTCGACGACGCGTGGGGCGAGCGCATGGTCTCCGCCGCGCGCGTCCCGGTCGCGACGCTGCGCGTGAGCCCGGCCGCCGTGGGCGCCGAGCAGCTCGCGGCGGACTGGACCGTGCACGACGTCGAGCCGTCGGAGGCGGGTGGCTCGGCGTTCACGCTGCGCCACCGCGACGGCCGGAGCGTGCGCACGACGACGTCCCTGCCCGGTCACTTCAACGTCGCCAACGCGGCCCTCGCCCTCGCCCTCGTGCTCGAGGCGGGCACGGACGCGCGCGACCTCGAGACGGCGCTCGCGGCGGCGGGCGGGCTCGCCCCTGCGGTCCCGGGCCGCATGGAGGTCGTCTCCGAGCCGCCGCACCGCCCACGCGTCGTCGTCGACTTCGCGCACAACCCGGACGCGCTCGCGCTCGCGCTCGACGCGCTGCGCCCCACGACCCCCGGCCGGCTCGTCGTCGTGTTCGGCGCGACCGGCGACCGCGACCGCGGCAAGCGCCCCACGATGGGCGGCGTCGCGGTCGAGGGCGCCGACGTCGTCGTCGTGACCGACGACGACCCGCACGGCGAGGACCCGGCCGCGATCCGCGCGGAGGTGCTCCCGGGCGCCCAGGCCGCGCGCGAGGCGGCGGCCGCCGCGCCCGAGCCGCGCGACGTCGTCGTGCTCGAGGTCGCACCGCGCGCCCGGGCGATCCGCGAGGCGATCCTCGCCGCGGGCCCGGACGACACGGTGCTGGTCGCCGGTCGCGGCCACGAGGTGTGGCAGGAGATCGCCGGCGTCGACCACCCCCTGGACGACCGCGTCGAGGCGCGGGCCGCGCTCGAGGAGCGCCCCGCGACGCCGACGCCTCACGACACCCCCGACCTGAAGGAGCACCACGCATGATCGAGCTCACTGCGGCGCAGGTGGCCGCAGCGACCGGCGGACGCCTGTCCGCCGACCCGGAGGTACGGGTCGGGGGGCCCGTGGTCGTCGACTCGCGCAGGGTCGCACCGGGGTCGCTCTTCGTGGCGCTGCCGGGCGAGCACGTCGACGGCCACGACTACGCCGCCGGCGCGGTCGCCGCGGGCGCGACGCTCGTCCTCGCCGCGCGCGAGCTCGACGTGCCGTGCGTCGTCGTGGACGACGTCCAGGCCGCGCTGGGCGAGCTGGCCCGCCACGTGCTCGCGACGCTGCGCGAGCGCGGCGACCTGCGCGTGGTCGGCGTCACCGGCTCCGTCGGCAAGACCACGACGAAGGACCTGCTCGGCCAGCTCCTGCGCCCCGAGGGCCCCACCGTGGTGCCGCGCGGCTCGTTCAACAACGAGATCGGCCTGCCGCTCACGGTCCTCGAGGCCGACGAGTCCACGCGCTTCCTCGTGCTGGAGATGGGCGCGAGCGGCGTCGGTCACCTCACCTACCTCACGCGCATCGCGCCCCCGGACGTCTCGGTCGTGCTCGTCGTGGGCAGCGCCCACCTGGGCGAGTTCGGCGGGATCGAGGCCGTGGCGCGCGCCAAGTCCGAGATCGTCACGGGCCTCGCGCCCGGCGGCGTCGCGGTGCTCAACGCGGACGACCTGCGGGTCGCCGCGATGGCCGACGTCGCGCCGGGAGAGGTCGTGACGTTCGGGACGATCCCCGCCGCCGACGTGCGCGCGGAGGACCTGGGCATCGACCGCACGGGCCGGGCGTCCTTCACGCTGCGCGTGCGCCTCGGCGCGGCGGGCGACGCCGCCACGAGCGCGCGAGCGACGCTCGGCCTCGTCGGCGAGCACCACGTGACCAACGCCCTCGCCGCCGCGACGGCGGCGCTGCGCCTCGGCGTCGCGCTGCCCGACGTCGTCGCGCGGCTGTCCGACGCGCGCGCCCTGAGCCCGCACCGGATGCAGGTCACCGAGCGGCCCGACGGCATCACGGTGATCGACGACTCCTACAACGCCAACCCCGACTCGATGCGCGCCGCGCTCAAGGCGCTCGCCGTCATGGCCGGGCGCGACCGGCGGTCCGTGGCCGTGCTCGGCGAGATGCTGGAGCTCGGCGAGGACTCGCGCGTCGCGCACGACGACATCGGCCGGCTCGTGGTCCGATTGAACGTCAAGCTGCTCGTCGTGGTCGGTGAGGGTGCCGGCGGGATCCACGACGGCGCGACCCAGGAAGGGTCGTGGGGCGACGAGACGCGCTTCGTCCCCGACGTGGAGACGGCGTCGGCGCTGCTGCGCGACGAGCTGCAGGAGGGGGACGTCGTGCTCGTGAAGGCCTCGAACGGGTCCGGGCTGTGGCGGCTCGGCGACGAGCTGGCGGCCGCGGGCGCCGATGCGGCGGGGGGTGAACGCGCGTGATCGCGATCATCGTCGCGGCGGGCGTCTCCCTGCTCGTCGCGCTCTTCGGGACGCCGCTGTTCATCCGGTTCCTCGTGCACCGCAACTACGGGCAGTTCGTCCGCCAGGACGGCCCGACGGCGCACTTCACCAAGCGCGGCACGCCCACCATGGGCGGGGTCGTCATCATCGGCGCGACGCTGCTCGGCTGGGCGATGTCGTACGTCGTCTCGGGGCGGTTCCCGAGCGTGTCCGCGCTGCTCGTCCTCTTCCTCATGACGGGTCTCGGGATCGTCGGCTTCCTCGACGACTTCACGAAGATCCGCAAGCAGCGCAGCCTCGGGCTCACGGCCCGCGCGAAGATCATCGGCCAGGGTGCGGTCGGCATCGCGTTCGCGGTGCTGGCGCTGCAGTTCCCGAACGAGCACGGCCGCACGCCCGCGTCCACGCGCATCTCGTTCCTGCGCGACACGAACCTCGACCTCGCGTTCGCGGGGGTCACCGTCGGGCTGATCCTGTTCGTGCTCTGGGCCAACTTCCTCATCACCGCGTGGTCGAACGCGGTCAACCTCACCGACGGTCTCGACGGCCTCGCGACGGGCGTCTCGCTCATCGTGTTCGGCTCGTACGTGCTCGTGGGCATCTGGCAGCTCAACCAGACCTGCCAGCGCCTCGCGTCGGCGGGGCCGAGCTGCTACGAGACGCGCGACCCGCAGGACCTCGCGATCGTGGCCGCCGCGATCGTGGGGGCGTGCTTCGGGTTCCTGTGGTGGAACGCGAGCCCTGCGAAGATCTTCATGGGCGACACGGGCTCCCTCGCGCTCGGCGGCGCGCTCGCGGGCCTGTCGATCCTCACGCGCACCGAGTTCCTCGCGCTCATCATCGGCGGGCTCTTCGTCATCATCGTGCTCTCCGACGTCATCCAGATCGGGTTCTTCAAGATGACCGGGCGGCGCGTGTTCAAGATGGCGCCGCTGCACCACCACTTCGAGCTGTCGGGGTGGGGCGAGGTCACGATCGTCATCCGCTTCTGGCTCATCGCCGGACTGTTCGCGGCCCTGGGCATCGGGATCTTCTACGCCGAGTGGGTGGTCGGCTAGTGGCACGCGACCCCCACGACCTCGCCGTCCCGCTCGAGCGTGCGCGCGTCGTCGTCGCCGGCCTCGGGGTGTCCGGGCGCGCCGCCGCGGCGGCGCTCCGCCCGCGCGCGGCGTCGGTCGTCACGCTCGACGACGGGGCCGCCGACGCCGACCTGCACGACGCGGCGGACGTGGACCTCACGGCGACGGACCTCGTCGTCGTCTCGCCGGGCTGGCGCCCGAGCCACCCGCTGCTCGTCGCCGCCGCGGAGCGGGGCGTGCCCGTGTGGAGCGAGGTCGAGCTCGCGTGGCGCCTGCGCGTCGCCGGGCCGTCGGGGCGGCCCGCGCCCTGGCTCGCCGTCACCGGGACGAACGGCAAGACGACGACCGTCGAGATGCTCGAGACGATCCTGCGCACCGCGGGCCTGCGGACGGCGGCGGTCGGCAACGTGGGGACGCCCGTCGTCGAGGCCGTGCTCGACCCGACGCTCGAGGTGCTCGCGGTCGAGCTCTCGAGCTTCCAGCTCCACTTCACGCACACGACGTCCCCCGAGGCGGGGGCGGTCCTCAACGTCGCCCCGGACCACCTCGACTGGCACGGCGGGATCGACGCCTACGCGGCCGACAAGGGCCGTGTCTTCGAAGGCGCCCGGGTCGCGTGCGTCTACAACGTCGCGGACCCCCGCACCGAGGCGCTCGTGCGCGAGGCGGACGTCGTCGAGGGGGCGCGTGCCGTCGGCTTCACGCTCGGCGCCCCGGCGCGCGGACAGCTCGGCGTCATCGAGGACGTGCTCGTCGACCGCGCGTTCCACGCGCCCGCGGACGCGCCGGACCGGCACACGCACGCCGCCGAGCTCGCGACGCTCGGCGACCTGTCGCACCTCGCGGGCGCCGACGGCGTCGTGCCCGCCCACGTCGTGGCGAACGCGCTCGCCGCGGCCGCCCTCGCGCGGGCGCACGGCGTCCCGGCCGTCGCGGTGAGAGACGGGCTGCGCGCGTTCCGCACGGGGTCGCACCGCATCGAGCAGGTCGCGTCGGTCGACGGGGTGGCCTACGTCGACGACTCCAAGGCGACGAACGCGCACGCCGCGTCCGCGTCGCTCGCGGCGTTCGCACCGGGGACGGTCGTGTGGGTCGCGGGGGGCCTCGCGAAGGGGGCGTCGTTCGACGAGCTCGTCGCCGCGCGCGCCGACCGGCTGCGCGCCGTCGTGCTCATCGGCCTCGACGCGGAGCCGTTCGCCGGTGCGCTCGCCCGACACGCGCCCGATATCCCCGTCGTGCGCGTGGATCCTGGCGACACTGGGACCGTGATGCCCCGCGCCGTCGACTCCGCCCGCCGCCTCGCACAGGCCGGCGACACGGTGCTGCTCGCGCCCGCCGGCGCGTCGATGGACCAGTTCCGCTCGTACGCCGCGCGCGGCGAGGCGTTCGCCGAGGCGGCGCGCGCCCTGCGCCCCGACCACGGGTAGGCCGGGCCGCCCATGACCCAGACCGCGAACGGACGAGGCGCGCCCTCGACGCGCACCGTCCCCCGCGCCGGCACGAGCCGGACGGTGCCGCGGGGCCGCACGACGACGCGCGAGCCGCGACGCCCGCGGCCCGCGCCCGCCGAGCGGCCGTGGCTCGGCCAGTGGAACAGCACGGTGACGAGCTACTACCTCCTCGTCGGTGCGACGGCGCTGCTCGCGATCATCGGTCTGGTCATGGTGTTCTCCAGCTCGGCGGTCACGCAGATCGCCGCGGGCCAGTCGCCGTTCGGGGCGTTCTTCGAGCAGGCGAAGTTCGCCCTCATGGGCCTGCCCGTCCTGCTCGTCGCCACGCGCGTGCCGGTCGAGTGGTACAAGCGGCTCGCGTGGCCCGCGCTCTTCGTGGCGCTCGGGCTGCAGATGCTCGTGTTCACGCCGCTCGCGAAGAACGTCAACGGCAACACCGGCTGGATCGACCTGGGGCTCTTCACGTTCCAGCCGGCCGAGGTCGCGAAGCTCGCGCTCGCGCTGTGGCTCGGCGTCGTCCTGGGGCGCAAGCAGCGGATGCTCGGGCAGTGGCGCCACGTCCTGATCCCTGCCGTGCCGGTCGCGGTCGCGGTCGTCGGGCTCGTCCTCGCGGGGCACGACCTCGGCACGGCGCTCGTCGTCATGGCGATCATCGCCGGGGCGTTCTTCGTCTCGGGCGCCGACGGGCGCCTGCTCGCGCTCGGGGCGGGCGGCGCCGCGTTCGTCGTCGGGTACGTCTTCATCCTCAACCAGTCGGGCGGCGACCGGCTCTCGCGCATCATGGCGACGTACCGCGAGTGCACCGACACCCTCGGCGAGTGCTACCAGTCGATGCACGGCCTCTACGCGCTCGGCACGGGCGGGCTCACGGGCGTCGGCCTCGGGGCGAGCCGCGAGAAGTGGTCGTACCTGCCGGAGGCGCACAACGACTTCATCTTCGCCGTGATCGGCGAAGAGCTCGGGCTGCTCGGCACGCTCCTGGTGCTGGGGCTGTTCGTCATCGTCGGCGTCGCCACGAGCCGGATCGTGCGCCGTCACCCCGACCCCTTCGTGAAGATCACGACGGCCGGGATCGCGTGCTGGATCGTCGGCCAGGCCTTCATCAACATCGGCGTCGTCATCGGGCTCCTGCCCGTGATCGGCGTCCCGCTGCCGCTCGTCTCCGCGGGCGGCTCCGCGCTCATCATGACGATGGCGGCGCTCGGCGTGCTCATCTCGTTCGCGCGCTCGGAACCGGGCGCTGCCGAGGCGCTCGCCGCGCGGGGGAGCGTCGTGCGGCGCTCGCTCGCCGTCGTCGGCCGGGCCGCTCGCCCGGGGCGTCGGGCCGCGCGATGACCTCCCCGGAGGTCGTGGCCGCTCGGGCCGTGACCCCGGACCCGTGGGGCGCCCCGCGCTCCGCACGACAGACCTCCGCACGACGGACAGGACGCGGCACCCGCCGCAGGGAAGGACGACGAGGTACGTGACGACGATCGGTTCGGTGGTGCTCGCAGGCGGCGGGACGGCGGGGCACGTGAACCCGCTCCTCGCGGTGGCGGACGAGCTGCGGGCGCGTGAGCCCGGAGTGGTGGTGACCGCGCTCGGGGTCGCGGGCGGTCTGGAGGACGACCTCGTCCCCGCCCGGGGATACCCCTTGCGGCACGTGCCGCGCGTCCCGCTCCCGCGCCGTCCGAGCGCGGAGTGGGTCAACCTCCCGGGACGCCTCAAGTCCGCCGTGGACGCGGCGGGCGCCGTCATCGACGAGACCGGCGCGCGCGTCGTCGTCGGCTTCGGGGGCTACGTCTCGACGCCCGCGTACCTCGCCGCGCGCCGTCGCGACGTCCCCGTCGTGATCCACGAGCAGAACGCGCGCCCCGGCCTGGCGAACCGCCTCGGCGCCCGCTGGGCCGCGCGCGTCGGCGTGACGTTCGAGGGCACGCCGCTCAAGGGCGGCGTCGTCACCGGGCTGCCGCTGCGCCGCGAGATCCAGGACCTCGTGGCCGCGCGGACGGCGGACGCCGCGGCGGTGCGCGCGGACGCCGCGGCGCGCCTCGGCCTCGACCCCCGCGCGCGCACGCTCGTCGTCACCGGCGGCTCGCTCGGGGCGCAGAGCCTCAACGAGGCGGTCTCGGGGGCCGCCGGCGCGCTCCTCGGGACGGGCACGCAGATCCTCCACCTGACCGGCAAGGGCAAGGACGGCGCGGTGCGCGAGGCCGCGCACGCGGCCGTCGCGGCCCGTCCTGGGGCGCGCTACGACGTGCGCGAGTACCTCGCCGAGATGCAGCTCGCGCTCGCGGTCGCGGACCTCGTCGTGTGCCGCGCGGGCGCGGGCACGGTGGGCGAGCTCGCCGCGCTGGGCATCCCGGCCGTCTACGTGCCGCTGCCCATCGGCAACGGGGAGCAGCGGCTCAACGCCGGTCCCGTCGTCGCCGCGGGCGGTGGCCTGCTCGTCGACGACGCGCAGCTCGACGCGGCGTGGGTCGCGCGCGAGGTCCCGGCGCTGCTCGGCGACACGGGCCGGCTCGACGCGATGGCCGCGGCCGCCGCGGGGGCGGGTGTGCGCGACGGCGCCGCGCGCGTCGCGGACCTCGTCGCCGAGGCGGTCGCCGGTGCTCCGGGGGCGCGACCGTGACCGCGCCGTCGGGCGGGATCCCGTTCGTGCTCGAGGCCCTCGGCACGGTCCACCTCGTCGGCGTCGGCGGCGCGGGGATGTCCGTCGTAGCCCGCCTCCTCGCCGCGCACGGCGTCCCGGTCCAGGGTTCCGACGCGCGCGACGGCGACGCGCTCGCCGCCCTGCGCGCCGACGGCGTCCGGGTGTGGGTGGGGCACGACGCCGCGCACGTCGCCGGCGCGGACACCGTCGTCGTGTCGAGCGCGGTGCGCGAGACGAACCCCGAGCTCGCCGCGGCGCGGGCGGCCGGGCTGCGCGTGCTGCACCGCTCGCAGGCGCTGGCCGCGCTCATGGCGCGCGGCCGGTCCGTCGCGGTGGCGGGCGCGCACGGCAAGACGACCACGTCCGCGATGATCGCGACCGTCCTGCGCGGTGCGGGCCTCGACCCGTCGTTCGCGATCGGCGGCACGGTGCTCACCGAGGACGGCCCCGTCGCGGGCGGCCATCTCGGGTCGGACGTCCTGGTCGCCGAGGCCGACGAGTCGGACGGGTCGTTCCTCAACTACGCCCCGGACGTCGCCGTCGTCACCAACGTCGAGCCCGACCACCTCGACCACTACGGGTCGCGGGCCGCGTTCGAGCAGGCGTTCGTCGACTTCGCCGCGCGGATCGTCCCGGGCGGGACGCTCGTCGCGTGCGCCGACGACGCGGGGGCGCGTGCGCTCGCCGTGGCGCACGCGCGCGACGGGGGAGCGGTGGTCACGTACGGCACGTCCGCGGACGCGGACGTGCGTGTCGCGGGCGTGGCGCCCACCGAGGACGCGGGCCGACCCGGGGTGCGGGCGTCGCTCACGGGCACGGTCGGTGCGGCGCGCGTCGACGAGCTCGAGCTGCGGCTGCGCGTGCCGGGCCACCACAACGCGCTCAACGCGACCGCGGCCGTCGTGACGGCGGTCGTGCTCGGCGTCGACCCGGCGGCGGCGGTCGCCGCCGCGCACGGCTTCCTCGGCACCGGCCGGCGCTTCGAGGCCCGCGGCGAGGCGGGCGGCGTACGCGTCGTCGACGACTACGCGCACCACCCGACCGAGGTGGCCGCGCTGCTCGCCGCCGCCCGACCCGTCGCGGCCGGCGGCCGGGTGCTCGTGCTGTTCCAGCCGCACCTGTTCTCGCGCACCGCGACGTTCGCCCGCGAGTTCGCGCAGGCGCTCGCCGGTGCGGACGAGGTCGTGGTCACGGGCGTCTACGCGGCGCGCGAGGAGCCGGACCCGGCGGTGAGCGCGCGCACGATCACCGACCTGGTCGACGCCCCCGGCGTGGTCGTCGCGGCGGTCGAGGACCGCGTCGAGGCCGCGCACCGCGTCGCGGACGCCGCCCGCCCGGGAGACCTCGTGCTCACCGTCGGGGCGGGGGACGTCACGGAGCTGGGCACCGTCGTCCTCGAGCGCATCCGCGCGCGTCGCGACGGCGCCCCGGCGCCCGGAGGGGGCGAGGCCTGATGCGTCCGCCGCCCAAGCCTCGTCCCGCCGCGCCGCGGTCGGGCCGGTCGGGCGCGGGCGAGCGGGCCGGACGGCCCGCGGACCCGGGCCCCGCGAAGCCGGCCCCGTCCGCGAGCGCGCGCCGCGCGCCGGTCGAGGACACGCCGACGCGGCCGGTGCGCCGCGTCGCGGCGCCGGGCTCCGACCTCGTGCGCTCGTCGGGCGGCCGCCCCGCCGCCGGGCGTCCTCCTGCTGCGCGCAGCGGGGGCCGCGGCGCGGGCACGACGACGTCGGTCCCGCGCGGCGCTTCGGCCGCCCCGATCGGGGTCGTCTCGCACGGCATGGCCGAGCGGCTCGCCGAGCGCGACGCGATGCGCCGCCACCGCGTGCGCACGCGCATCCTCGGCTGGGTCGCGGGGCTCCTCGTCGTGGCCGGCCTGGCCTGGGTCGCGTTCTTCTCGCCCGTGCTCGGCCTCGACCTCGACAGGGTCACCGTCTCCGGCGAGGGCACCGTGATCGACCCGCAGCAGGTCCGCGACGTGGTCGCCGCGGCGGACGGCGTGCCGCTGCCGCGGCTCGACACGGTCGCGCTGCGCGAGCAGGTGCTCGACCTCAACGGCGTGCGCGACGTCGAGATCCGGCGTGCGTGGCCTACGGGGCTGGCCGTGCTCCTCGAGTCGCGCGAGCCCGTCGTGGCGGTGCCCGTGGACGACGGCTTCGCGCTGCTGGACGCGGACGGCGTCCACGTGCGCACCGACCCGGCGGTGCCCGAGGGGCTGCCGGAGATCGACGCGCCGCTCGACGACCAGGGGGCGCGCGCGCTCGACGCCGCGCTCGTGCTGCTCAACGCGCTCCCGGCAGACCTCCACGCGCAGGTCGCGGAGGTCTCGGCGCCCACGCGCGACGCGGTCAGCATGACGCTGCGGGACGGGGTCGTCGTCGAGTGGGGGAGCTCCGAGGAGGCGGCCCTGAAGGTGCGCGTCCTGCAGACGCTCCGGGCCGTCCCGGAGAACGCGGGGGTCACCGTGTACGACGTCTCGGCCCCGCGGCTCCCGGTGACGCGATGAAAGGGCGCGTGGCGATCTCCGACACGCGCGAGACGGTCGTTGATGATGGGCACGTCGACACCTACGGTCGACCCATGAACGACCTGACATAACTATAACCCTCTACTTGAGGGTGAAGGTTCAGGGCTGACCGATCGAGAGGCATTGACGTGGCAACTCCGCAGAACTACCTAGCAGTGATCAAGGTGGTCGGCATCGGCGGTGGGGGCGTGAACGCCGTCAACCGGATGATCGAGGTCGGCCTCAAGGGTGTCGAGTTCATCGCCATCAACACGGACGCGCAGGCGCTCCTCATGTCCGACGCGGACGTCAAGCTCGACGTCGGTCGTGAGCTCACGCGCGGCCTCGGCGCCGGGGCCGACCCGGAGGTCGGCAAGAAGGCGGCCGAGGACCACGCCGAGGAGATCGAGGACGTGCTGCGCGGCGCGGACATGGTCTTCGTCACGGCGGGCGAGGGTGGCGGCACCGGCACGGGCGGTGCCCCGGTCGTGGCGCGCATCGCACGCTCGCTCGGCGCGCTGACCGTGGGCGTCGTGACCCGGCCCTTCACGTTCGAGGGTCGCCGTCGCTCGGTCCAGGCGGACCAGGGCATCGAGAACCTCCGCAACGAGGTCGACACCCTCATCGTCATCCCGAACGACCGCCTCCTGTCGATGTCGGACCGCAACGTCAGCGCGCTCCAGGCTTTCCACCAGGCCGACCAGGTGCTGCTGTCCGGTGTCCAGGGCATCACCGACCTCATCACCACCCCCGGTCTGATCAACCTCGACTTCGCGGACGTCAAGTCCGTCATGCAGGGCGCGGGCAGCGCACTCATGGGCATCGGCAACGCGCGGGGCGACGACCGCGCGGTGCAGGCGGCCGAGATGGCGATCTCGTCGCCGCTCCTCGAGGCGAGCATCGACGGCGCCCACGGCGTGCTGCTCTCCATCCAGGGTGGCTCCGACCTCGGCCTGTTCGAGATCAACGAGGCCGCCCGCCTCGTCCACGAGGCCGCGCACACCGAGGCGAACATCATCTTCGGTGCCGTGATCGACGACGCGCTGGGCGACGAGGTCCGCGTCACCGTCATCGCGGCCGGCTTCGACGGCGGTGCCCCGCAGGCGCGGGGCGACGCGCGCGCGCTCGGCCAGGTGGCCGGTGCCCAGCGTCCCGCGACGAGCGCGATCCCGGTCGTGCCCGCCGCGCGCGCCGTGCCGCCGGCACCGACGACGGGCGCGCACACGCTGCCGCGCCCGGTCGTCCCGATCCAGCCGGAGGCCGACGACGTCCCCGTCACGCTCGACGGCGGGCACGGCCCGGTGCCGGTGCAGCCCGTGGCGCCCGCGCCCTTCACGGTGGTCGGTTCCGGCGACGCCGGGAACCACAACGCGGAGGCCGTCCCGGGCGGGCAGAACGAGGGCGTCGACGTGCCGCCGCGGATCTTCGACGAGGAGCCTCCGCGCCGCAAGGTCGAGGAGCTCGACGTGCCCGACTTCCTCAAGTGACGCGGCGCGGCCGCGCGACGCGGCGCGGGACGCCGTGAGCGCCGTGCCCGTGCAGGACGGGAGGGGCGGCGCCGACGGCGCCGCCCCTCCCGTCGTGCTCGAGGTGGACCTCGGGCCGGGCGTGCGCGCCGGCTTCACGACCCGCGCCGGCGGCGTCTCGCCGGCGCCGTGGGACACGCTCAACCTCGGGCTGAACGTGACCGACGACGCCGACCGGGTGCGCGCGAACCGTGTGTGCGCGGCCGCGTGGCTCGGCGTCCCGGCGTCCTTCGCGACGCAGGTGCACGGCACCCGCGTCGCGACGGTGGAGCCTGCGCCGCGCGGTGCGGACCCGGCCGACACGGTGGGGGAGGCGGACGCCCTCGTCGCCGCGTCCCGCGGCGCAGGCCTGGGCGTCCTCGTGGCCGACTGCGTGCCCGTCCTCCTCGCGGACGCCGAGGCCGGCGTGGTCGGCGTCGCGCACGCGGGACGCCGCGGGCTCGCGCACGGGGTGGTCGCGGCGGCACTGGACGCCCTGGTCGCCGCCGGCGCGCGGATCGACCGGGTGCGGGCCGCCGTCGGGCCGAGCGCGTGCGGGCGCTGCTACGAGGTCCCCGCGACGATGCGGGACGACGTCGCGCTCGCGCGTCCGGCCACGTGGTCGACGACGTCCTGGGGGACGCCCGCGCTGGACCTGCCGGCCGGGGTGGTCGCCGACCTGGTCGCCGCGGGCGTGGCGGACGTCGTCCGCGTCCCGGCGTGCACGATCGAGGACGAGCGGTTCTTCTCGCACCGTCGCGCCACGCGCCACGGGACGACGACCGGCCGGTTCGCCGGTCTCGTGGCGCTCACCGGTACCTGAGCGGGCTCGGTCCGACCTCCGCACGAGGTTGCGCACGCCGGGCGTGTCGTCCGGGGCTCGCCGCGCACCCTCGGTTAGCGTGAACGCACCGGTCCGACGGCCGGTGGACCGAGGATCGATCGAGGACGGAGCAAGGCCCATGGCGGGAGCGCTGCGCAAGACCATGCTGTATCTGGGCCTCGCTGATGATCGCGGCGAGGACGAGCAGGACGAGTACGTCGACGAGCTCGACGAGACGGGGGCGGACGTGGCGCACGACTACCAGGCACCGGTGACGCCGCTGCACCGCGCGCTCGGGCCGCGCGAGGTGCCGCAGACGAGCATGTCGGCGGCCGAGCTGCGGCGGATCACGACGGTGCACCCGCGGTCGTACAACGACGCGCGCGTGATCGGCGAGGCGTTCCGCGGCGGCACCCCGGTGATCATGAACCTCTCGGACATGGACGACGCGGACGCGAAGCGCCTCGTCGACTTCTCCGCAGGCCTCATCTTCGGGCTGCACGGGGCCATCGAGCGCGTCACCAACAAGGTGTTCCTGCTCTCGCCCGAGCACGTCGAGATCACCGGCGAGGAGCAGGCCGCCGCGCCGGCCCCCGGTCGCGCGGGCTTCTACAACCAGAGCTGAGCGTGCGCGCGGCGCGGTGCACCCGCCGAGCACGCGCCGCACGCACGGAGGGACGGACGCGGTGACGCGCCCGTCCCTCCTGCGCGTCCGCCCTGGGCGTAGCGCGTGTCCCCGGCGGGGCCGGGTGCGGTGCGTCTGGCACAGTTGACCCGTGATCTGGGACCTCATCACAGGCATCGTCGGATTCCTGCTCTGGCTCTACCTGCTGCTGCTCATCGGTCGGCTCGTGTTCGACTGGGTGCAGTTCTTCGCGCGCGACTGGAGGCCCCGGGGGGTCCTGCTGGTGCTCGCCGAGGTGATCTACTCGGCGACGGACCCGCCCCTGCGCGCCCTGCGCCGGCTCATCCCGCCGCTCTCCCTGGGGCAGGTGCGCCTCGACCTCGCGTTCATCATCCTGTTCTTCGCGGTGACGATCGCGGCGCAGATCGTGTCCTCGCTCTGAGACGCACGTCACCCGATCGGGGTGTCTGGACGGCCCGGACCGGGCCGCTACGTCCGGTTCGCCCCGACCCCCACCGCACGCCCGCGCACGCTGCACGTCGTCGGCACGGTTCCGACGGCGCGCGACGGCGCGGCTGCCCCCGCCCCTGAGGGCAATGTCCGCTACTTTGGAGTCTGGTGATCGCGAGGTCGCCCGGACCGACACGCAAACGCTATGAGGTGAACCGATGGCACTGCTCACTGCAGAGGACATCCTGAACAAGAAGTTCTCGGCGACGAAGTTCCGCGAGGGCTACGACGTCGAAGAGGTCGACGACTTCTTGGACGAGGTGGTGAGGACCCTCAACTCCGTGCAGGAGGAGAACGAGGACCTCAAGTCGAAGCTCGCTGCGGCGGAGCGTCGTCTCGCCGAGCTCAGCCGGGCCGACGCGTCCAGCGCTGCGGTGCAGCCCCCCGTCGTCGAGACGCCGAAGGCGCCCGAGCCCGAGCCGGAGCCCGTGCGCGCGGCCCCGATCTCGCAGGCCGTCGTCACGAAGAACGCGGCGGAGCCCGAGTCGGCGACCGGCATGCTCCAGCTGGCCCAGAAGCTGCACGACGACTACGTGCGCTCCGGCCAGGAGGAGGGCGACCGCCTCATCGCGGAGGCCAAGGAGGAGGGCTCGCGCATCGTGCGCGAGGCCGAGGAGACCTCGCACCGCACGCTCTCGCAGCTCGAGCAGGAGCGTTCGCTCCTCGAGCGCAAGATCGACGAGCTGCGGATCTTCGAGCGCGACTACCGCACGCGTCTCAAGAGCTACCTGCAGAACCTGCTGGGTGACCTGGACAACCGGGGCAGCGCCCTCCCGCCGCGCAGCAACGTCGGCGGGGCGAGCCGCACGAGCGACCTCGCTCCCGGCATCTAGCACCTGCGTCGACAGTCCGGCAGCGGCCGGTACGCCTCGCACCTGCGCCTCTCTCCCGCCTCGGCGGACCGGCGTGGTGTGTTGTGCGTGCCGGCCGCTGCGTCTACTCTCGCGTGACTCGAACTTGGAGGGGCGACATGACCAAGCTCACCACCGCGGCCCGTTCGGCCGTGCGCGACCGTTTCCCGAACCTCGCGAAGGACGTCAAGTCCTTCCCCGTGCGCGACGGGGAGGAGCCCTGGACCCTGCGTGAGGCCGAGGAGCTCGCCGCGGAGCTGCTCGCCGAGAAGGAACGGCTGGAGGGGGAGCTCGCCGTCGCCGACGAGGAGCTGTCGAACCTCCTGCGCCACTCCGGTGACGGCGCCGGGGACGACCAGGCCGACTCCGGGTCCAGCGCCCTCGAGCGCGAGCAGGAGCTGACGCTCGTCAACAACGTGCGCGACCTCCTCGCGCAGACGTCGCACGCGCTCGACCGCATCGCGGCCGGCACGTACGCGACGTGCGAGGAGACGGGGCTGCCGATCGGCAAGGCGCGCCTGCAGGCGTTCCCGCGCGCGAACCTCTCCGTCGAGGCCAAGCAGCGCGCCGAGCGGCGCTGAGCGCCGGGGCGCCGGGGGGCCGCGTCGCCCGGGGCGACGACGTGGCAGACTTGCCGCCGATGTCCACCTCCGCGCACCCCGAGCCCACCGACCCCGTCGACACCTCCCCGCAGACGCCCGCCGACCCCGCCGCAGGAGCCGTCCGGCGCGGTCCGCGCCGCGTCCTGGTCGTGTGGACCGTCGTCCTCGCCGTCCTCGTCCTCGTGCTCGACCAGCTCACCAAGTGGTGGGCGGAGTCGAGCCTGACGCTCGGCGACGACACGATCCCGCTCGTGGGGTCGCTGCTCGGGCTGCGGCTCATCTACAACCCCGGTGCGGCGCTCTCCATCGCGACCGGCATGACGTGGCTCCTGACCATCGTCGTGGTCGCGGTCGTCGTCGTGATCGTGCGCATGGTGCGCCGCATCGGCTCGCGCGCGTGGGCGGTCGCGCTGGGTCTCCTGCTGGGTGGTGCGCTCGGCAACCTCGTCGACCGCTTCTTCCGGGAGCCCGGCTTCGCGCGCGGGCACGTCGTCGACTTCATCGCCTACGCGAACTGGTTCGTGGGCAACGTCGCGGACATCGCGATCGTGGCCGCGGCCGTGATGATCGCCGTCCTGTCGGTGCTCGGGATCGGTCTGGACGGGACGCGTCATGGCGGTGACGACCAGGACGGCGAGACGAGCGCGGCCGACGCCGACGAGCCGACGCCCGTGCCCGAGCCGACCGTCTCGCGGACCGACGACGAGGGGGCGCGGTGAGCCTCCGGTCGCTCCCGGTGCCCGACGGCCTCGCGGGCGAGCGGGTCGACGCGGGGCTGTCCCGACTCCTCGGCCTCTCGCGGACCCGGGCGGCGGAGCTCGCCGCGAGCGGCGCGGTCCGCCTCGACGGACGCGAGGTCGGCAAGTCCGACCGGCTCGTCCCGGGCGGGTGGCTCGAGGTCGACGTGCCCGACGCCGCGCCCGCGGTCGAGGTCGTCGCGGAGCCCGTGCCGGGCATGGGCATCGTGCACGACGACGACGACCTGGTGGTCGTCGACAAGCCGGTCGGGGTCGCCGCTCACCCGTCGCCGGGCTGGACCGGCCCGACCGTCGTCGGCGCCCTCGCGGCCGCGGGGTACCGGATCTCGACGTCGGGTGCCGCGGAGCGCCAGGGCATCGTGCACCGCCTCGACGCCGGGACGTCGGGGCTCATGGTCGTCGCGAAGAGCGAGGTCGCGTACACCGCGCTCAAGCGCGCCTTCAAGGAGCGCACGGTCGAGAAGGTGTACCACGCGCTCGTCCAGGGCCACCCCGAGCCGACCACCGGGACGATCGACGCGCCGATCGGGCGGCACCCGAGCGCGGACTGGAAGTTCGCCGTCACGGCGGAGGGCAAGCCGTCGGTCACGCACTACGAGGTCCTCGAGATGCTGCCCGCCGCGTCCCTCGTCGAGGTGCACCTCGAGACGGGCCGCACGCACCAGATCCGCGTGCACTTCTCCGCGCTGCGGCACCCGTGCGTCGGCGACCTCACGTACGGTGCCGACCCGGTGCTGGCCTCGCGCGTCTCCCTGACGCGCCAGTGGCTGCACGCCATGCGCCTCGGGTTCGAGCACCCCACGACCGGGCAGTGGCTCGAGCTGACGAGCGAGTACCCGGACGACCTCGCGCACGCGCTCGAGGTGCTGCGCGGGGCGTACGCGTGACCGTCGCCGCCCCGGGGCCGGGCGACGCCCGGCTCGCCGTGGAGCGCGTGGTCGACGACGCCGGGCTGGCTGCCGCGCACGCGCTGCGGCTCGCGGTGTTCGTCGACGAGCAGGGCGTCCCGGTCGAGGAGGAGATCGACGACCTGGACGCCGCGGAGACGACCACGCACGTGCTCGTCCGGGACCCCGAGCGGGACGGGGAGGTCGTCGGGACGGGCCGGCTCCTCACGGACCCCGGGCACCCGGGCGAGGTGCACGTCGGCCGGGTCGCGGTCGCCGCGGTCGCACGCGGCACCGGCGCGGGCGCCGCGGTGATGCGCGCGCTGGAGGAGGTCGCGCTCGCCGAGCACGCGGTCCCCGGACCGGACGGACGCCGCACCGTGCGCGTGCTCCTCTCCGCCCAGGTCCAGGCGATCGGCTTCTACGAGCGGCTCGGCTACGCCGTGTCCGGGCCCGTCTACCTCGACGCGGGCATCGACCACCGCGACGCCGCGAAGACCCTCACGGCCGACGTCTGACGCGTCGTCCGTCGTGCGGCACGGGCCGTCCGCGTGACGTGCCGCACGACCCGCCGCGACCTCGTCGGGGTGTGGGTGGGGCACGCCTAAGATCGGTGCATGCCCACCGCGACTGAGGACTTCGTCCACCTCCACGTCCACACCGAGTACTCGATGCTGGACGGCGCGGCCCGGATCGGGGACCTGTTCGACGAGGTCGAGCGCCTGGGGCAGAAGGCCATCGCGACGACGGACCACGGCTACGTGTTCGGGGCGTTCGAGTTCTGGTCGCGGGCGCAGGCGAAGGGCATCAAGCCGATCATCGGCGTCGAGGCGTACGTCACGCCGGGCACGAGCCGGTTCGACCAGACCCGCGTGCGGTTCGGGCAGCAGGGGCAGGAGTCCGACGACGTCTCGGCGCGCGGTGCGTACACGCACATGACGCTGCTCGCGAAGGACAACGAGGGTCTGCACAACCTGTTCCGGGCGTCGTCGCTGGCGTCGCTCGAGGGCCAGATGGGCAAGTGGCCGCGCATGGACCGCGACCTGCTCCAGCGCTACGGGAAGGGCCTCGTCGCGACGAGCGGGTGCCCGTCGGGCGAGATCCAGACGCGCCTGCGCCTCGGCCAGTGGGACGAGGCCGTGCGGACGGCGGGCGAGCTCCAGGACATCTTCGGCCGCGAGAACTTCTTCGTCGAGCTGATGGACCACGGGATCGACATCGAGACCCGGGTCACGAAGGACCTGCTCCGCCTCGCGGAGACCATCGGCGCGCGGCTCGTCGCGACGAACGACCTCCACTACGTGCGCGAGGAGGACGCGTCCAGCCAGGAGGCGCTGCTCGCGATCAACTCCGGGTCGACGCTCGACGACCCGGACCGGTTCAAGTTCGACGGCACCGGCTACTACGTGAAGTCGGCGGCCGAGATGCGCCGGGTGTTCGCGGAGCTCCCCGAGGCGTGCGACAACACGCTGCTCATCGCCGAGCAGTGCGAGGTGTCGTTCAACACGAAGGCGAACTACATGCCGCGGTTCCCCGTCCCCGAGGGCGAGGACGAGACGAGCTGGTTCGTCAAGGAGGTCGAGCGCGGGCTGCACCGCCGCTACCCGAACGGCATCCCGGACGCGGCGCGCAAGCAGGCGCAGTACGAGACCGAGGTCATCATCCAGATGGGCTTCCCGGGGTACTTCCTCGTGGTCGCCGACTTCATCAACTGGGCCAAGGACCAGGGCATCCGCGTCGGCCCCGGCCGTGGGTCGGCCGCAGGCTCGATGGCGTCGTACCTCATGGGCATCACCGAGCTCGACCCGCTGGAGCACGGGCTGATCTTCGAGCGGTTCCTCAACCCCGAGCGCGTCTCCATGCCCGACGTCGACGTCGACTTCGACGAGCGCCGGCGCGGGGAGGTCATCCGGTACGTCACCGAGAAGTACGGCGACGACCGCGTCGCCCAGATCGTCACCTACGGGACGATCAAGGCCAAGCAGGCCCTCAAGGACTCGGCACGGCTCCTCGGCTTCCCGTTCGCGATGGGGGAGAAGCTCACCAAGGCGATGCCGCCGGCCGTCATGGGCAAGGACATCCCCCTGTCGGGCATCTTCGACCCGAAGCACGAGCGGTACTCCGAGGCCGCGGAGTTCCGCCAGCTCCACGACACCGACCCGGAGGCTCAGCGCGTCGTCGAGCTCGCGCGCGGCATCGAGGGCCTGAAGCGGCAGTGGGGCGTGCACGCGGCGGGCGTCATCATGTCGAGCGACCCGCTCATCGACATCATCCCGATCATGCGTCGTCCTCAGGACGGCGCGGTCATCACGCAGTTCGACTACCCGACGTCCGAGGGCCTCGGCCTCATCAAGATGGACTTCCTCGGGCTGCGCAACCTCACGATCCTCGACGACGCGCTCGAGAACATCGAGATGAACGGCAAGGAGCCGATCGAGATCGAGTCGCTCACGCTCGACGACAAGGCGTCGTACGAGCTGCTCGCGCGCGGCGACACGCTCGGCGTCTTCCAGCTCGACGGCGGCCCCATGCGCGCGCTCCTGCGCCAGATGAAGCCGGACAAGTTCGACGACCTCTCGGCCGTCATCGCGCTGTACCGCCCGGGCCCGATGGGCATGAACTCGCACACGAACTACGCGCTGCGCAAGAACGGCCTGCAGAAGATCGAGCCCATCCACCCGGAGCTCGAGCAGCCGCTCGCGGAGATCCTGGACGAGACCTACGGCCTCATCGTCTACCAGGAGCAGGTCCAGAGGGCAGCGCAGATCCTCGCCGGGTACTCGCTCGGGCAGGCCGACCTGCTGCGGCGTGCGATGGGCAAGAAGAAGAAGGAGATCCTCGACAAGGAGTTCGTGCCGTTCCAGGCGGGCTGCCGGGAGCGCGGGTACTCCGACGCCGCGATCCAGGCGGTCTGGGACACGCTGGTCCCCTTCGCGGGCTACGCCTTCAACAAGGCGCACTCCGCGGGGTACGGCCTCGTGGCGTACTGGACGGCGTTCCTCAAGGCGAACTACCCGACGGAGTACATGGCGGCGCTCCTGCAGAGCGTGCGCGACGACAAGGACAAGCTGGCCCTCTACCTCAACGAGTGCCGGCGCATGCACATCACCGTGCTCCCGCCGGACGTGAACGACTCGGCGGCGAAGTTCACCGCGGTGGGCGGCGACATCCGGTTCGGCCTCACGGGCGTGCGCAACGTCGGCGCGAACGTCGTCGACGCGATCATCCGCACGCGCGAGGAGAAGGGTGCGTTCACGTCGTTCACCGACTTCCTCGACAAGGTGCCGGCCGTCGTCTGCAACAAGCGCACCATCGAGTCGCTCATCAAGGCGGGCGCGTTCGACTCGCTCGGGCACGCGCGGCGAGCCCTGCTCGTCGTGCACGAGCAGGCCGTCGACTCGGTGATCAGCGTCAAGCGCAAGGAGGCGGAGGGCCAGTTCGACCTCTTCGCCGACTTCGGCGGCGCCGACGCCGAGGACGGCATGTCGTTCTCCGTCGACGTGCCCGACCTCCCGGACTGGGACAAGAAGCAGCGCCTCGCGTTCGAGCGCGAGATGCTCGGCCTGTACGTCTCCGACCACCCGCTGTCCGGTCTCGAGCACGTGCTGACACGCGCGGCGGACACCGGGATCGCCAACCTGCTCGCCGACGAGGGCCGGCCCGACGGCTCCACCGTGACGATCGCCGGCCTCGTGACGTCGCTGCAGCGCAAGATGAGCAAGAACGGCAACCCGTGGGCCGCCGTGACGATCGAGGACCTCGAGGGCGCCGTCGAGGTGATGTTCTTCGGCGAGACGTACCTCGCCTACTCGACCGTCCTCGCCGAGGACCAGGTCGTGGTCCTGCGCGGGCGCGTGCGGCGCCGTGACGACACCATGCAGCTCCAGGCGATGGAGGTCTCCCTCCCGGACATCACCGTGGGCGCGGAGTCGCCGCTCGCGGTCAAGGTCTCGCACACGCGCTGCGTCGAGCCCATCATCCTGCGCCTGCGCGAGGTCCTCGCGACGCACCCCGGCTCGGCCGAGGTGCACGTCCAGGTCCTCGAGCCCGGCAAGACGACGGTCGTGCGCGCGGGCGACGGTCTGCGGGTCGAGAAGTCGCCGGCGCTGTTCGGCGACCTCAAGGCGCTGCTCGGGCCGTCCTGCCTGCTCTGACAGGGTGCCGTCGTCGGTCTCCGGCCCCGCGCGCGGTGCCGCACGGGGACGGCGCGTCCCGGCAACAGCCCGTGCCGTGCCCAGGCGGCACGGCCCCCGGCACCGTGTGACGACCGGCACGGGTCGGCTCCGGCCGACGCCGCGCGGCCACGCCTAGACTCGCGAGCGTGATCCGACTCAACCCCGAGCAGCGCGTCTTCGTCACCGAGCGGCACCTGGCCACGCTCACGACCCTGCGCGAGGACGGGAGCCCGCACGTCGTCCCGGTGGCGTTCACCTGGGACCCGGACGCGGGCGTCGTGCGGATCACGACGAACCGTGGCTCGGTGAAGGCGCGCAACGCCCGCCGGACCGGCCCGGACGGCGCGCACCCGCGCGCCGCGGTGTGCCAGGTCGACGGCGGGCGGTGGCTCACGCTCGAGGGCACCATCGAGGTCGTCGAGGACGCGGACGAGGTGGCGGACGCCGTCGCGCGCTACGCGCGCCGCTACCGCCCGCTGACGCCCAAGCCGGAGCGCGTGGTGCTGCGCCTCACGCCGGACAAGGTGATGGCCTCGACCTACATGGCCTGACCTGCTCGGGCGGGCCGTACCGGCCGCTCAGGCGACGGTCGCGCTCTCCCCGCCCTGCGGCCGGTCCACCGTGACGACGTCGCCCCGGTGCAGCTGGCGTCCCCGGCGCGTGTCCACCTCGCCGTTCACGCGGACCTCGCCCTCGGTGACGAGCTCGCGCGCCTCCGCGCCGGACTCGGCGAGCCCGGCGAGCTTGAGGAACTGCCCGAGGCGGATGACGTCGTCGGAGATCTCGACCGGGCGGGCGTCGTCGGAGGGGTTCATGACGCCATTCTCCCCGGCGGTGAGCGCTGCGACGACACGGCCCCGACGACCCGAGGCTCGGCGGGCCGGGGCTCGGCGGGACGGCACCGGCGGGACGGCCGGGCGCGCGGGTCGCGACGCGCAGGCACGCCGGCGAGAGGACCGCAGGGCGGAACGCGCTCGTCGCGGAGCCCCCGGAACTCCTAGACTCGTCGCATGATCTCCCGCATCGATCTCCGAGGGCGTTCCCTGTCCGCACGCGAGCTCGCCGAGGCCCTGCCGCGCGCAGAGGTCGGCGTCGAGGACGCGGCGCATCGGGTCGCGCCGATCCTCGAGGCGGTGCGGACGCGCGGGGCCGAGGCCCTGCGCGAGTACGCCGAGCGCTTCGACGGCGTGCGGCCGGAGCACCTGCGGGTCCCGGCCGACGAGATCGCCGCGGCGCTCGCGGCGCTCGACCCGCAGGTCCGGGCAGGGCTCGAGGAGTCGATCCGCCGGGTCCGGCTCGTGCACGCGGCGCAGCGACCGCAGGACTTCACGGTCCAGGTCGCGCCGGGTGCCCAGGTCCGCCAGCGGTGGGTGCCCGTGCGTCGCGTCGGGCTCTACGCGCCCGGCGGGCTCGCCGTCTACCCGTCGTCCGTCGTGATGAACGTCGTCGCGGCGCAGGAGGCGGGCGTGCCGAGCCTCGCTGTCGCGTCGCCGCCCCAGCGGGACAGCGGCGGCCTGCCGCACCCGACGATCCTCGCGGCGTGCGCGCTGCTCGGCGTCGACGAGGTCTACGCCGTGGGCGGGGCGCAGGCGGTGGCGATGTTCGCGTACGGCGCGGCCGGCAGCGAGCCGCAGGACGGCGACGTGCTGTGCGAGCCGGTCGACGTGGTGACGGGCCCCGGCAACGTCTTCGTCGCGGCGGCGAAGCGCCTCGTGCGGGGCGTCGTCGGCATCGACGCCGAGGCGGGCCCCACCGAGATCGCGGTCCTCGCCGACGCCTCGGCGGACCCGGGCCACGTCGCGGCCGACCTCATCAGCCAGGCGGAGCACGACCCGCTGGCCGCCGCGGTGCTCGTCACCCCGTCGGTCGAGCTCGCCGCCGCGGTGGAGGCGCGGCTCGCGGACCTCGTGACCGCGACCAAGCACGCGCAGCGGGTCGCTCAGTCGCTCGCAGGCCCCCAGTCAGCGATCGTGCTCGTCGACGACCTCGAGCACGGGCTGCAGGTGGTGGACGCCTACGGCGCGGAGCACCTGGAGATCCAGGCTGCGGGCGCGGCCGAGCTCGCGGAGCGCGTCACGAGCGCGGGGGCGATCTTCGTCGGTCCCTGGTCGCCGGTCTCGCTCGGGGACTACATGGCCGGGTCGAACCACGTCCTGCCGACGGGCGGCTGCGCGCACTTCTCCAGCGGGCTCGGCGTGCACAGCTACGTCAAGGCCGTCCAGGTGGTCGAGTACGACCGCGACGCGCTCGAGGACCTCGCGGACCGGATCGTCGCGGTGGCGAACGACGAGGACCTCCCGGCGCACGGCGAGGCGGTGCGGGCGCGGTTCCTGTGACCGCCGCGCAGGACGGCGTCGTGCGGGTGCGGCGTGCGGTCCCGCGCGACGCCGCCGACCTGGTGTCGTTGCGGGTGCACCTCATGCGCGCGATGGGCGAGCCCGGCGCGGGGGACCCGACGTGGCAGGCGCGGGCCCGCGAGTGGTTCGCCGCGGGTCTCGCGACGTCGGACGTCGTCGCGTTCGTCGTCGACGCACCGGGGCGCCTCGCGGCGTGCGCGCTCGTCGAGCTGCACCGGTCCGCGCCGTCGGCCCGCAACCCGCGCGGCACGACGGCGCACCTGTCGAACGTCTGCACGCACCCGGCCGACCGCGGCCGCGGGTACGGGCGTACGTGCGTCGCAGCGGCCCTCGACTGGGCCCGCGCGGCGGGCGCGGACTCCGTGTCCCTGCACGCGACGCCGGAGGGAGAGCCCCTCTACCGCTCGCTCGGCTTCGTGGACACGACGTACACCGAGCTGCGCCTGCGCTGGTGACGCGCCCGGTCCCGGGACGGGACCGCGTCAGCGCACCCCGAGCACGAACGGGTGCACCGCCGCCGCCCCGGCGCGGCGCAGCAGGCGCGCCGCGACCGTGAGAGTCCAGCCCGACTCGGTGTAGTCGTCGACGAGCAGCACGCGGCGACCGGCGAGACCCGCGCGCGCGGCGTCCGACAGCTCGAGCTGGAGACGGCCCGCGACGCCCGCGAGGCGCGTCGCGGAGTTCACGTCGTGCCGGCCCGGCTCCTCGCGGCCCGGCACCGGCCCGACCGCGCCGATGAGGGGCTTGCCGAGGTAGCTCGCGAGCCCGTTCGCCAGGTGGAAGGTCAGCCGCGGTCGTGTCGCGGAGCGGACCGCGACGACGCCGTCCACGAGGAGCGGCCGCTCGGCGGGACCCCCGCTGCCGGGCGCGTCGTCGGCGCCGGTCTCCCCGTCCGGCTGCGGGGCGGACTCGTAGAGCTCCGCCCAGTCGTCGAGGACGCGCGCGGCGGCGCGCCGGAGCGCGACGGGCGTGTCGCCGTCGGGCGTCGTGGCTGCGAACAGCTCGCGCAGCGGCGCGGACCAACCGAGACCGTCGAGACGCGCGACCGCGCGCCCGGTCTCCGCGAGCTCGTCCGAGCCGAGGCGCCCGCGCAGGTCGAGCCCCAGGCGGTCCATGCCGCTCGGCCACTGCCGACGCGCCACGACCTCGACGCCCGGGCGGTCCATGTCGGCGCGCGCGGCGGCGACGGCCTCCGCGTCGGGGAGCGCGGGCAGCGTCACACCGCCGCACGTGTCGCAGCGGCCGCACCGCCAGCCGTCGTCGAGCTCCGGGTCGTCGAGCGCGGCCCGCAGGAACGCCATGCGGCACCCGTCGGTGGCCTCGTAGTCGAGCATCGCCTGCTGCTCGGCCGAACGCGTGGCGTCGACGCGCTCGTAGCGCTCCGCGTCGTACGTCCAGGGCTCGCCCGTGGCCTCCCAGCCGCCCTTGACCCGCCGGACCGCGCCGTCGACGTCGAGCACCTTGAGCATGCCCTCGAGGCGCGACCGCTTGAGGTCGACCTGCGTCTCGAGCTGCGCGACGGACTGCGTGCCGCCCGCACCGAGGGCGTCGAGGGTCGCGCGCACCTGGTCCTGCGGCGGGAACGCGGTGGACGCGAACCACTCCCAGATGCGACGGTCCTCCTCGCCCGGCAGCAGCACCACGACGGCCGAGTCCACGCCACGGCCCGCGCGCCCGACCTGCTGGTAGTACGCGATGGGCGAGCTCGGCGCCCCGAGGTGGACGACGAACGCCAGGTCCGGCTTGTCGAAGCCCATCCCGAGCGCGGACGTCGCGACGAGCGCCTTGACGCGGTTCTCCTTGAGGTCCTCCTCGAGCCGCTCGCGCTCGGCGGGGTCCGTCTGGCCCGTGTACGACGCGACCGCCAGACCGGCGGCGCGGAGCTGGCTCGCGACCTGCTCGGCGGCGGAGACGGTGAGGCAGTACACGATCCCCGAGCCGTCGACGTCCTGCAGCGCCTCGACGAGCCACGCGACGCGCGTCGGCTGGTCGGGCAGGCGCAGGACGGCGAGGTGCAGCGACTCGCGGTCCAGGCCGCCGCGCAGGACCAGGACGTCCTCGTGGGCTGCCGCGCCCGCGGCGTCGCCGACGGCCCCGCCCGCGGCGTGCGCCGCCGTCACGCCGAGCTGTTCCGCGACGTCGGCGGTCACGCGCTCGTTCGCCGTCGCGGTCGTCGCGAGCACCGGGATGCCGGGCGGCAGGTCGGCGAGGAGGGTGCGGATGCGCCGGTAGTCCGGACGGAAGTCGTGGCCCCAGTCCGAGATGCAGTGCGCCTCGTCGATGACGACGAGGCCCGCGTCGGCCGCGAGCCGGGGGAGGACCTCGTCGCGGAAGCCGGGGTTGTTGAGCCGCTCCGGCGAGCACAGGAGGACGTCGACCTCGCCGTCCGCGATCGCGCGGTGGACGTCGTCCCACTCGGTGACGTTGGCCGAGTTGATCGTCACCGCCTTGATCCCGGCCCGGGCCGCCGCCGAGATCTGGTCGCGCATGAGCGCGAGGAGGGGGGACACGATCACCGTCGGGCCGGCGCCGCGGTCGCGCAGCAGCCGGGTCGCGACGAAGTACACCGCGGACTTTCCCCACCCGGTGCGCTGCACGACGAGCGCGCGGCGGCGGAACGCCACGAGGGCCTCGATCGCGCGCCACTGGTCCTCGCGCAGCGCCGCGTCGTCGCGCCCCACGAGGGCGCGCAGCGCGGTCTCGGCGTCCTCGCGCAGCGACTGCCCGTCCAGGAGGCCGCGCAGCATGGCGAGCTTGGCCCGCTTGGCGGCCTCGCCGCCGTCGGCCGCCGGAACGGGCGCGGGGTCAGGCGCGGGGGCGCCGCCCCCGGCGTCCGTGCCCGGGACCTCGACGCCGGCCGGGCCCGCGGCGGGAGCCGCGGTCCCCGCTGCCTGCGCCCCCGCCCCCGCCCACGGGTCGCCGGACGGGTCGGCGGGCTCGTCGAGCGGCGGCTCGTCGGCCGGGTCGAAGGGGAGGTCGGCGTACGGGTCGGTGGGGCTCACCCGCACGATCGTAGGCGCACCCGCCGACCCTCGGGGCGTCGTGCACAGGCCGCGGCCCGCAGCCCGGGGGCGGGACGCGGGCCGTAGCCGTGGGTCGTGGGGCGGGCGGGTCAGGAGCGCATGTCCATGACCACGCGCCCGTCGATCCGACCCTCCTCCATCTCGGCGAAGATCGCGTTGACGTCGTCGAGCGGACGCACCGTGTACGTCGGACTGATCTTCCCGCGCGCGAAGAAGTCGAGCGCCTCCGCCATGTCCTTGCGCGTCCCCACGATGGAGCCGCGCACGGTCAGGCCGAAGAGGACGGTCGTGAAGATGTCGAGCGGGAACTTCTCCGGCGGGAGACCGACGAGCGAGACCGTGCCACCGCGGCGCAGCGCGCCCACGGCCTGCGGGAACGCGTGCGCGTTGACGGCGGTGACGAGCGCGCCGTGGACCCCGCCGCCCGTCTGCTCCCGGATCTCCGCCGCGGCGTCGGGCGACGTCGCCGCGTTCACCGTGACCTCCGCACCGTGCTTGCGCGCGAGCGCGAGCTTCTCGTCGTCGACGTCGACCGCGGCGACGCGGCGGCCCATCGCGACCGCGTACTGCACCGCGATGTGGCCGAGGCCGCCGATCCCGGAGACCAGCACCCACTCGCCGGGCTGGGTGTCCGTCACCTTGAGCCCCTTGTAGACGGTGACGCCGGCGCACAGGATCGGCCCGACGGCGGAGGGGTCGACCCCGTCCGGGACCACGGGGCAGTACCGCGAGTCGACGAGCATGTACTGGCCGAACGACCCGTCGACCGAGTAGCCGCCGTTCTTCTGCTGCGGGCACAGGGTCTCCCAGCCCGTCTCGCAGTACTCGCACTCGCCGCACGCGCTCCACAGCCAGGCGTTGCCGACCGTGTCGCCCACCCGTACGCGCGTCACCTGGTCGCCGACGGCGACGACCGTGCCGACGCCCTCGTGGCCCGGCACGAACGGGGGAGCGGGCTTGACCGGCCAGTCACCGCGCGCGGCGTGCAGGTCCGTGTGGCACACGCCGGTGTAGTCGACCTTGACCAGGGCCTCGTGGGGTCCGGGCGACGGGACGTCGACCTCCTCGACGACCAGCGGGTCGGTGAACGAACGGACGACGGCGGCACGCATGGTGGGCACGGGGATCACCTCGTCTTCTCGGGGAGAGGGGCCAGGAGGACCCTGCCGACGGTCCTCCCTACCCTCTCGACGCTACGCGCGCGAGGCCGCTCCGGCGCCCCGGACGGCCGGACCGGCGACCGACGTCCGTCCAGGTCGGGACCTCCGCCTCTCGTCGGCGAGGCCGACCGTCCCGGCCGACCGCGAGCCGACCGGCCCGGCTGGCCGCGAGCCGACCGGCCCGGCCGGCCGCACGTCGACCGTCCCGGGTGACCGCGTGCCGGACGTCACGGGCGGCCGTGCGCCGACGGTTCGTAGACTGTGGGGGTGACCCCACCCTCCGTCGCGGGACGACCCCTGCTCCCGCTGCGCCCCGAGCTCGCCGGCGTCGAGCCGTACGGCGCGCCGCAGCTCGACGTCCCGGTCCTGCTCAACGTCAACGAGAACCCGCACGCGCCGAGCGAGGCCGTCGTCGCGACGATCACCCGCGCGGTGCACGACGCCGCCGCCGGGCTGAACCGCTACCCCGACCGCGACTTCCTCGGCCTGCGCGCCGACCTCGCCGCGTACCTCGGCACGGAGGCGGGCGTCGCGCTCGAGGCGGACCGGCTGTGGGCCGCGAACGGCTCGAACGAGATCATGCTCCACGTGCTGCAGGCGTTCGGCGGCCCGAGGCGCACGGCCGTTTCCTTCGCCCCGACGTACTCGATGTACCCCGAGTACGCGCGCGACACCCACACGGCCTGGGTCGTCGGGCGCCGCGCGGACGACTTCACGCTCGACCCCGAGCACGCCCGCGAGGTCGTCGCGCGCGAGCAGCCGTCCGTCGTCCTGCTCGCGAGCCCGAACAACCCGACCGGCACGGCGCTGCCCGCCGCGACCGTCGAGGCGGTGTGCGAGGCGGCGCTCGCGGTGCGGGTCCCGCTCCCCGACGGGCGCGACGCACCCGCCGTGGTGGTCGTCGACGAGGCGTACGGCGAGTTCCGACGGGCGGGGACGCCGTCGGCCCTCGAGCTGCTCGATCGCTACCCGAACCTCGCGGTGACGCGCACGATGTCCAAGGCGTTCGCGCTCGCGGGCGCCCGCGTCGGGTACCTCGCGGCGTCGCGCGAGCTCGTCGACGCGCTGCGCGTCGTGCGCCTGCCCTACCACCTGTCGGCCGTGACGCAGGCGGTCGCGCGCGCGGCCCTCGCGCACTCGGGCGAGCTGCTCGCGCAGGTGTCCGCGCTGCGCGAGCGCCGCGACGAGACCGTCGCGTGGCTGCGCTCGCTGCGGCACCCGGACGGTCGTCCGCTCGAGGTCGCGGAGTCCGACGCCAACTTCGTCCTGTTCGGCACGTTCGCGGACCGGCACGCGGTCTGGGCGGCGTTGTTGGAGCGGGGCGTGCTCATCCGGGAGACTGGTCCCGACGGCTGGCTGCGGGTGTCGATCGGCACCGGCGACGAGATGAGGGCCTTCCGACAGGCCCTCGTGGAGGTGGCAGGACTGTGAAGCGCACCGCGCGCATCGAGCGCGCGACGTCCGAGTCGAGCGTGCTCGTCGAGCTCGACCTCGACGGGTCCGGACGGACCGAGATCTCGACGACCGTCCCGTTCTACGACCACATGCTCACGGCGCTGGGCAAGCACTCGCTCATCGACCTCAAGGTCGTCGCGACGGGGGACACCCACATCGACGCGCACCACACGGTGGAGGACGTCGCGATCACGATCGGCGAGGCGCTGCGCGTCGCGCTCGGCGACAAGGTGGGCATCGGGCGCTTCGGCGACGCGACGGTCCCGCTCGACGAGGCCCTCGCGCTCGCCGTCGTGGACGTGTCCGGGCGCCCGTACCTCGTGCACTCGGGGGAGCCCGAGGGCCAGGAGTACCACCTCATCGGCGGGCACTTCACGGGGTCGCTCACGCGGCACGTGCTCGAGTCGATCGCGCACCACGCGGGCATCTGCATCCACGTGCGCGTCCTCGCGGGCCGCGACCCGCACCACATCGTCGAGGCGCAGTTCAAGGCGCTCGCCCGGGCGCTGCGCGCCGCCGTCGCGCCGGACCCGCGCGTCGAGGGCGTCCCGTCCACGAAGGGAGCCCTGTGAGCACGCACGACGACGACGCGCTGGACGGCGTCGAGATCCCCGATGACCTCTCGTCGCTGACGGCCTCGGCGGTCCCCGACCTCGTGGCGCTCATCACGCAGATCGCGGGCGCGGAGCCGCTCGCGGCAGCGTGCTCGCTCGCGCAGGTCGAGGCGGACGTCGTCCCGACCGACGTCGGTGCCGTGGCGGTGCTGCGCGACCCGGCGGGCGACGCGCCCGCGCACGCGGCCGCCGCCCTGACCACCCTCGTCAAGGGCGTGCCGCTCGTGCTCGTCGAGCGCAGCGGCGAGCAGCTCACCATGACGCGCTGGGCGGACGGCGTGCCGGGCGACCGCCTCGCGCCGGGCCTCGTGCTCGGCGGTGCGCCCGAGTCGCTCGAGGACCTGATCACCGGCACGACGACGCTCGCCGACCAGGACGGCGTCGTGGCGAGCTCGTCGATCTCCCGCTGGAAGGCGATGCGGCTGCTCACGTCGGCGGCGCGGCGCGCACGGAAGGACGGCGCATGACCGAGCCCGGCGCCACGCCGTCGACCGCCCGCCGCCCGTCCGTCGTCGTGCTCGACTACGGCTTCGGCAACGTCCGCTCGGCCGTGCGCGCGCTCGAGCGCGTCGGCGCGGACGTCGAGCTGACCGCCGACCGGGCGCGCGCGCAGGACGCGGACGGCCTCGTCGTCCCGGGCGTGGGCGCGTTCGCCGCGGTCATGACCGGCCTGCGCGGCGTGCGCGGCGACGAGATCGTCGGTCGGCGCCTCGCCGGCGGGCGGCCCGTCCTCGGCATCTGCGTGGGCATGCAGGTCATGTTCGAGCAGGGCGACGAGCACGGGACGCTCACCGACGGGCTCGGGGAGTGGGCGGGCCTCGTGGACCGCCTCGATGCCGACGTCGTGCCGCACATGGGCTGGGACACGGTCGACGTGCCCGAGGGCAGCGTGCTGTTCCGCGGCGTCGAGCACGAGCGCTTCTACTTCGTGCACTCCTACGCCGCACGGTCGTTCACGACCGGGCAGGACCTCCCGGCGGACTCGCCCGTCCGCCGACCGCTCGTCACGTGGTCCGAGCACGGTGGCCGCTTCGTCGCGGCCGTCGAGAACGGCCCGCTGTCGGCGACGCAGTTCCACCCCGAGAAGTCGGGCGACGCCGGCGCGACCCTGCTCGAGAACTGGGTCCGCTCGCTCTGAACCGTCTGCGCACCGAGGCACACCGCCCGGCGCGCACCACCCGGCGCGACAGCGCCGCGCCACCGCCTACACCGATGGAGACCCCCGTGACCGACCGCCTCGTGCTGCTCCCCGCCGTCGACGTCGCCGACGGCCAGGCCGTCCGCCTCGTCCAGGGCGAGGCGGGCTCCGAGACCTCGTACGGCGACCCGCTCGCCGCCGCGCTCGACTGGCAGTCCGGCGGCGCGGAGTGGATCCACCTCGTGGACCTCGACGCCGCGTTCGGCCGCGGCTCCAACGCGGAGCTGCTCGCGGACGTCGTCGGGCGCCTCGACGTCCAGGTCGAGCTCTCCGGGGGCATCCGCGACGACGCGTCGCTCGAGCGCGCGCTCGCCACCGGCGCCCGCCGCGTCAACCTCGGGACGGCCGCGCTCGAGAACCCCGAGTGGACGGCCAAGGTCATCGCGGAGCACGGCGATGCGGTCGCCGTCGGCCTCGACGTGCGCGGCACGACGCTCGCCGCGCGCGGCTGGACGCAGGAGGGCGGCGACCTGTGGGAGGTCCTCGACCGCCTGGAGGCGGCCGGGTGCGCGCGGTACGTCGTCACCGACGTGACGAAGGACGGGACGCTGCGCGGCCCGAACCTCGACCTGCTGCGCGACGTCGCGGCGCGCACCGACGCGCCCGTCGTCGCCTCCGGCGGCATCTCGAGCCTCGAGGACCTCGAGGCGCTGCGCTCGCTCGTCCCGGCCGGCGTCGAGGGCGCGATCGTGGGCAAGGCCCTCTACGCGGGCGCGTTCACGCTCCCGCAGGCGCTCGACGTCGCGGGTCGGCCGTGACGACCGACCACGAGCCCGCGGGCCCGGGCAAGGCGCTCCCGCCGTCCTCCGGCTTCGCGGGCGACGACGGATCGGCCGACCCCGCGCTCGCCGCGCTCCTCGACACCTACGCCGCGGGCTCGGCCTCGCTGTCCGACGTCGTCGCTCGCCTCGGCGAGACGCGCGTGCTCGTGCCGATCCTCGCCGAGCTCGAGAGCGCGGGCGAGGGCGAGCACGGGCACACGGTGGACAAGGAGGCGTCGGCCGGGGTCGTCGCCATCGAGGCGCCGGACGGGCGTCGCGCGCTGCCCGTGTTCACGTCCGTCGCGGCGATGGCGGCCTGGCGCGCCAGCGCGCGGCCGGTGCCGGTGGACGCGCGCCGCGCGGCGCTGTCCGCCGTGAGCGAGGACTGGTCGCTGCTCGTGCTCGACCCGGCGGGACCGGTCACGGCGCTCGTGCCGCGCCCGGCCGTGTGGGCGCTCGCGCAGGGCAAGGACTGGTCGCCCGCCGTCGTCGACGGGGTCGTCGTGCCCGAGGTGCTCGCCGCGGTCCAGGGGTCGCTCGCGGGCGTGCCGCACGTGGCGCGCGTCTGGGCCGAGCCGGGCCGCCGGGCGGAGGTCGCGGTGGTCCTGCGCATCGACGCCGGTCTCGACCGCGCCGGTCTCGACGCCGTGCTCGGGCAGGTCAACGCCGCGCTCGCGACGGACGCCGTGGTGTCCGAGCGCGTCGACGGGCTCGAGCTGCGCGTCGGCCGGGCCGACTGAGACGGTCGGTCGACCCGGTGAGGCCGGCGCGTCCGCGGGGCCGGTCCGGGTCGACCGACCGCCCGTCCGGGTTCAGCGCCGACGCAGGCGGCTGAGGCCCCACGCGAGCGCGGCCGAGAACGCCACGACGGCGCCCAGGGCCTGCCCGCCGAGGATCACGCGGTTGAGGTCGAGTGCCGGCTGCCAGCGCACCCCTGCGTCGTCGACGACGTAGACGCCCTTCGCGACGACCCGCACCCCGAAGCCGCCGCCACCGCCCGAGCCCTCGCCGCCCGCCTCGCCCCCGGCGTTGCCGGAACCGGGGTCGGACGACGAGCCGCCGTCCGCGGTGCCGTCGCCCGGGTCGGCGTCCGCCTTGCGCGCGGACGCCGCGCCGACGCGACGCCGCCAGTCCGCTGCCCCCTTGCCGGAGAGCTCGCCGGTGCCGGACCCCCAGCCGGAGCCCGTGCCGCCCCAGACCGTCGCGACGGGGATGACGAGCGTGCCGTCCCGCTCGTAGGACTCCCCGAAGACGCGACGCACGGTGAGCGTGTCGCGTGCCGCGTGGGTGATGTGCGCCGGGTCGACGGGGGGCGTGTCCGAGCTCGCGTGTGTGCTCATGGCACGAAGGGTAGACCTGAGGCCCCCGGTGCGCGCGGGAACCGCGCGCACCGCCTCGTCGTCGAGGCCGCGGGCGCTCGGACGCCGGGACGGGTCAGGCGTCGCACTCCGGGAGGGCCGTGAACGCGGACTCGTCGCCGAGCATCGTCTGGAGGGTGCTCACGGGCACGAGGAGCGACTTCTCCGTCGAGGTCTTCGCGTACACGACGCCGATCACCTCGCCCGCCGCGTTGAGCGCGGCCGAGCCCGAGCTGCCCGGCTCGACGGGGGCGTCGGTGACGAGCACCTCGCCGAGGTTCTCGTGCAGCGGGTCGGTCGTCGTGCCGATCACCGATCCCTGGGTCACGGTGAGCCGTCCGCCCTCGGGGTACCCGACGACCGTCACCGCGTCGCCGGGCGCCGGGTCGGCGGCGGCGAGGGTCGGGGCGGACGGGAGGTCCTCCGCGGTCCGGACGATCGCGAGGTCCGCCAGGCCGGCCACGCTCGCCGTCTGGGCGGCGATGTCGCGCCCGTCGTAGGTGAGGAGCTGGAGCGAGCGCGACGAGTCGACCACGTGCTTGTTGGTGATGAGCGTGCGGGAGTCGACGGCGAACCCCGACCCGGTGGACAGGCCGTCGCACCGCACGTTGCGGATGCGCACGGCCATGCGCTGCACGGCGTCGAACCCGTCGGGGGAGAGGTGCTCCGAGCCGGCCGGGTCGTCCGGCGCCACGAGCGACGGGACGACCGAGCCCGGCACCGGCTCGGGGAGCTCCGGGAGGACACCGCACGCGGCGAGCGCACCGCCCACGAGCGACAGCCCGAGCACCGCGCCGACGACGCGGGCGGAGGCGCGCCGGGACGGGCGGCGCGTCATCCGGCGAGCTCCTGCTGGAGCTGGGCGTTCGCGTCGGTGGCCTCCTGGCACAGCACCCCGACCTGGTCCGCGAACCGGTCGATGTCGGCGGGGTCGTACGCGTCCCGGTTGTTCAGGTACCCGATGAGCTGCGTCTGCGCCGTCGTGCACTGGCCGAGCGCGGCCGCGACCTTGCCCGCGGCGTCCGAGACGCGGCTCTGGTAGTCCAGGTACTGCTGGGACGCCTCGTTCTCGTCGCCCAGCTGGGCCTTCTCGTTGGCGAGGTCGCTGATGCGGTCCTGGGCGGCGGTGAGCTGCGTGCGCGCGGACTCGAGCTCCGCGTTCGCGCCGTCGAGCTCGGTGCGCAGCTGCGCGACGTCCTGCCCCAGGCCGCGCGCCTCCGACTCCCACGCGGCGCTGGTCTCCTGCCAGCGCGTCGTGGTGAGCCACAGGTACGCGCCGACGCCCAGCGCCGCGGCGAGGGCCAGCGCGAGCACGACGATCGCGACCACGGCCCCGCGACGACGTCGCGGCCGGGCCGCCGCGGCACCGCTGTGCGTGAGCGTGCCGTCACCGCCCGTGCGCGCGCCGTCGCCCGACGCGGTCCCGGTGGCCGTCGAGGCGTACGCCGACCCGGGTGCCGGAGCCCCGGGGCCGGCCGCCGCGGGCGCGAACGACGGCGGCCCGACGGCGCCCGGCGCGGTCGCCGGGACCGCGCCGGCGGGGGTGCCCCGCGGCACGCTCTCGGGCGGCTGCGGCGGCCTCGCGGGACGGCCGTGCGGGGGCGGGACCGGGGGAGTGCTCAACTCACGGCGCCCGTGTACTTCTCGCCCGGCCCCTCGCCCGGGGCGTCCGGGTAGACCGACGCCTCGCGGAAGGCCAGCTGGAGCGAGCGCAGCCCGTCGCGGAGCGAGCGGGCGTGCTGGTTGCCGATGTCGGGGGCGCTCGCGGTCACGAGCGCGGCGAGCGCGTTGATGAGCTTGCGCGCCTCGTCCAGGTCGAGGTGACCCTGCTCCTGCGCGTCCTCCGCGAGGCCGCACTTGACGGCGGCGGCGCTCATGAGGTGGACGGCCGCGGACGTGATGACCTCCACGGCGGCCACGTCGGCGATGTCGCGCACCGCGTCGGTGGCGGGGTCGGGCACGGCGGCGTTCTCGGTACTCATGGCGACCATCTTTCCATCCGGCGGCGGGAGCGGTGGCCTCGGTGCGGGCGGGGGTCGGACCGCCCCCTGCCCGGGGACGACGTCGGCCGCCGCCCCCGGCGAGGGGCGGCGGCCGACGGGGTGCGACCGCCCCGCAGGGCGGCCGCGACGGGGTCAGACGCGGACCGGCTCCGCGGCCGTCCCGGGCTGGCCGCCCTCGAGCGGGGCGTCCGCGGCGGCCAGGGCCGCACGCAGGTCGCGACCCAGGTTCGCGTCGACGGACGTCCAGTACTGCACGGCGCGCTCGCGGATGTCCTCGCTGCGCACGGCGCCGACGTGGCCCGTGATCGTCTCGAGGAAGCGCGCGCGGGCGGCGTCGTCGAAGACCTCGCGGTAGAGCGTGCCCGCCTGGCCGAAGTCGTCGTCCTCCGGGTGCAGCGTCGCGGCGCTGCGCGTCAGCTCGCCGTCGGCCTCCCAGCCGGCGGACTCCGCCGCGCGGGCCGGGTCGGCGTGCGCGCCGCCCCGGCTGTTGGGCGCGTACACCGGCGTGGTCGCCGACGAGAACGAGTAGCGCATCGACCCGTCCTTCGCGTACGAGTGGCCGGCCTCGGCCGCGGCGTGCGGCGCGTTCACCGGGAGCTGGGCGTGGTTCGTGCCCACGCGGTACCGGTGGGCGTCGGCGTAGGAGAAGATGCGCGCGAGCAGCATCTTGTCCGGGCTCGTGGCGATGCCCGGCACGAAGTTGCTCGGCGCGAACGTCGCCTGCTCGATCTGCGCGAAGTAGTTCTCCGGGTTGCGGTTCAGCTCCATGATGCCCACCTCGATCAGCGGGTAGTCGGCGTGCGGCCACACCTTCGTGAGGTCGAACGGGTTGAACCGGTAGGTCTTGGCGTCCTCGTACGGCATGACCTGGACCGAGAGCGTCCAGCGCGGGAAGTCGCCCCCCTCGATGTGCTCGTACAGGTCGCGGATGTGGTGGTCCGAGTCCGACCCGGCGAGCTGCGAGGCCTCGTCGGCCGTGAGGTTCTTGATGCCCTGCTGGGTCTTGAAGTGGTACTTGACCCAGAACCGCTCGCCCGCCGCGTTGATCCACTGGTAGGTGTGCGAGCCGAACCCGTCCATGTGGCGCCAGCTCGACGGGAGGCCGCGGTCGCCCATGAGCCAGGTCACCTGGTGCGCCGACTCGGGGGAGAGCGACCAGAAGTCCCACTGCATGTCGTTGTCGCGCAGGTTCGAGCCCGGCAGACGCTTCTGCGAGCGGATGAAGTCGGGGAACTTGATGCCGTCGCGCAGGAAGAACACGGGCGTGTTGTTGCCGACGAGGTCGTAGTTGCCCTCGGTCGTGTAGAACTTCAGCGCGAAGCCGCGGGGGTCGCGCCAGGTGTCGGGCGAGCCCTGCTCGCCGGCGACGGAGGAGAAGCGCGCGAGCATCTCGGTCGTCGTGCCGGGCTGGAACAGCGCCGCACGGGTGTACGCGCTGACGTCCTGGGTCACGGTGAACGTGCCGAACGCGCCGCCGCCCTTGGCGTGCACGACGCGCTCCGGGACACGCTCGCGGTTGAACTGGGCGAGCTTCTCGACGAGGTAGTGGTCGTGCAGGACGATCGGGCCGTCGGCGCCGACGGACTGGGAGTGGGCGTCCGAGGCGACGGGGGCGCCGGCGTTCGTCGTGGTGAAGGGGGCGGTCATGGGTCTCCTTCCGTGAGCCGCGGGTACGGCTCGTGTGGCGTTCTCAAACAGTGCATCCGTGAGGAAACGGACGTGCTCCGGGTGCACGAGGCCCCGAGGCGGGTGGTGCGGGGTCAGTCGGCGCAGTCCGGGCAGAGTCCCCAGAACGTCACCTCGGCGGTGTCGATCCGGAACCCCGCGGTGCTGCTGGGGGTGAGGCACGGGGCGTGGCCCACGGTGCAGTCCACGTCGGCGACGGCGCCGCAGCCCCGGCACACCACGTGGTGGTGGTTGTCGCCGAGCCGGCGCTCGTAGCGGGCCGGGTGCCCGGCGGGCTCGATGCGGCGCACGAGCCCCTTGTCGGTGAGCGTGTGCAGGACGTCGTAGACGGCCTGCACGGAGACGGAGCCCAGCGCGGTGCGCGCGGCCCGCAGGACGTCGTCGGCGTCTGCGTGCTGCTGCACCTCGACGGCGTCGAGCACCGCCAGGCGTGCGGCGGTGACGCGCAGGCCGTGGTCGCGCAGCTCGCTCTCGTGGCGTGCGCGGCGGGCCCCGTCCTCGAGGCCGGTGCCCGCGGTCGACGTCGCTCCTGTGGTCATGGCGACCACTGTACCCCCCTATTCTGGAAGAGTTCCATTGATGGATCGAATCAGGTGTCCGACGAGCGTTCCGCTCGACGCCCGCGACCGCTCTGCTATCCTTGACGACTGACCGACTCGTTCGTGTCCGCGTCACCCGGTTCCGGGTGGTGGGGAAGGCGTGCGGGTGCGCAAGTGGATGACATCCCACCCGGGTCTCGACCGCCGACTCACGTCGCGACAGAGGCCGGGTCCTGGTCCGGAGCGAGCCCCTCGGGGAGCGCTCCGCCGTGGTCGTCGCGTTCGCGTGACGTCCCGACCTGATGGCCTCCGCCCTGCGCCAGGGACGGAGGCCTTCTTCGTGTCCGGGCGGTCTACCGACGACTTCCTAGGAGCATCACATCAGCGAGCCTCGCATCAACGATCGGATCCGCGTCCCCGAGGTCCGACTCATCGGTCCCGGCGGGGAGCAGGTCGGCGTCGTCCGCACCGAGGTTGCCCTGAGCCTTGCCCAGGACGCGGACCTCGACCTCGTCGAGGTCGCCCCGGACGCCCGGCCCCCCGTCGCCAAGCTCATGGACTTCGGCAAGTTCAAGTACGAGTCCGACATGAAGGCGCGTGAGGCGCGGCGCAACCAGGCGAACACGGTCCTCAAGGAGATCCGTTTCCGCCTGAAGATCGACCCGCACGACTACGGCACCAAGAAGGGCCACGTCGAACGCTTCCTCGCGGCGGGCGACAAGGTCAAGGTCATGATCATGTTCCGCGGCCGTGAGCAGTCGCGCCCCGAGATGGGTGTCCGCCTGCTCCAGCGCCTCGCGGACGACGTCGCGGAGCTCGGCTTCGTGGAGTCCATGCCGAAGCAGGACGGGCGCAACATGACCATGGTGCTCGGTCCGGTGAAGAAGAAGGCCGACGCCAAGAGCGAGCAGCGCAAGCGCGCCCAGGAGGCCGAGCCGCGTCTCACGAAGTCCGCCCAGCGCGCCGCGGCGCGCTCGGGCGACGACGCGGACGTGACCGACGAGACCGAGACGGTCGAGACGGTCGAGGCCACCGACGCGGTCGAGGCCACCGACGCGGTCGAAGCGACGGAGACCGCCGTCGAGGCGACGGAGACCGCGGACGCGGTCGAGGCCCCTGCTCCTGCCCCCGCGCCGGCGGAGGAGCCCGCGCCGGCCCAGGCCGCTCCGGCCCCGCGCTCGGCTCCGGCTCCGCGCTCGGCTCCGGCTCCGCGCTCGGCTCCGGCCCCGCGCTCGGCTCCGGCCCCGCGCTCGGCTCCGGCCCCGCGTCCCGCCGCCCGGCCGGCCACGGAGTCGAAGCCCGCGACGCCCCGCCCGGCGCCCGCGGCCTCGCCCGCACCGGCGTCGTCCGACGGCGCGAAGCCCGCAGCACCTCGGCCCGCCGCGCCGAAGCCGGGTGCTCCGCGCCCGGCGCCCAAGCCGGCGCCGCGAGGCAAGGCCGGCTGAGCCGGCACCACGGACGGACCCTGCTCGGGGTCCGGGCCCACCGGCCCGGACCCGAACACGTCGGCCACCGCGAGGTGGCTGACCGGACACAAGGAGAGACGGCAGTCATGCCGAAGAACAAGACGCACTCGGGTGCCAAGAAGCGCTTCCGCATCACGGGTACCGGGAAGGTCATGCGCGAGCAGGCCAACGCTCGACACCTGCTCGAGCACAAGGCCACCAAGCGCAAGCGCCGCCTCGCCCAGGACCAGGTGGTCTCGCCCGCCGACGTCAAGTCCATCAAGAAGCTGCTCGGCAAGTGACCCGGCAGGTGGCGGGACCCGCCACCGACCGGCTCACCCCTGAGCCCCGAACTGCAAGGAGCATCACGTGGCACGCGTGAAGCGGGCGGTCAACGCCCAGAAGAAGCGCCGTACGACCCTCGAGCGCGCCAGCGGCTACCGCGGCCAGCGCTCGCGCCTCTACCGCAAGGCGAAGGAGCAGGTCACCCACTCCCTCGTCTACTCCTACCGTGACCGCAAGGCGCGCAAGGGCGACTTCCGCAAGCTGTGGATCCAGCGCATCAACGCTGCGTCGCGCGCCCAGGGCCTGACGTACAACCGCCTCATCCAGGGTCTCAAGGCCGCGGGTGTCGAGGTCGACCGTCGCCTGCTCGCGGAGCTCGCGGTCAACGACGTGGCCGCGTTCAACGCGCTCGTCCAGGTCGCGAAGGACGCGCTCCCCGAGGACGTCAACGCGCCCAAGGCCGCAGCCTGACCAGCGCCTCGCCCAGCCGCCCGTCGGCTACGGACGCCCGTCCGGCGCCCGGCCCGCTCGACCCCACGCTGACGAACCCTCGCAGCGACCGGGTCAAGGCGGTCCGTGCGCTGGCCGGGCGTCCGGCGCGTTCACGGCACGGGCAGCTGCTCGTGGAGGGCCCGCAGGGCGTCCGTGAGGCGGTCCGGCACGCGCCCGACCGGGTCCGTGACGTCTACGTCACGCCCGCCGCGGCGGACCGGCATCCCGAGATCGTCGCCGACGCGCGCGCGGCCGCGCTGCACGTGCACGGTGCGACGCCCGAGGTCCTCGCGGCGATGAGCGCCGACGCGCAGGGGGTGCTCGCCGTCGTGCGTGCGCACGCGCCGCGCCTGGAGGACGTCGTCGCGACGCTCGCGGGGCGCGACCGCCCGGCGCTCGTCGCGGTGCTCGCGACGGTCCGCGACCCGGGCAACGCCGGGACGGTGGTCCGTGCGGCGGACGCCGCGGGGGCCGACGCGGTCGTGCTCGCGGGCGAGAGCGTCGACGTGCACAACCCCAAGGTCGTGCGGTCGACGGCCGGGTCGCTCTTCCACCTCCCGGTCGTCACGGGCGTGAGCCTGGCCGAGGCCGTGGCCGCGCTGCGCGGCGCGGGGCTCACGGTCCTCGCCGCCGACGGCGCGGGGGACCTCGACCTCGACGACCTGCTCGACGTGGCCGGCGCCGCGGGCACCGGTACCGAGCGCCCGGTCGACCTCGCGGCACCCACCGCGTGGGTCTTCGGGAACGAGGCGTGGGGTCTGCCCCCGGAGGACCGCGCGCTCGCCGACGGCGTCGTGCGCGTGCCGATCCGCGGCCGGGCCGAGTCCCTCAACCTCGCGACGGCCGCGACGGTCTGCCTCTACGCCTCCAGCCGCGCGCACCGGCCGGTCCGCGGTCCGACCGGCGACCCGGAGGGCGGCGCGTGAGGCTGTTCGCCGCGCTCTACCCGAGTCCGGCGGCGCTCGACCACCTCGCGCTCGCCCTCGCGGACGCCCACGCGCAGGAGGCGCGCCGACCCGACGGCGCACCGCTCGTCCGCTGGACGCCGCCCGAGCTGTGGCACCTCACGGTGTCGTTCTTCGGGGACGTGCCCGAGGGGGCAGTCCCGGACCTCGCGGCGGCGCTCGAGCCGGTCGCGCACGACGCCGCGCCGCTCGACCTCCGGCTCCGGGGCGCGGGCGTCTTCGACCGGCGCGTCCTGTGGGTCGGCGTCGGCGGGGACGGCGCTGACGCCCTGCGCGCGCTGAGCGCCGGGGTCGCCGAGGCGGCGGGCGCCGCGGGCGTCCGGGTGGACCGCCGTCCCCGGCAGCGGGCGCACCTCACCGTGGCACGGGCCGCGGCCGGGGCGCGCCAGGCGAACCGCCGGGCGCGCGCCCGCGGCACGACCCGGCCCGACCGCACCGTGGGCGACCCGCTCGTCGCGCCCGCCGCGGCTCTCGCCGTGTACGCCGGCCCCGGGTGGACGGCCGACGCGCTGCACCTCGTCGAGTCCGACCTCGGTGACGCGTCCGGGCACCCGGTGCACCGGACCCTGCGGACCCTCCCGCTCGGACCCGCCGCGCGGTGAGCGGGACCACCCTCCGGCTGCTCCCGGGGGCGCCTGTGCGAGGATGGGTCGCATGAGCCTGCGCGGTGGTCGTCGATTTCCCGGGCCCGTCACGGGCCCGCGCGACTGACGCGTGCTCCCCGCCCGCCTCGTGGCGGGTCGGGTCCTGGCCCGGACGGGCGCCCTAGAATGACGGCGACGCGCGCACGCGCGCGCCCCGCACGCCCCGCCCCGAGCGGCGCGTGCCGCGGGTCGACGCCGGCCGTCGTCCGCTCCCCGCAGTCCCGCCCTCGCCAGGAAGGCACGCATGTCCAGCCCTGACGCCGACGTCGTCACCCCCCACGCGGGCGACGGCGGACCGGACACCCCCACCGCCCCCTCCCCGCTCGACGCCGACGCGCTGCAGCGCGCGCTCGACGCCGCGCTGGCCGCCGTCGCCGCGGCCGGCGACCTCGACGCGCTCAAGCGCGTGCGCACCGAGCACACGGGCGACCGCAGCGCGCTCGCGCTCGCGAACCGCCAGATCGGGTCGCTCGCCCCCGCGGACAAGAAGACCGCGGGCAAGCTCCTCGGCCCGCTGCGCGGCCGGCTCAACCAGGCGCTCGCCGCGCGCCAGGGCGAGCTCGAGGCCGAGCGCGACGAGCGCGTCCTCGTCGAGGAGGCCGTGGACGTCACGCTGCCGGTGGACCGCGTCCCCGCGGGCGCGCGGCACCCGCTCGAGACGCTGCAGGAGCGCGTCGCGGACTTCTTCGTCGGCATGGGCTGGGAGATCGCGGAGGGCCCCGAGGTCGAGGCGGAGTGGTTCAACTTCGACGCCCTGAACTTCGGCGTGGACCACCCCGCGCGCCAGATGCAGGACACGTTCTACGTCGCCGGACCGGACGGCCAGCACGGCGCGGGGCCGTCGAACCTCGTGCTGCGCACCCACACGTCTCCGGTCCAGGCCCGCTCGCTCCTCGAGCGCGGCGTGCCGCTGTACGTGGCGTGCCCGGGCAAGACGTTCCGCACCGACGCGCTCGACGCGACCCACACGCCCGTCTTCCACCAGGTCGAGGGCCTGGCGATCGACAAGGGCCTGACCATGGCGCACCTGCTCGGCACGCTCGACGCGTTCGCGCGCGCGATGTTCGGCCCCGACGCGCGCACGCGCCTGCGGCCCGCGTACTTCCCGTTCACCGAGCCGAGCGCCGAGATGGACCTGTGGTTCCCCCAGAAGAAGGGCGGCCCGGGCTGGATCGAGTGGGGCGGCTGCGGCATGGTCAACCCGAACGTGCTGCGTTCCGTCGGGGTGGACCCCGACGAGCACTCGGGCTTCGCGTTCGGCATGGGCATCGAGCGCACGCTCATGCTGCGCCACGGGATCGCGGACATGCACGACATGGTGGAGGGCGACGTGCGCTTCTCCGCCCAGTTCGGAACGGAGATCTGATGCCGTACGTCGCCATCGACTGGCTGGGCGACCACGTCGAGCTGCCCGCGGGGCTCACCGCCGAGCGGCTCGCCGCCGACCTCGTCCGCGTCGGCCTGGAGGAGGAGGCGATCCACGGCGCGGCCGTGACGGGTCCCCTCGTCGTCGGGCGCGTCCTCGAGATGACGCCCGAGCCGCAGAAGAACGGCAAGACGATCAACTGGTGCCTGGTCGACGTCGGGCCGGAGCACAACGCCGCCGAGATCCAGGGCGTCGAGCCGGCCGACATGCCGGCGGGCGGCGCGCGCGGGATCGTGTGCGGCGCGCACAACTTCGCGCCGGGCGACCTCGTCGTCGTCGCGCTGCCGGGCTCCGTCCTGCCCGGCCCGTTCCCCATCGCGAGCCGCAAGACGTACGGGCACGTGTCCGACGGCATGATCTGCTCGCAGCGCGAGCTCGGGCTCGGCGAGGACCACGACGGCATCATCGTGCTGCCGCGGCTCGGGTACGCGGCCGAGGACCTCACCCCGGGGCAGGACGCGGTCGCGCTGCTCGGTCTCGGTGACGAGGTGCTCGAGATCAACGTGACGCCCGACCGCGGGTACGCGTTCTCCTACCGCGGCGTCGCGCGCGAGTTCTCCCACTCGACGGGCGCGCGCTTCACGGACCCGGGCCTGCCCGGCTCCCTGCCCGCGCCCCCGCCCGCGGCGACGCCCGACGGCTTCCCCGTCGAGGTCGACGACGCGGCGCCGGTCCACGGCGTCGTCGGGTGCGACCGCTTCGTGACGCGCGTCGTGCGCGGGCTCGACCCCGCGGCGCAGACGCCCGCGTGGATGCAGCGCCGCCTCACGGCGTCCGGCATGCGGCCCATCTCGCTCGCGGTCGACGTGACGAACTACGTCATGCTCGACCTCGGGCAGCCCCTGCACGCGTACGACCTCGACAAGGTCGCGGCCCCCGTCGTGGTGCGGCGCGCCGCCCCGGGCGAGCGGCTCACGACGCTCGACGACGTGGACCGCGCGCTTGACCCGGAGGACCTGCTCATCACCGACAGCCCCGACGGCGCGCGCGGCGCGCGCGTGCTCGGGCTCGCGGGCGTCATGGGCGGCGCCTCGTCGGAGGTCGGGCCGGAGACGACGGCGGTGCTCGTCGAGGCCGCGCACTTCGACCCCGTGACGGTCGCGCGCACGTCGCGCCGCCACAAGCTGTCGAGCGAGGCGGCGAAGCGGTTCGAGCGCGGGGTGGACCCGCTGCTGCCCGCGGTCGCGGCGCAGCGCGTCGTCGACCTGCTCGTCGAGCTGGGCGGCGGGACCGCGGACCCGGCCGTCAGCGACCTCGACCGGGTGACCACGCCCGCCCCGATCCGCCTGCCCGTCGGCGAGGCCGAGCGCCTCGTCGGCGTGCCGTACACGCTCGAGCAGGTCGTCGGGACGCTCGGAGCGATCGGGTGCACGGTCGACGCGGACGACGCCGCCGCGACGGGCGTCGTCGTCGTGACCCCGCCGTCGTGGCGCCCCGACCTCACCGAGCCGGCCGAGCTGGTCGAGGAGGTCGCGCGCCTCGTCGGGTACGACGAGATCCCGTCGGTGCTCCCCGCGGCGCCCGGCGGGCGCGGGCTCACGCGCGAGCAGCGCGTGCGCCGGTCGGTCGCCCGGGCGCTCGCCGAGCACGGGTTCGTCGAGACGCTGAGCTACCCGTTCGTCGGCGAGGGCGAGCTCGACGCGCTGCGGATCCCCGCGGACGACGAGCGCCGCCGGGCCCTGCGCCTGCTCAACCCGCTGGCCGACGACCGCCCCCTGATGCGCACGGACGTGCTGAGCACGCTCCTGGAGACCACGCGCCGCAACGTGGGCCGCGGGCTCGCGGACGTCGCCGTGTTCGAGGTCGGGCTCGTGACGCACCCGCGCCCGGGCGCCCCGGCCGCGCCGTCGCTGCCCGGCGGTGTGCGTCCCTCCGACGACGACCTCGCCGCGATCGAGGCCGCGCTCCCCGCGCAGCCGCGCCACGTCGCGGGCGTCCTGGTCGGTCGTCGCGAGCGGGCGGGCTGGTGGGGCCCCGGCCGTCCGGCGGACTGGACGGACGCGGTCGACGCGGCACGCCTGGTCGCGGACCGCGCCGGTCTGCGGGGGGACGACGCCGTGCGCGTCGTCGCGGACACCGCGCGGGCCCCGTTCCACCCCGGCCGCTGCGCGCGCCTCGAGCTCGCCGACGGGACGGTCGTCGGGCACGCGGGCGAGCTGCACCCCAAGGTGCTGGAGAACGTCGGCCTGCCCGCCCGCTCCGTGGCGTTCGAGCTCGACCTGACGGCGCTCGTCGCCGGTGCGTCAGACGAGCCCGTCCAGGCGACCCCGGTCTCCGGGTTCCCGGCGGCGAAGGAGGACCTCGCGTTCGTCGTCGCTGCCGACGTGCCGGCCGAGGCCCTGCGCGCCGCGGTCGTCGAGGGCGCCGGCGAGCTCGCCGAGGAGGTCGCGCTGTTCGACGTCTTCACGGGCGAGCAGGTGGGCGCCGGGCGCAAGTCGCTCGCGTTCTCGCTGCGGCTGCGCGCCGCGGACCGCACCCTCACCGCCGACGACGTCGCGCGGGTCCGGGAGGGCGCTGTGGCCGCCGCGCGCGAGCGCGTCGGGGCGGAGCTGCGCGCATGAGCGGCGCACCGGGGCCGGGCGCGGCGCCGGACGTCGCGCCCGCCCGCACCGCGCTCGTCACCGGGGCGTCGCGCGGCATCGGCCGCGCGGTCGCCGTCGGGCTCGCCGCGGCCGGCCTCGACGTCGCGCTCCTCGCGCGCGACGCGGGCCGGCTCGCGGGCGTGGCCGACGAGATCGCCGCCCTCGACGGCGCGGGCCGGGCCGTCGTCGTCACGGCGGACGTGACCGACGCGGCGGCGGTGGCCGCGGCCGTCCGCGAGGCCGAGGTCGCGCTCGGGAGCGTGGACCTGCTCGTCAACAACGCGGGCCGGGTCGACGCCGAGGTGCCGCTGTGGGAGGCGGACCCCGACGAGTGGTGGGCCGTCCTGGAGACCAACGTGCGCGGGCCGTTCCTGCTCGCGCGCGCGGTCGTCCCCGGGATGCTCGCGCGCGGCGGCGGCCGCGTCGTCGACCTCAGCAGCGGCGCGGGCTCGCACGACATGGAGGGCGCGAGCGCGTACAACGCGAGCAAGACGGCGCTCCTGCGCCTCGGGGCGAACCTGCACCGCTCGGGCCACGCGCTCGGGCTGCGGACCTTCGAGGTGTCGCCGGGCGTCGTGCAGACCGACATGACGGCGTCCATGGTCATGCACGAGGGCCGCACGGAGTGGACGCCCGTCGAGCGCACGGTCGAGATGGTCGTCGCGATCGCCCGCGGCGAGCTCGACGCGTTCTCGGGGGCGTTCGTCCGCGTGACGCACGACTCGCCCGATTCGCTCCGCACGGCCGCCCAGGAGGCCGCCCGGGCAGGCGTCGCGCTGCCCGGGCCGGACGGCCGTCGGCTGCGCGTCACGCGCTGGGGCGCCGACGACCCGATGCCGGGAGAGCTCCCCGCCCGCTGAGCGCGCGCACCCCGCACGGCGACGCCGCCCGACCCCCCGGTCGGGCGGCGTCCGTGCGTCCGGGGCACCGGTCACCGGGGAGCGCACGTGTCCCGGTCGACCCACACGTGCCACAGGCCCCGCTCGGGGTGCTCGTACTCGAAGGCCACGAGGCCGCCCGCGTCGTGCGTGATGACGCCCGTGAGCACGACCCGCCGACCGTCCCGGTCGTAGGTCGTGCAGAGGGCGGGCACCTGCACCGGGACGGGTGCGTCCGGCAGGAAGGGGCGGGTCGCGGGGGCGACGTGCTGCGTCATACCCGGAAAGACGCGCGCACGCGCGTCGTCTCACGCGTCGGGGCGGGTGAAAAGCGCGCGGCCCGCCGCGTAGCATGGCCCGCGACACGGGGTGCCCCGCACCGGGGCTGAGATGAGACCCGTCGAACCTGATCTGGCTCGTACCAGCGAAGGGATGTCCGCGCGATGACGCTCGCCCTGCCCCGGCACACCTCCGACCCGGTCCCCGCCCGCGCGGACCGTGACCGTCGCCCCGACCCGGGCCGGGGGCCCGACCCGGCTCCGTCCCGCCCCCGCGTCCTGTCCGTCGCGGGGACCGACCCGACCGGCGGCGCCGGGATCCAGGCCGACCTCAAGACGTTCTGCGCGCACGGCGCCTACGGCATGGCCGTCACGACGGCGCTCGTCGCGCAGAACACCCACGGCGTGCGGTCGGTGCACGTCCCCGGGCCGGCGTTCCTGCGCGCGCAGCTCGACGCCGTGTCGGACGACGTCGAGGTCGACGCGGTGAAGATCGGCATGGTGGCGGACGAGGCGAACGCCCGCACGGTCGGGGAGTGGCTCGACGACCTCGCCGCCGCGGGTGGTCCGCGGCCGTGGGTCGTCCTGGACCCGGTGATGGTCGCCACGTCCGGTCACCGCCTGCTCGACGCGGGCGCCGAGCAGGCCGTGCGCGACCTCGCGGCGCGCGCGGACGTCGTCACGCCGAACCTGCCCGAGCTCGCCGTCCTCGGCGGGCGGGAGCCCGCGACGACGTGGGACGACGCCCTGTGCCAGGCGACGTCGTACGCGGCGGCGAGCGGCGCCGTCGTGCTGCTCAAGGGCGGCCACCTCACCGGGCGCACGTCGCCCGACGCGCTCGTCGTCCCCGCGCCCGGGCCGACGTCGGGTCGCGTGCCGGGGGCGGCCACCGTCACGACGTTCGACGCCGAGCGCGTCGACACGCCCCACACCCACGGCACCGGGTGCTCGCTCTCGGCGGCGCTCGCGGCGCTGCGACCGCAGCGCGCGAGCTGGGAGGAGGCCGCGCGCGAGGCGAAGGAGTGGCTCACGGGCGCGCTGCGCGCCGGTGCCGCTCTGCGGGTGGGGACCGGCCGCGGGCCCGTCGACCACCTGCACCGCTCGGCGCCCGTGCCGCGGGGCTGAGGTTGCGCGGGGTCGGGCGCGAGCTGCGCCCGGTCGGGCTCGGGGTCGAGCCGGGACGGGCGCGGCCCGCGGGACGCGCTCAGCCGGCGGGGCGGCTCGCTGCGCGATCGGCACCGATGTCGGGGGCGACGGCGGCCAGCGCGTCGCGGAGCACGGCGAGCGTCGCGCGCGCGACGGCGAGACGCTGCGCGGGCGGGGCGTCCGCGGGCCGCGTGGTCACCTTGGCGCCGACGAGCGGGACGGGACCGGCCGCGGCGAGGAACTCGCGCACCTCGGCCGGGCCGAGCATCGTCTCGTCGGGGCCGGGGAGCGCGGGGTCGGGGCCGTGGGGCGGCACGTGCGCGTCCGCCCACGGAGCGCCCCACCGGCCCGGGCTCCCGCTGGCACCCGAGAGCATCGCGCTCGCGAGGAGGCCCGCGGCGGCGGCAGCCCGTGCGTGCTCGACGGGCGTGGCGGCGCTGCGCCCCTCGATGGCGGACCGGCCCCAGTTGAGCCCGACGTGCAGCGGGTGGCCGGTGTCCCGGGCGGCGCGCGCGACGGCGGCGATCTCGTCGTCGAGCGCGAGGAACCCCTTCTCCGCGACGCCCCACGGGCGTGGCGCGTCGCAGTGCTCCACCACGAGCGGCAGCCCGGCGGGCGCGACGGCGGCCAGCTCCGTGAGGCTGCGCGCGAGCGCCGCGCCGGACCCGCGGCCGGGACCGGGCGCGGACTGGAGCTCGACCGCGACGACGCGTCGCTGCCCCTCCGCCTCGGCGAGCCGGGCCACGGCCGCGAGGACGCGCGCGACGCCGTCGACCGCCGCGCGCCGACCCTCCTCGTCGTCGGACGCGAGGCCGTAGGCGCGGTCGGCCGCGGCGCGGCGGGCCGTCGCGGCGACCGTCGTGAGCAGCAGCGCCCAGTGCGGCGGCAGCGCGGCCGCGGTCGTCGCGAGCGCGTCCGCGTCGTCCGGGTCGACGGGGTGCTCGAGGCCGTCGAGACCGTCCTCGTCGAGGGCGGCGTACCAGCCGCCCGGGTCGGGGACGCCCGCGAGGGCGTAGGCACCGAGCAGGGTCAGGGGGCGGTCGTGCAGGTCGGTCATCGGTCCTCGTCGGTCGTGGGTGGGGAAGGGGCGGGCTCGTCAGGCGCGGGCGACGCCCTGGTCGGCGGTGGCGTACTCGCACGTGTAGCCCGGCGGGACCCAGCGCCACCGTGTCTCGACGTCCTGCACCGCGACGCCCGCGGGACGGTCGGCGACGCACGCGTCGGCCTGCTGGCGCACCGCGACGGTCACGTAGTAGACGACGAACACCGCGGTGAGCAGCACGGCGAGCACGGTCACGGTGCGGCGCAGCGTGGGGGAGGGACCGCCGTCGGAGCCGTCCTCCTCGCCCGGGCGCGGCGGCACCCAGTCCCAGCTCACGCGGTGCCGGTCGAGGTGCCGGTCGAGGCACCGGTCGTGGTGCGGGCCGTGGTGTCGGCCGCGCCGTCCGCCCCGGCGGGCCGGAGCAGCACCTTGCCGGTGGTCGCGCGGCCCTCGAGCGCGCGGTGGGCGTCGGCGGCGTCGGCGAGCGGGAACGTCGCGCCCACGCGCACGTGCAGCGTGCCGCCCGCGACCGCGCCGAGCACCTCGGTCGCGCGCTCGACGAGCTCCGCGCGCGTCGCCGTGTGGTCGGCGAGCTTGGGCCGTGTGAGGAACAGCGAGCCGCCCGCGTTGAGGCGCTGCGGGTCGAACGGGGGGACCTGCCCGGAGGAGCCGCCGTAGAGGACGAGCGTGCCGCGGCGGCGCAGCGACGCGAGCGACGCGTCGAACGTGTCCTTGCCGACCGAGTCGTACACCGCCGCGACGCCCTCGCCGCCCGTGAGCCCGCGCACGACCTCCGGCAGCTCGGCGGTGAGGTCCGCGAACGCCGTGTACTGGATCGCGTGCTCGGCGCCCGCGCCGCGGGACAGCTCCGCCTTCTCGGGGGTCGAGACCGTGGAGATCACGTGCGCGCCCCGCGCCACGAGCATCTGGGTCAGGAGCAGCCCGACGCCGCCCGCTCCCGCGTGCACGAGGACGCGGTCGCCCGGACGCACGGGGTACGACGACGTGCACAGGTAGTGCGCGGTGAGCCCCTGGAGCGCGACGGCGGTCGCGTCCTCGAGCGAGACGGCGTCCGGCACGTGGAGAGCCTGCTCGGCGTCCACGACCACGAGGTCCGCGTACGACCCCGGCGCCTCGGTCCACACGACGCGGTCCCCGACGGCGAACCCCTCGACCCCCTCGCCCACCTCGGCGACGACCCCGGCCCCCTCGCTCCCGACGACGTGCGGGTACTCCATCGCGTACACGCCGGAGCGCTTGTACGTGTCGATGAAGTTCACGCCCGCCACCGCGGACCGGACGCGGAGCTGCCCCGGGCCCGGCGACGGGTCGGGCAGCTCGGTGAGCTCGAGGACCTCGGGGCCGCCCGCCGCGCGGGCCACGATCGCGTGCATGCCCCCAGCCTAGGGTCGTGCGGCGGTCAGGGTCGCCCGTCCCCGGCGACCTTCGCGTGCACGGCGGCGAGGTGCTCGCGCGCCGCCGCGGAGGCGCGGCCGGCGTCCCGGGCGCGCACGGCGTCGAGGATCGCCTCGTGCGCGTCCTGGTCGTGCCGGTGCGTCGTGCCCGCCCGGTCGAGATCGACCATGGCGACCATCGCGCGGCGCAGGCGAGGGACGAAGGTCGCGAAGAGCTCGGCCAGCACGGCGTTGTGCGCGGCGTCGACGACCGCCCGGTGGAACGCGAGGTCCGCGTCCACGTACTCGGCGGGCGACGCCGTCGCCGCGACCTGCCCGCGGCGAGCGAGCGCCGTCGTCATGGTGCGCAGGTCCGCGGGGGTGCGGCGCGCGGCGGCGAGCCCTGCGGCCTCCGCCTCCAGCGCGGCGCGCACCTCGAGCACGTCGACGATCTCGCCGCGGCGCAGCACCTCGTCCCAGTCGTCGGTGGTGTCCGTCGAGACGACGTACACGCCCGAGCCCTGGCGGCTGTCGAGGACGCCGCGGCCCGCGAGCTGGCGGATCGCCTCCCGGACGGTCGAGCGGCCGACGCCGAGCTCGGCGGCGAGCGACTGCTCCCCGGGCAGCCGGTGGTCGAGGGGCCAGACGCCGGAGCGCACGCGCTCGAGCAGGAGCTCGGCCGCCTGGTCGGCCAGGGGGCGCCGCTGCAGCGCGGTCATGGAAACCTCTCAGGTTGTCTGAGGACTTGATCGGGGCTAGCGTACCCCGCATGTCCTGGACGGCGCTCCTCCTTCGGCGCCACGGCGGGGTCTGACCGGACCGGCCCCCCGCCGTGGGGGTCCGTCGTGCGCCGGTCGTCCCGCGCCCCGGCCATCACGGGGCTCCAGCCGAAGGACCGCCATGACCGTCTCCGCCACCCCTGCCCGCACGGACCGCCCCTCCGCCACGACCACGCCCACGTGGAACCGGCAGCGCCCCTCGCCCATGCCGTCGTCCCGCTACGCCGACGTCCACGCCCGCGTCGACGTGCCCGACCTGCCCGACCGCCGCTGGCCTGCGCGCCGGCTCACCGAGGCGCCGCTGTGGGTCCCCGTCGACCTGCGCGACGGCAACCAGGCGCTCGCGGAACCCATGGACCCGGCGCGCAAGCGCCGCTTCTTCGAGCTGCTCGTCGCGATGGGGTACACCGAGATCGAGGTGGGCTACCCGTCGGCGTCGCAGACCGACTTCGACTTCGTGCGCCTGCTCGCCGAGACCGACCTCGCGCCCGAGCACGTGACCGTCGTCGTGTTCACCGCCGCGCGCGCCGACCTCGTCGCGCGCACGGTCGAGGCCGTGCGCGGGCTGCGCAACCCGGTCGTCGTCCACGTGTACGCCGCGACGGCGCCCGTCTGGCGGGACGTCGTGCTCGGCCGCGACCGCGAGGAGCTCGCCCGGCTGATCACCGACGCCGGGACCGAGGTGCTGCGCCACGCCGGCGACGACCCGCGGGTCCGCTTCGAGTTCTCGCCCGAGGTGTTCAACCTCACCGAGCCCGACTACGTGCTCGACGTGTGCGACCGCATGACGACGCTCTGGGACGCGACGCCCGAGCGGCCCGTCGTCCTCAACCTCCCCGCCACGGTCGAGGTCGCGACGCCCAACGTCTACGCCGACCAGATCGAGTACATGGACCGGAACCTCGCGCGGCGCGACGGCGTGATCCTCTCCGTCCACCCGCACAACGACCGGGGCACCGGCGTCGCGTGCGCCGAGCTCGCGGTCCTCGCCGGCGCGCAGCGCGTCGAGGGGTGCCTGTTCGGCAACGGCGAGCGGACGGGGAACGTCGACCTCGTCACGCTGGGCCTCAACCTCCACGCGCAGGGCGTCGACCCGATGGTCGACTTCTCCGACCTCGACGCGATCCGCGACGTCGTCGTGGCGTGCAACCGGATCGACGTCCACCCGCGCCACCCGTACGCGGGCGAGCTCGTGCACACCGCCTACTCCGGCACCCACCAGGACGCGATCCGCAAGGGGATGGCGCGGCACCGGGCCGACGCCGCGGCGGTCGGCCTCGACCCCGCGGAGGCGCCGTGGCGCGTGCCGTACCTGCCCGTCGACCCCGCGGACCTCGGGAGGTCGTACGAGGCCCTCGTGCGCGTGAACAGCCAGTCGGGCAAGGGCGGCGTCGCGTACGTGCTGCAGTCCGTGCACGGCCTGGACCTGCCCCGGGGCCTCCAGGTGGACCTGGCGCGCCGCGTCCAGGAGCACGCCGACACGACCGGGGCGGAGGTCACGGCCGACGCCCTCCTGGGCCTGTTCGAGACCGCGTACGCGCGCACGGGCGCCGTCGAGCCCGTCGCGTGGACGAGCCGACGCTCCGACGACGGCACGGAGCACCTCGACCTGGTGGTCACGGTCGACGGCGAGCGAGTCCCCACGTCCGGGACGGGCGCCGGCGCGGTCGACGCCCTCGTCGACGCGCTGGCCCGCCTCGGCCGCCCGGTCGAGGTCCTCTCGCTCACCCAGCAGTCCGTCGGCAGCGGCAGCGACGCGACCGCGCTGACCTACCTCGAGCACCGCGGCCCCGACGGCACCCCACGCTGGACCGTGGGTCGTGACACGTCCGTCCTGGGAGCCGCCGTCCGCGCGGTCTGCGCGGCGACGGCCTGAGGCCGCCGGGCTCGCGACCGGTCCGAGTCGTGCGCGCGGCGACGAGAAGCGAGAAGTGGCCCCCGAGCGGGCCCCGAAGGGGCCACTTCTCGCCTCTCGGCCGAGACGCTCCCCGCCGAGGGGCAGGCCCGACCGGACGGGACGGCCGGGGCTGAGCGCGGGTCGTGCGGTGACGGGCAGGACGAGCGGTGGGGTCGGACCGTGTGCGAAGGACGTCGAGGCGCACTCCTCGACCTCCGCCCGGAAGACCGAGGTGACGGTGCGCCAGTCCGAGCGCACGGTCCGACCCCACCGCGGACCCGACTCGGCGGGTCGTCGGCCGATGCAGCACCGCGGACCCGACCCCGCGTACCGTGGGGCAGGCCCTCCGACCCGCCGTTGCATAAGTATGTATAGTGATGCATATGACGATCAGAGTCGCGGTCGCGGGTGCGTCGGGATACGCGGGCGGGGAGACGCTCCGCCTGCTCGCCGGGCACCCCGAGGTGGAGATCGACGCCGTGACGGCGCACAGCAACGCGGGCACGCTCCTCGGCGAGCACCAGCCGCACCTGCGATCCCTGGCCGACCGCGTGCTCCTGCCGACGGCGGTCGAGCACCTCGTGGGCCACGACGTCGTCGTCCTCGCGCTGCCGCACGGTGCGTCGGGCGAGATCGCGGCGCAGCTCCCGGAGGACGTCCTCGTGCTCGACCTCGGTGCGGACCACCGGCTCGAGTCCGCGGCGGACTGGTCGGCGTTCTACGGCTCCGAGCACGCGGGCACGTGGCCGTACGGTCTGCCGGAGCTCCTGCTCACGGTCGCGCCCGGCGCCGCTGCGACCGAGACGAAGCAGCGCGAGCGGCTCGTCGGGGCGCGGCGCGTGGCCGTCCCCGGGTGCAACGTCACCGCCGTGACGCTCGGCATCCAGCCGGGCGTCGCCGCCGGGCTCGTCGAGGGCACGGACCTCGTCGCGGTGCTCGCCAACGGGTACTCGGGCGCGGGGAAGTCGCTCAAGCCGCACCTGCTCGCGTCCGAGGCGCTCGGGTCGGCGCAGCCGTACGCCGTCGGGGGGTCGCACCGACACATCCCGGAGATCGCACAGAACCTGCGGGCCGCGGGGGCCCCGGCCGTGAGCATCTCGTTCACGCCCACGCTCGTGCCCATGTCGCGCGGCATCCTCGCCACGGTGACGGCGCGCCTGTCCGACGACGCCGCGCGCCTCGACCCCGCCGCGCTCGACGCGCGCGTCCGCCAGGCCTGGGAGGACGCGTACGTCGGCGAGCCGTTCGTCCGGGTGCTGCCCGCGGGGCAGTGGCCGACGACGGCGATGACCCTCGGCGCGAACACCGCGCTCGTCCAGGTCGCCGTCGACCACGCGGCGGGCCGCGTCGTCACCGTCACGGCGATCGACAACCTCGTCAAGGGCACCGCGGGCGCCGCGGTGCAGTCCATGAACATCGCGCTCGGCCTGCCCCAGACGGCGGGTCTCACGACCGAGGGGGTCGCCCCGTGACCGTCACCACCCCGCAGGGTTTCCGGGCCGCCGGCGTCGCCGCCGGGCTCAAGTCCACCGGCGCGCGCGACGTCGCGCTCGTCGTCAACGACGGGCCGCTCGACGTCGCCGCGGCCGTGCTCACGACGAACCGCGTGTTCGCCGCGCCGGTCGCCTGGACGCGCCAGGCCGTGGGCGACGGGCGCGCGACGGCCGTCGTGCTCAACTCGGGCGGCGCGAACGCGTGCACGGGCCCGGAGGGCTTCGCCGACACGCACCGGACCGCGGAGCACGTCGCCGACGTGCTCGCGACGTCGGCGGGCGACGTGCTCGTCTGCTCGACGGGCCTCATCGGCGTGCGGCTGCCCATGGAGAAGCTCCTCGCCGGCGTCGACGCCGCCGCGGCGGCGCTCGCGGACCCGGTCGCCGCGGTCGACGGCGGTGGTGACGCCGCGCTCGCGATCATGACGACGGACACTGTGCCGAAGACGGTCGCGGTGGTCCGCGAGGTCACGGACGCCACCGCGACGGACGGCGCCGCGACGTGGTCCGTGGGCGGCATGGCGAAGGGCGCGGGCATGCTCGCCCCGGGCCTCGCGACCATGCTGTGCGTGCTGACGACGGACGCCGTCGTCGACGCCGCGACGGCCGACGCCGCGCTGCGCGCCGCGACCCGCACGACGTTCGACCGCGTCGACTCCGACGGCTGCATGTCGACCAACGACACCGTGATCCTGCTCGCCTCGGGCGCGTCCGGGGTCGAGGTCGGTCTCGACGCGCTCACCGACGCCGTCACCGAGGCGTGCGGGTCGCTCGCGCGCCAGCTCGTCGCCGACGCCGAGGGTGCGAGCCACGACGTCGCCGTCACCGTGGTGGGCGCGTCGAGCGAGGACGCCGCGGTCGCCGTCGCGCGCGCCGTGACCCGCTCCAACCTGTTCAAGGCCGCGATCTTCGGCAACGACCCGAACTGGGGCCGCATCGTGTCCGCCGTCGGGACCGTCCCCGAGGAGGTCGCGCCGTTCGACGCGCTCCTGCTCGACGTGACGGTCAACGACGTCCAGGTGTGCCGGGCCGGGGGAGTGGGCGAGCCCCGCGAGCTCGTCGACCTCGCGGCCGAGCGCGAGGTGCGCGTCGAGATCGACCTGCACGCCGGCTCCGCGAGCGCGACCGTCTGGACCAACGACCTCACGCACGACTACGTCCACGAGAACAGCGCGTACTCCTCATGAGCGACCCCACCACGCCCGCTCCCCACCCCCACGACGCCGCGTTCGACACGCGCACCGACCTGCGCCCCGAGCAGAAGGCCGAGGTGCTCGTCGAGGCCCTGCCGTGGCTCGAGGAGTTCGCCGGCGCGCTCGTCGTCGTCAAGTACGGCGGCAACGCCATGGTCGACGACACGCTCAAGGCCGCGTTCGCCGAGGACATGGTGTTCCTGCGCCGCGTCGGGCTGCGCCCGGTCGTCGTGCACGGCGGAGGCCCGCAGATCTCCGCGATGCTCGACCGGCTCGGCATCGAGTCCGAGTTCCGCGGGGGGCTGCGCGTCACGACGCCCGAGGCGATGGACGTCGTGCGCATGGTCCTCACGGGCCAGGTCTCGCGCGAGCTCGTCGGCCTCATCAACGCGCACGGGCCGTACGCCGTCGGGCTCTCGGGCGAGGACGGCGGCCTGCTGCAGGCCCAGCGCCGGCACGCGACCGTGGACGGCGAGCCGGTCGACGTCGGGCTCGTCGGCGACGTCGTCGAGGTGCACCCGTCCGCGGTCCAGGACCTGCTCGACGCCGGCCGCATCCCCGTCGTCTCGACCATCGCCCCCGACCTCGAGGACCCGACCCAGGTGCTCAACGTCAACGCGGACACCGCCGCCGCGGCGCTCGCGGTCGCGCTCGGCGCGAAGAAGCTCGTCGTCCTGACCGACGTCGAGGGCCTGTACACGTCGTGGCCGGACCGGGGCTCGCTCGTCGCGCAGATCTCGCGCTCCGAGCTCGCGGCCCTCCTGCCGTCGCTCTCGGCGGGCATGGTCCCCAAGATGGAGGCGTGCCTGCGCGCCGTCGAGGGCGGGGTCCCCGCGGCGACGGTCATCGACGGCCGCGTGCCGCACTCGACGCTGCTCGAGGTCTTCACCACCCAGGGCAACGGGACGATGGTCGTCCCCGACGCCGCGGGCGCGCCGGCGCCCGCGCTCACCACGACCGCCGGAGGGGCCGCGTGAACGCGCTCGACCACCAGCAGGGCGCGCCCGCGCCCGCACCGACGACCGACGTGACGGCCCCGGCCGACGGCTCCGTCGCGCAGTGGACCGACCGCTACGCGCACGCCGTCATGGACACGTTCGGCCCGCCGCAGCGCGTCCTGGTGCGGGGCGAGGGCGCGTACGTGTGGGACGCCGACGGCAAGCGGTACCTCGACCTGCTCGCAGGCATCGCGGTCAACGCGCTCGGCCACGCCCACCCGACGCTCACGGCCGCTGTCTCGGCCCAGCTCGGCACGCTCGGGCACGTCTCGAACTTCTTCGGCACCCCGACGCAGATCGCGCTCGCCGAGCGCCTGCTCGCGCTCGCGGAGGCCCCCGAGGGGTCGCGCGTGTTCTTCACGAACTCGGGCACGGAGGCGAACGAGGCGGCGTTCAAGATGACGCGCCGGACGGGTCGCACGCGGGTCCTCGCGCTCCAGGGCGGCTTCCACGGCCGGACCATGGGCGCGCTCGCGATGACGTCGAAGGCCGCGTACCGCGAGCCGTTCGAGCCGCTCCCGGGCGGCGTCGAGTTCGTCGCGTTCGACGACGTCGCCGCGCTCGAGGAGGCCTTCTCGCCCGCGGCGGTGGCGGCTCGCGGCGAGGTCGCCGCGCTCGTGGTCGAGCCCGTGCAGGGCGAGGCGGGCGTGCGCTCGCTCTCGCCGGGCTACCTCGTCGCCGCGCGCGAGCTCACCGCACGCCACGGCGCGCTGCTCGTCCTCGACGAGGTGCAGACCGGCGTCGGGCGGACCGGCTCGTGGTTCGCGTACCAGCAGCCGGCGGTGGGGGGCGGCGTCGTGCCCGACGTCGCCACGCTCGCCAAGGGCCTCGGCGGCGGGTTCCCCGTCGGCGCGGTGGTCGCGTACGGCGAGCGGGCGGCGACGCTGCTCGGCCGCGGCCAGCACGGGACGACGTTCGGCGGCAACCCCGTCGCGGCGGCGGCGGCGCTCGCGACGCTCGGGGTGATCGAGCGCGACGGGCTCCTCGAGAACGTGCGGACCGTCGGGGCGCTCCTGCGCGACGGCATCGCCGCGGCCGGGAACCCGCTCGTCGCCGGGGTGCGCGGACGCGGGCTCCTGCTCGCCGTGCAGCTCACGCGGCCCGTCGCGGCCGACGTCGCGCGCACGGCGCTCGACGCGGGCTTCGTCGTCAACGCCGTCGCGCCCGACGCGATCCGGCTCGCGCCGCCGCTCGTCCTCACGCCCGACCAGGCGCGCGACGTCGTCGCGTTCTTCGCCGCGGTCGAGGTCCCCGACGCCGCCGCCCCGGCCGGCGTACCCACAGTCCCCACGACCGACCCCACGACGAGGAGCTCCTGATGGCCCCCCGGCACTTCCTGCGCGACGACGACCTCACGCCCGCCGAGCAGCGTCGGGTGCTCGAGATCGGCCTCGCGTTCCGCGACGACCGCACGTTCCGCCAGCCGCTCGCCGGACCGCAGGGCGTCGCCGTCCTGTTCGACAAGCCGACGCTGCGCACGCAGCTCTCGTTCGCGACGGGCATCGCCGAGCTCGGCGGCTTCCCGGTCGTCGTGGACGGCCGGCTCGCCCAGGTCGGGGTGCGCGAGTCCGTCGCGGACGTCACGCGCGTGCTCGACCGGCAGGCGTCCGCCATCGTGTGGCGCACGTTCGGCCAGGACCGGATCGAGGAGATGGCGGCGATCAGCCGGGTCCCGGTCGTCAACGCGCTCACCGACGACTTCCACCCGTGCCAGATCCTCGCGGACCTCCTGACGATCGCCCAGCTCCGCGGCGGGACGGGGGCGCTCGCGGGCCAGACGCTCGCATACGTCGGCGACGGCGCGAACAACATGGCGCACTCCTACCTGCTCGGCGGCGCGACCGCGGGCCTGCACGTGCGGGTGGGGACGCCGGACGGGTACCCGCCGCACCCCGTCTTCGTGGCCGACGCCGAGCGGATCGCCGCCGAGACCGGCGGCTCCGTGCTCGTCACGTCCGACCCGGTCGAGGCCGTCGCGGGGGCGGACGTCGTCGCGACCGACACGTGGGTGTCGATGGGCGACGAGGCGGAGGCCGAGGACCGCGCCCTGCCGTTCGTGCCGTACCAGGTGAACGACGAGCTCCTCGCGCACGCCCGGCCCGACGCGATCGTGCTGCACTGCCTGCCCGCCTATCGGGGCAAGGAGATCACCGCCGAGGTGATCGACGGCCCCCGCTCGGCGGTGTGGGACGAGGCGGAGAACCGGTTGCACGCGCAGAAGGCGCTGCTCACGTTCCTCCTGGAGCGGTCGTGACCGAGCCCCGCACGGCGACGACGAAGACGGCGCGCCACGCGCGCATCGCCGAGATCGTGCGCCGGACCGAGATCCACTCGCAGGCGGAGCTCGCGCGCGAGCTCGAGCGCGAGGGCCTGTCGGTGACGCAGGCGACGCTCTCGCGCGACCTCATCGAGCTGCGCGCGGAGAAGGTGCGCGGCGCCTCGGGCGCGCTCGTGTACGCGGTGCCGGGGGAGGGCGGGGACCGCAGCGTCCAGACCGCGGAGTCGCCCGAGTACCTCGCGGCCCGGCTCGCGCGCCTGTGCTCCGAGATGCTCGTGTCCGCCGAGGCGTCCGCGAACCTCGTCGTGCTGCGCACGCCCCCCGGTGCCGCGAACTACCTCGCGTCGGCGATCGACCACTCCGTGCTCCCGCACGTGCTCGGGTGCATCGCGGGCGACGACACGATCCTCGTCATCGCGCGCGACCCCGACGGCGGCGCGGACCTCGCGCGGCGCTTCCTCGAGCTCTCCGGGCCCCACGGCGGGCCCGTCCCCGGCACGCCGGACTGACCGCCGTCGGACCACGCCCCGCGCGGCCGCGGCGCCCTGCGAGACTGGACCCCGGACCCCACCCGCACGTCACAGAAAGAGACCGTCATGACTGAACGCGTCGTGCTCGCCTACTCGGGCGGCCTGGACACGTCGGTGGCCATCGGCTGGATCGCCGAGGCCACGGGCGCCGAGGTCGTCGCCGTCGCGGTCGACGTCGGCCAGGGCGGGGAGGACCTCGAGGTCATCCGGCAGCGTGCCCTGGACTGCGGCGCCGTCGAGGCGTACGTCGCCGACGCGCGCGACGAGTTCGCGGCGGAGTACTGCATGCCCGCGCTGCGCGCGAACGCCCTGTACCTCGACCGGTACCCGCTCGTCTCGGCGCTGTCGCGCCCGGTCATCGTCAAGCATCTCGTGCGCGCGGCGCGCCAGTTCGGCGCCACGACGGTCGCGCACGGCTGCACGGGCAAGGGCAACGACCAGGTGCGCTTCGAGGTCGCCACGACGTCCCTCGCACCCGAGCTCAAGACCATCGCGCCCGTGCGCGACCTCGCGCTGACGCGCGAGAAGGCCATCGAGTACGCGGAGACGCACGCGCTGCCCATCGCCACGACGAAGCACAACCCGTTCTCGATCGACCAGAACGTCTGGGGGCGCGCGGTCGAGACCGGCTTCCTCGAGGACATCTGGAACGCGCCGACCAAGGACGTCTACAACTACACCGACGACCCCACGTTCCCGCCCGTCGCGGACGAGGTCGTCGTGACGTTCGAGCAGGGCGTGCCGGTCGCGCTCGACGGCGTCGCGGTGACCCCGCTGCAGGCGATCCAGGAGATGAACCGCCGCGCCGGCGCCCAGGGCGTCGGGCGGATCGACATCGTCGAGGACCGGCTCGTGGGCATCAAGTCGCGCGAGGTCTACGAGGCGCCGGGCGCGATCGCCCTCATCGCCGCGCACCAGGAGCTCGAGAACGTCACGCTCGAGCGCGAGCAGGCCCGCTTCAAGCGCGGCGTCGAGCAGCGCTGGACCGAGCTCGTCTACGACGGCATGTGGTTCAGCCCGCTCAAGCGCTCTCTCGACGTGTTCGTCGACGACACCCAGCGCTACGTGTCCGGCGACGTGCGCCTCGTGCTGCACGGCGGGCGCGCGACCGTCACGGGCCGGCGCTCGGACGCGAGCCTCTACGACTTCAACCTCGCGACGTACGACGAGGGCGACTCGTTCGACCAGTCGCAGGCCAAGGGATTCATCGAGATCTACGGTCTCACCGCGAAGCTCGCCGCCGCGCGCGACGAGAAGTTCGGCAACGGTGTGGACCTCGGGACGGGAGCGCTGTGAGCACGCACGACGACCAGGACGGCACCGCCGTCGAGCCGACCGAGACGGCGCGCGTCAGCCTGTGGGGCGGCCGGTTCGCGGGCGGCCCCGCTGACGCGCTGGCCGCGCTGAGCAAGTCCACGCACTTCGACTGGCGCCTCGCGGGCCAGGACGTCGCGGGCTCGAAGGCCCACGCGAAGGTCCTGCACGCGGCCGGCCTGCTCGACGACGACGAGCTCGACGGCATGCTCGCCGCGCTCGAGCGCCTGCGCGAGGACGTCGCGTCGGGCGCGTTCGTCGCGGACGACGACGACGAGGACGTGCACACCGCGCTGGAGCGCGGGCTCATCGAGCGGGCCGGGCCCGAGCTCGGCGGCAAGCTGCGCGCGGGCCGGTCGCGCAACGACCAGATCGCGACGCTCACGCGCATGTACCTGCGCGACGAGGCGCGCACGATCGCGCGACTCGTGCTCGACGTCGTCGACGCGCTCATCGAGCAGGCCGCCGCGCACCCGGGCGCGGCCATGCCCGGCCGCACGCACCTCCAGCACGCCCAGCCGGTGCTCCTCGCGCACCACCTGCTCGCCCACGCGTGGCCGCTGCTGCGCGACGTCGACCGGCTCATCGACTGGGACGTGCGCGCCGCCCGCTCGCCGTACGGGTCGGGGGCGCTCGCGGGCTCGTCGCTGGGCCTCGACCCGGCGGCGGTCGCCGCCGAGCTCGGGTTCGACGGCCCGGTCGAGAACTCGATCGACGGCACCGCGTCGCGCGACGTCGTCGCGGAGTTCGCGTTCGTCGCCGCGATGCTCGGGGTCGACCTCTCGCGCCTCGCGGAGGAGGTCATCCTCTGGGCGACGAAGGAGTTCGGCTTCGTGCGCCTGCACGACTCCTACTCCACGGGGTCGAGCATCATGCCGCAGAAGAAGAACCCGGACGTCGCCGAGCTCGCGCGCGGCAAGGCGGGCCGCCTCATCGGCGACCTGACGGGCCTGCTCGCGACGCTCAAGGGCCTGCCGCTCGCGTACAACCGCGATCTCCAGGAGGACAAGGAGCCGGTGTTCGACCAGGTCGACACGCTCGAGGTGCTCCTGCCCGCGTTCTCCGGCATGGTCGCGACCCTCGAGTTCGACACCGACCGCATGGCGTCGCTCGCGCCGCAGGGGTTCTCGCTCGCGACGGACGTCGCCGAGTGGCTCGTGCGCGAGGGCGTGCCGTTCCGCGTCGCGCACGAGGTCGCGGGCGCGTGCGTGCGCGCGTGCGAGGAGCGCGGCATCGAGCTGTGGGACCTCTCGGACGACGACCTCGCGTCGATCTCCGAGCACCTCGCGCCGGGCGTGCGCGACGTGCTGAGCGTGGAGGGCTCGCTCGCGTCGCGCGACGCCGTGGGCGGCACCGCCCCGGTGCGGGTCGCCGAGCAGCTCGAGGCCGCGAAGGAGCGCTCGGCCGAGTACCGCTTCTGGGCCCAGGACTGACGGTGGCCCGGCTCGCGGTGCGCCACGCGTGCCCGGCGGCGCGGGCGTGAGCGTCGGCGCGGACGTCCTCGCCGAGCTCGTCCGCCGGGTGCGCGACGCCGCCCCGCGCCTCGGGCCGCCCGGTCCGGGCGAGGTCGCCGCGGGGGAGGGGACGGCGTCGGGCACGCGGATCGTCGTCGTGGATGGGCCCGCGGGCTCGGGCAAGACGACGCTCGCCGCGCAGCTCGGCGACGCGCTGCCGGCCCAGGTGCTCCACATGGACGACCTCTACGAGGGCTGGCGCGGGCTCGAGCCCGCCTGGGGGCGCCTCGACGCGTGGGTGCTGACGCCGCTCGCGGCGGGCCGGGCCGGGCGGTACCGCCGGTTCGACTGGCACCTCGACCGCTTCGCCGAGTGGCACGACGTCCCGGCCGCGCCGTACCTCGTGGTCGAGGGCTGCGGGGCGGGGCGGCGCGAGGCCGACGAGGTCGCGGCGCTGCGCGTGTGGGTCGAGGCGCCGGACGACGTCCGGCTCCGGCGCGGCCTCGACCGGGACGGCGAGGACCAGCGCGACCACTGGCTCGCCTGGATGGCCGCGGAGCGCGAGCACTACCGCCGCAACGCCACGCGCGAGCGTGCGGACGTCGTCCTCGACGGGTGGGGACGGCTCGTGCGCACGGGGCGGACGGCGCCCGGCCCGGACCCGACCGCGTCCCGCACGGACGTGGGCGGCGAGGCGTAGATTGCCCGGGACGGGAGGTGGCGGCATGCCGGCAGAGGCTGCGGCGGGCACGGTGCAGGGCATCGTGGGGACGGGGGAGTCCGGGAGCGCGCGCGTCGTCGGGCCGTGGGACGCCCCGGCCCGCGGCTGGTACGCGCGCGACGCGCAGGAGGTCGCGCGCGACCTCCTCGGCTCCCTGCTCACGCGGCGCAGCGCTGAGGGCGACGTCACGCTGCGGATCACGGAGGTCGAGGCGTACGACGGCGAGAGGGACCCGGGCTCGCACGCGTTCCGCGGCCGCACGGAGCGCAACCGCGCCATGTTCGGCGAGCCGGGCCGCCTCTACGTCTACCGCCACCTCGGCCTGCACCACTGCGTCAACGTCGTGTGCGGTCCGGTGGGCCGCGCGTCCGCCGTCCTGCTGCGCGCCGGGGAGGTGACCGAGGGCGTCGAGCTCGCCCGGTCCCGCCGGGTCGCCGCGGGCCGGTGCGACTCCGACCGCCAGATCGCACGCGGCCCCGCGCGTCTTGCCGTGGCCCTCGACCTCGACCTGCGCCAGTACGGCGCGGAGCTGACGGACCCCGACGGCGAGCTCGTGCTGCACCGGGCGACGGACGGGCCGCACCGGCCGCCGATCGCCACGGGACCGCGCGTGGGCGTGTCGGGTGACGGCGGGGACGGCGAGCTGTTCCCCTGGCGCTACTGGCTCGCGGGGGACCCGACGGTGTCCGCCTACCGCCGCGTGAGCGCCCGGTCCCGCTGAGCCGGGGCATCGCCCGGCGGCACACCGCCCACGCCGCCCGCGAGGTGGGCGGTGGCCGGGCGACGGCGTCCGGCACGGCAGACTAGGACCCGCGGCCCGGACGGGGCCGCACCGCTGTGCCCGCACGACGGGCACTCGACGAAGGAGCAGAAGTGAGCGACGTTCTCGACGAGCTGCAATGGCGAGGCCTGGTGGCGCAGTCCACCGACGAGGCCGCGCTGCGCGCCGCGCTGGCCGAGGGCCCGATCACCTATTACTGCGGCTTCGACCCGACGGCGCCGAGCCTGCACCACGGGCACCTGGTCCAGCTCCTCCTGCTGCGCCACCTCCAGCTCGCCGGCCACCGGCCGATCGCGCTCGTGGGCGGTGCGACGGGCATGATCGGCGACCCGCGCCAGTCGGGGGAGCGGGTGCTCAACTCGAAGGAGACGGTCGCCGACTGGACCGAGCGCCTGCGCGGCCAGGTCTCGCGCTTCCTGGACTTCGAGGGGGAGAACGCGGCGCGGGTCGTCAACAACCTCGACTGGATCTCGGAGATGTCGGCGATCGACTTCCTGCGGGACGTGGGCAAGCACTACCGCCTCGGCACGATGCTCGCCAAGGACACGGTGGCGCGCCGCCTGAGCTCGGACGAGGGCATCAGCTTCACGGAGTTCAGCTACCAGATCCTCCAGGGCATCGACTTCCACGAGCTCTACCTGCGCCACGGGGTCACGCTGCAGACGGGCGGGAACGACCAGTGGGGCAACCTGCTCTCGGGCGTCGACCTCATCCGCAGGACGGAGGGCGCGTCGGTGCACGTCATGACGACGCCGCTCATCACGAAGGCCGACGGCACGAAGTTCGGCAAGACCGAGGGCGGCGCCGTCTGGCTCGACGCCGACATGATGAGCCCGTACGCCTTCTACCAGTTCTGGCTCAACGCGGCCGACGACGACGTGGTGCGGTTCCTGAAGATCTTCACCTTCCGCTCGCGCGAGGAGATCGCGGAGCTCGAGGTCGCGGTCCGGGAGCGGCCGGGCGCGCGCGAGGCGCAGCGCACCCTCGCGGCCGACGTGACGACGCTCGTGCACGGGGCGGCGGCGACCGAGGCGGTCGTCGCGGCGAGCCAGGCGCTCTTCGGCCGCGGCGACCTCGACGGACTCGACGAGCGCACCCTGGAGGCGGCGGTCGCCGAGCTGCCGCGCGCGACGGCGCAGGTCGGCGACGCGGTCGTCGACCTCCTGGTGGCGTCGGGCCTCGTCGCGTCGAAGGGGGCCGCGCGCCGGGCGGTGGCCGAGGGCGGCGCGTACGTCAACAACGTCAAGGTCACCGGTGAGGACGCGGTGCTCGGGGCCGACGACCTGCTGCACGGACGGTTCGCGCTCCTGCGCCGCGGCAAGAAGACGCTCGGCGTCGCCGTCGCCGGCTGACCCGGAAGGGCGAGGAACAGGAGGGGCCGGGCCGCGTCGAGCGGTGCCGGCCCCTTCTCCGTCGACTCCGGCAGCCGCGCCGCAGAGCGGATTTGGCACTCTCGTGGAGCGCGTGTAGTGTTCTCGACGTTCGCCCGGCAGGGAGGAACGGACACCGGGTCTCGATCATCCGAGACGGTGGCTGGTCCCCCGGGCGGTCCCCTTGAAGATCGATCGGGTGCCTCGCGCGCCCTCGAGACCTTCGAGGCTGCTGGCTCCCGGCAGGCCCTCCGAGCTCGGAACACCGAGTTGGAAGGGACACCGAGGATCTGGTAGATTAGAGAAGTTGCCCCAAGCGAGGTTCTGCCCGGTCGGGTGGTGCTGAGTTGGTGTGTGTCGGTTGTTTGAGAACTCAACAGTGTGCTTGTTAGTCAATGCCA
>NZ_JBVHRG010000011.1:0-41419 GCF_055567015.1 Sphaerisporangium cinnabarinum
CTTGAACTCAGGCGGGAACTTCTTAGGCACAACGACATCCTTCCAGCAGGACCTCGTCCCGCAGATGGAGTGTCAACCGTTCCTGCAGCAGTCCCTTGTTCGGGAAGATGCCCACGACGTTGGTGCGTCGCTTGATCTCCTTGTTGAGCCGCTCGATGGGGTTGGTCGACCAGATCTTGCGCCAGTGCGCTCGGGGGAAGGCCGTGAAGGCGGTGATGTCGGCCTTGGCATCTTGGAGCATGTCGCAGACCTCGGGCATCGATGCGTGCAGGCTGTGTGCGACGTGATCGAGCTGAGCGGTCACGGCCGCCGGGTTCGAGGCGGAGAAGATCGTGCGGACCCATGCGACGAGCATGTCGCCGTCACGGCCGGCCTTGGCGAGCAGGTTGCGCATGAAGTGGACACTGCACCGCTGCCAGGTGGCGCCCTGGAACACGGTGCAGATCGCGGCCTTGAGGCCTGCGTGGGCGTCCGAGCTCACCAGACGCACCCCGGTAAGGCCGCGGTCCTTGAGCGAGCGCAGGAACTCGGTCCAGAACACCTCGGTCTCCGAGTCGCCCACCGCGATGCCCAGCACCTCACGGTGCCCGTTGGCGGTGACCGCGGTCGCGACGACCACGGCCTGGGAGACCACGTGCCCACCAACACGGGACTTGCAGTAGGTCGCGTCGAGGAACACGTACGGGTACTCGACCCCGCCGAGGTCGCGGGTGCGCCACGCACCCACCTCAGCGTCCAGGGCAGCGCAGATCCGCGAGACCTCCGACTTCGAGATCCCGGTGCCACCCATCGCGGTCACCAGGTCGTCCACCCGGCGGGTCGAGACACCCTCGACGTAGGCCTGCATGATCACCGCGTGCAACGCCTTGTCGATACGCCGACGAGGCTCGAGCAACGCCGGGAAGAACGACCCCGTGCGGGTCTTAGGGATCTTCACCTCCACATCCCCGACCCCGGTCGTGACCGTCTTGGGGCGCGTGCCGTTGCGCTGCGTCCTGCGCGCCGGGGTCCGCTCGTGCATCCCGGCACCGATCACGGCCGCCGCTTCAGCATCAACGAGCTCTTGCAGCATCCGCTGCAACATCACCGCCATCGCGCTTCCCTCGGCGTGGAGGACCTCGCTCAGCAAGGTGAGCAAGGCAGACTGATCCAAGGCCATCGTGGTGTTCCTTCCGTGAGTTCCTGAGCAGGTCCTCACCAAGCCTCACGCGATGGCCGCCAGCCTCCCCGGAACGACACGACCGTCCAGGTCAACGACGACCAGACCGAGTTACACCACGCCCAGGGACGCTCCCCGAGGACCCGCTCCGATTGCCGGGCGCGTTGCCGCAGGTCAAAGACCCGACATGGGTCGCAGCGGGTGAGATCGGCGTGTGAATTCACGAGCGCTGCTGCTGTGAATCTAACCAAGGCCTTGCCTACCCAGGCCGGATGGTCTACTGTTCCACTCATCGGGTCAGGCGCCCTTGGCCGGACTCACGGATCTAGGCGAGGTGAAGCATGCAGACGAAGACGGGTGGTCGCTTCGACCTGGGCCGTGACTTCGGAGGAACGGGACGCCGCCTCGTGCTGGTGGATGTCGAGAACCTTCTCGGCCGCCGCTACATCACTCGGGCCTGCGCGTCCTGGGCTGCGGCACAGGTCCGTGAGGTGCTCGACCTTCGCCCGACCGATCAGGTTGTGGTCGGCACGAGCCACCAGGAGAACCTCGTGGCCGCGGTGATCGGGTGGCAGGACGCCCGCCACGTCTTCGACGCCGGAGCGGATGGCGCGGAGCGCGCGCTACTCACGGTCCTCACCGAGAACGTCGCAGACCGCTTCACCGAGGTCGTCGTCGTTTCGGGTGACCACATCTTCACTGAAGCCCTCGCGGGCCTCGCGGCTCTCGGGGTCGCGACGACGGTCGTCGCCCAGTCGGCGAGGCTTTCCCAGAGCCTGCGGATGGCCGCCGAGCGGGTTCTGTGCCCGCAGATCCAGTTCTTCGGCCCTGTCGTTGAAGGGAACGTGGCTTGATGACTGCCCAGAGACTGATCCGCCCCAGCGACATCGCCAGCCTCGCGGGCGTGAGCGCCGCAGCCGTGGCCAACTGGCGTGCGCGCGCGGACGACTTCCCTGAGCTCGCCGGCGGCACGTCCGCTCGCCCGCTTTACGACTATGACGCCGTCGTGGCCTGGCTTCGCGAGAACGGCAAGAACGTCCGCGAGACGACCGCCGCCGACCTCCTGTGGTCATTCATGGACACTGTTCGTGGTGTTCTCGGGCCGGAGCAGGCGGGGCGTCTGGCGCTGTCGCTCCTCGTGGTTCACAAGGCCGCTCTCTCATCTCCCGATGTCGCCTCCCTGTGGGCATCGGCAACGCAGGCCGATGCCACCCACCCCGAGGCTGCCCTCAGCGGTCTCTTCCGCGGCGCCGCCGACCTCATCCCGGGCGGCCACAACCTGCTCCATGACCGTTGGCCCCGCACGGACCTCCCTGGCAGCGGCCTGCCGAGCCTCCTCGGTACGCTGGAGCGGATCGCTGAGGCCGAGCTTCCCGAAGCGGCGTCCGCCGTCGTCGACCGGATGGCCCGCTCGCAGGGTCGCATGACCGGCGTGTCCGGGGCCGTCGACTCCGCCTCGGCCCAACTGCTCGCCTCGCTGGCAACCCGCACGAATCTCGTGAACGCTAGCGCCAGCAAGACCACGAGGCTCTCCGGAGAGGCACACGCCACCCTCGCCAACGCTCTGCCCGAGATCCTCGACCTCTTGGCACCCACCACGGCAATCCGCTCGGCGTACGACCCGGCGTGCGGCATCAGCGAGGCACTGCTCGCCATCCACATCGCTGAGCCCAGGGCGTCACTGACCGGTCGTGACGTCGATGCGGACACGATCCAGGTCGCACGTCAGCGAGCCTTCCTCACCGGGATCGAGGTCGACCTCGCGATCGCCGACACGCTACGCGAGGACCCGTGGCCCAGTGGCCGAGCCGATGCGGTCGTGGTGGAGCCCCCACTCGGGCTGTCCTCCCGAGAGCGCCTCCCCGACTTCGACAAGCGCTGGCAGTTCGGCACTCCGAACGGCCCCGCGATGGACCTCGCCTGGCTTCAGGACGCTGTCGCCCACCTCTCCTCAAGCGGACGAGGGTACGTCCTCCAACCGGCCGGATCGCTGTTCCGCACAGGATCGGCCGGAGCGATCCGCCGCGAGTTGGTCGCTGCCGGCTGCATCGAGGCTGTCATCGCTCTGCCTGCGAACCTCCTCACCTACACGGGGATCCCTCTGTTCGCGGTCGTCGTGCGCCCGGCGACGGACCCAACCGACGCGGTGACGTTCATCGACGCGTCCACCTCCGACGGCGTCAGGCACACGACCGTGCCCCTTGCCGATCTTCTTGCCAGTGCCGATGCCAACCTCACCCCTGCGATGCACCTCGCCGACGCGAGCGTCGCCGACGTCGACTTTGCCTACCAGGCCAAGGCGTCGTGGTCGGCTGTGGCCGAGACCGTCAAGGCGCTTCACGCGACCACCGTTCCGACCATCCCGCGGGTGAACTTCGCCGGGACACGCGTGATGTCCATTGGCGAGCTGGTCAAGTCGGGAGCCGTACGCGAGATGTGGCGTGGTTCGGTCCGACCGGGCGAGGGAGGATCGATACCCGAGAACGTTGTCCGCCCTCAGCACGTACGCGAAGGGCTGCCCGAACCCGCCGGCGGAGAGCTTGCACCGCGTGAGCGCCTCACCGCGCCCGGCGACGTGCTCCTGACAACTCAACTCAGCATCGAGAGCACGGTCGATGAGACCGGCGGTCATGCGGTCTCCAACCAGGTCACCGTGCTTTCGCTTCACCCCGACGCCCTCCGCCCGCGCTTCGTCGCGTTGGCGATCAAGGGCGAGTGGAACGATCGCTTCCTCATGGGGTCGGCGATCAAGCGCGCCAACGTCAAGGATCTCGAGATCCCGCTCCCGAGCCTTGGCATCCAGGACGAGATCATCTCCTCCCTCACCGCGGCCGCCGCTCTCGCAGCCGCAGCCGATGAGGCACGTGCCCGAACGAGCACCTACGTCGCCGACGTCATGGCCGCCGTCCGGTACGGCGCCAACCTGACCCCAGCGGGCGCCTGAAATCTCCTCAGTCGAACGAACTGTCAGCCCTGACCAGCACACTTACTCCCAAGAACCGTAACGACCAAGGAACCTCATGAGCCCCGCCGCCAATGTCCAGAAGATCGCCTCGTTCATCTGGGGGATCGCTGACGACGTCCTGCGCGACCTGTACGTCCGCGGCAAGTACCGCGATGTCATCCTTCCCTTCACGGTGCTGCGCCGTCTCGACGCCGTGCTCGAGCCCACCAAACAGCAGGTCCTCGACATGAAGAAGATGCTCGACGATGCCGAGATCATCGACCAGGACCAGTCGCTGCGAGACGCCGCCGGCCAGGCGTTCTGGAACAGCTCGCCCTTCACGCTGCGCGAGCTGCGGGGCCGGTCCTCCCAGGCCCGCCTGCAGCAGGACTTCGAGGCGTACCTCAATGGGTTCAGCCCCAACGTGCAGAACATCATTGAGAACTTCGAGGTGCGCCAGCAGATCCCCAAGCTGGCCAGGGCGGACGCCCTCGGTGCGCTGATCGAGAAGTTCCTCGACCCGGCAATCGACCTCAGCCCTGAGGGTTTGGACAACCACGCAATGGGCACCGTCTTCGAGGAGCTCGTGCGCCGTTTCAACGAGGCGAACAACGAGGAGGCCGGCGAGCACTGGACCCCTCGCGACGCGGTGCGCCTGATGACCCGGCTCATCTTCGATCCCGTTGCCGACCAGCTCCCCGACGGCACCTACACCCTCTACGACGGCGCCATGGGCACCGGCGGCATGCTCACGGTCGCTGAGGAGACCCTCCAGGACCTTGCCGCCAAGCAGGGCAAGCGGATCGTCACCAACCTGTTCGGCCAAGAGATCAACGCCGAGACCTACGCTATCGCCGTCGCAGACCTCCTCCTGAAGGGCGAGGGCGCCAACGCCGACGGGCTCGTCGGCGGCCCGGAGTATTCAACGCTCTCGAACGACGCCTACCAGGGCCGGACCTTCGACTTCATGCTCTCCAACCCGCCCTACGGCAAGAGCTGGGCAACCGACCAGCAGCGCATGGGCGGCAAGAAGGAGATCATCGACCCGCGCTTCATCGTCGACCATGGCGGCGACGCCGAGTTCAGCCTCATCACCCGGTCCAGCGACGGGCAGATGCTCTTCCTGGCCAACATGGTCTCGAAGATGAAGAAAAACACCCCGCTCGGCAGCCGCATTGCCGAGGTCCACAACGGGTCCTCGCTCTTTACAGGGGACGCCGGCCAGGGCGAGTCGAACATCCGCCGCTACATCATCGAGAACGACTGGCTCGAAGCGATCATCGCCCTGCCACTGAACATGTTCTACAACACCGGCATCGCGACGTACATCTGGGTCCTCACGAACCGCAAGCCCGAGCATCGCAAGGGCAAGGTCCAACTCATCGACGCCACCGACTGGTACACGCCGCTGCGCAAGAACCTCGGCAACAAGAATCGCGAGCTCGGTCCCGCCGACATCGAGCGGATCATGGCAGCGTTCAACGACTTCGAGAAGTCCGATGTCGACGGCGACCGTTCGAAGGTCTTTGTCAACGCCGAGTTCGGCTACTCGAAGGTCACCGTGGAGCGCCCGCTCCGGCTCAGGGGTCTCGACCCCAACACGATCTACTCGGCATCCGCCATCAAGAAGCTGCTCGAGGCTAGGATCGCCAAGCCCGACGCCGGCGCAGCGCCTGTCGTCACCAAGGTCCACCCCAAGGGTGTTGAGGCTGACCCCCTGCTCGGCCGGTACGAGGTGACCTTCCGCGGCAAGCCCGCCGTCGTGTCCTACCTGCCCGACGCCGCCCTGCGCGACACCGAGCAGATCCCCCTGCTCGAGCCCGCCGGCGAGTGGCGCGACGGCATCGAGGCGTTCATCCGCCGCGAGGTGCTCCCGTACGCGGAGGACGCCTGGGTCGACGAGGCCAAGACCAAGATCGGCTACGAGATCAGCTTCACCAAGCACTTCTACAAGCCAGCGCCCCTGCGGACGCTTGACGAGATCCGCGCCGACATCCTCGCCCTCGAAGCCGAGTCCGACACCCTCATCGCGGAGATCGCCCACTGATGTTCCAAGACCTCAAGCCGTACGACACGTACGGGAACCAGGCACACGCGTGGATCCCGGCATTTCCCGCCGCATGGGCTGTTACTCCTGGCGCTGGCGCGCTCACCGAGGTCCGCACCCGTAACGATGGGCTCCGCGAGACGACCGTTCTTTCGCTGAGCTACGGCCGCGTGGTCGTCAAGCCCACAGACAAGCTCCACGGGCTCGTTCCGGCGTCCTATGAGACGTACCAGATTCTCGAGCCAGGGGATATCGTCTTCCGACCCACGGACCTCCAGAACGACCAGCGGAGTATCCGGGTAGGCGCCGTCGAGGATCGCGGGATCATTACGTCTGCGTACATCGGCCTGCGTCCTCGCGGCATCGACCCGCAGTTCGCCTTTCTGTACCTCAGGGCGCTCGACTACCTGAAGGTGTTCTACGGGATGGGGTCTGGGCTTCGTCAGAACATCGACTTCCGCGACTTCAAACGCCTTCCTATTCCTGTGCCTCCGGTCGAGGAGCAGCGGGCGATCGTCACGTACCTCGCTCATGCCCACCAGCGCATCGATAAGGCCATCGCCACCAAGCGGCATCTCATCTCCCTCTTGGCGGAGGAGCGCAGGGCGGTGGCACGAGAAGTCCTCCAGGCGTCGTCCGGCCGCACTGTCGCGCTCAAGCGGTTCCTCGACGCACTCATCGACTGCGAACACAAGACGGCGCCGTTCTCGGAGACCGGCACCAAGAGAATCGTCAGGACGGCGGGTGTCCGCGATGGCGCACTCGTGATGGCGGGCACCTATCCGACCACCGATGAGGCCTACGACGCATGGACGCAGCGCGGTGTCCCGCGGGCGGGGGACGTCGTCTTCACGCGAGAAGCGCCAGCTGGGGAAGCGTGCGTCATTCCTACAGGCTTGGAGCTCGCGCTGGGGCAGCGCACGGTTCTCATGAGGCCCCGCGCATCCAGTCTGGACCCGAACTATCTCGTCCAGCAGATCTACGCGGGACCGGCACGAACGGCGATCGAACTCGCTTCGCAGGGATCCACCGTCGGCCACTTCAACATGAGCGATATTGCCAACCTCCCGATTCCGATCGTCGACCTGCAAGAACAGCAGGCCGCCATCGGGACCATCAAGGAGGAGACGGACCGAATCGACGAGGCGATCTCGGTGTCTAGGGCCGAGATCGGACTGCTGGAGGAGTTCCGCACTCGACTGACCGCCGACGTCGTAACAGGCCAGATCGATGTGCGAGTGATCGCGGCGTCGCTGCCGCCGATCGAGCTCGCTGGCGTGTTCGCTGCGTCGACGGGTGCTGGCGATGCAGAAGATGATGAGACGGCCGTCGAGGCCGATGTGGAGGATGAATGAACGCGGCTCTGATGAACGAGGAGAGCCTGGAGGCCCTCGTCGTCAAGCAGATGGTCGAGGCTGGCTGGAAGCAGGGGATCATCACCCCAGCACTCGCCGTCGTCGATGCTGCCCAGCAGGTTCCTGTGTCGTTCGCTCCCGGGTACGGGCTCGACGTTCAGCAGCTCGCCGTCTTCCTGCAGGAGACCCAGCCAGCCGTAGCTGAGGCGGTCGGGCTCGCGGATGACTGGGCGACGGAGACCCCAGCGCGGACGAAGTTCCTGGCCAAGCTCCAGGGTGAGATCACCAAGAACGGCGTCGTGCAGGTGCTGCGCCGCGGCTTCGGCCACGGCGCGGTGCCACACATCAACTTCTACTACCCGATGCCGACGCCGGGGAACACGATGGCCGAGGCGCTGCACTCAGCGAACCGGTGGGTTGTCGCGCGGCAGGTCCACTACTCGCCGGTAGACGCGGGCAAGTCGCTCGACCTGGTCGCGTTCGTCAACGGCCTGCCCATCGCGACGTTCGAGCTGAAGAACTACATCACCAAGCAGACGGTCGCCGACGCCGTCGCGCAGTACCAGGTCGACCGCAATCCGAAGGAGCTGTTGTTCCAGCCGGGGCGGTGCCTGGCGCACTTCGCCGTTGACGACAAGCGCGTGAAGTTCTGTGCTGAGCTCGCGGGCCCGAAGTCGTGGTTTCTGCCGTTCGACAAGGGCTACCAGGACGGCGCCGGCAACCCGCCGAACCCCGACGGCCTGATGACGGACTACCTGTGGCGGCAGATCCTCGCGCCCTCGTCGCTGGCGGACATCATCGAGAACTACGCCCAGGTCACCACGACCAAGGACGCCAAGACGGGCAAGAAGTCGAGCAAGACGATCTTCCCGCGCTACCACCAGCTCGACGTGGTGCGTCGCCTGCTCGCCGACGTCGAGGCGACGGATGCCGGGCGCCGCTACCTGATCCAGCACTCGGCCGGGTCGGGCAAGTCCAACTCGATCGCATGGCTGGCCCACCAGCTCATCGAGGCCAAGCACGACGGCGCGAACGCCGTCGACTCGGTGCTGGTCGTGACCGACCGGCGCGTGCTGGACGGTCAGATCAGGGACACGATCAAGTCCTTCACGCAGGTCGGGTCGACGGTCGCGCACGCCGAGCACTCCAGCGACCTGAAGAACGCGATCGAGGCCGGCAAGCGCATCATCATCACGACGGTCCAGAAGTTCCCCTACATCGTCGGGAGCCTGGGCGCCGAGCACCGGGGCCGGAAGTTCGCCGTCATCATCGACGAGGCCCACTCCTCCCAGACGGGCAAGGCTGCCGCGGCGCTCTCTGGATCGCTGTCCGCCGAGGGCGCTCAGGGCGATGAGGAGTCGGCCGAGGACATGCTGCTGCGGATGGTCGAGCAGAAGAAACTGCCGGCCAACGCCTCGTACTTCGCGTTCACGGCGACCCCGAAGAACAAGACGCTCGAGCTCTTCGGCGAGCCGGTTCCCGGCGAGGTGGGCAAGCGCCCGTTTCACTCGTACACGATGAAGCAGGCGATCCAGGAGGGGTTCATCCTCGACGTCCTGCAGGGGTACGTGCCCGTCGAGAGTTACTACAAGCTCGTCAAGACCGTCGAGGACGACCCCGAGTTCGACGCGTCCCGGGCGTCGAAGAAGCTGCGCGCCTACGTCGAGGGGCACGAGACCGCGATCCGCAAGAAGGCCGAGATCATGGTCGACCACTTCCACACCCAGGTGATCGGCAAGCACAAGATCGGCGGGAAGGCCCGCGCGATGGTCGTGACCAAGACGATCGCCCGCGCGATCGACTACTACGAGGCCATCCGTGACTACCTCGTCGAGCGCGGCAGCCCGTACAAGGCGATCGTCGCGTTCTCCGACTTCGAGCGCGACGGCAAGAAAATCACGGAGGCCGACTACAACGGCTTCCCCGGCAAGGAGATCCCGGTACGGATCCAGGAGGACCCGTACCGGATCCTCGTCGTGGCCGACAAGTACCAGACCGGGTACGACGAGCCGCTGCTGCACACCATGTACGTCGACAAGCCGCTGTCGAGCGTGCTCGCGGTGCAGACGCTATCGCGGCTCAACCGTGCCCGGCCCGGCAAGACCGACACCGCGGTGCTCGACTTCGCCAACACCGCCGACGAGATCCGCGCCGCGTTCGAGCCGTACTACCGCACCACGGTCCTTGCCGGCGAGACCGACCCGGACAAGCTGCACGACCTGCAGGGCGCGCTCGCCCGCGCCGGCATCTACTCCGACGAGGACGTCGACCGGTTCGTCGCACTCTTCCTCGACGAGAACGTCGACCGGTCCCAGCTCGACCCGATCCTCGATCACTGCGCCGCGGAGTACATCGAGCAGCTCGACGAGGACGAGCAGATCGAGTTCAAGAGCCAGGCCAAGGCGTTCGTGCGGACTTACTCGTTCCTCTCCCTCGTCCTGCCGTTCAGCAACGTCGGCTGGGAGAAGCTGTCGATCTTCCTCGGTCTGCTCCTCCCCAAGCTGCCCGCGCCCGAGGAGACCGACCTTTCGGCCGGCATCCTCGAGACCATCGACATGGACTCCTACCGCATCGAGAAGCGCGAGGAGGTCTCGATCGCGCTCGCCGACGCCGAGGGCGAGCTGGAGCCGGTCCCGACCGGCGGCGGGGGGCGCGGCACGGACCCCGAGCTCGAGCGGCTGTCGGAGATCCTCAACCAGTTCAACGACCTGTTCGGCAACATCAACTGGGACGACGCCGACCGCATCCGGGACCGGATCACCACCGAGATCCCCGAGCGGGTACTCGCCGACCAGGACTACGCCAACGCCCGCGCGAACAACGACGCCGACAACGCCAAGCTCGCCATGACCGCGGCCCTGCAAAAGGTCATGCAGGGCATGCTTCGCGACGAGACCCAGCTCTTCAAGCAGTTCGTTGACAACCCGGACTTCAAGTCCTGGCTGACCGACGCGGTGTTCCGTTCGACCTACGACAAGAAGGCGTCGTGATCGGGGACCCCAACCCGCTCGCTCGACGGTTCGACCAGCACAAACACCAGTTCGTCGGGTTTTCCATACCGCCGTCCACAGGTCCGCTGGACCATCGTCGGCCGCGCGTCAGACACTACCCGTATGATCTAAAGAACAGCCGTGTAACTCTGGTTCCGGCTGCAGAACGCATCGGGCCCGGTGCTGGAACACCGGGCCCGTGCACGACAACCGAATCATCACCCCAGACACGGGGCGGGGCTGTCCGAGTTCTTGCGGAACTTCGGTTCAATCCTCGCACAACTTTGAGAACCCGCAGGACGGGTTCCGTGGCCGTGTCGTGAACACGAATGCGAGGTGGCCACATGGCCCTCAGCAACACCTACCCGACACTCGAGCAACTGCTCGAGGAGGCCCGGCGGCGGATCCAGGTCGCTCCCGAGGAGCTCGACGAGGCGAAGCGGCGGCGTAGCGCAGTCCGGGACGCCCTGCGCAAGGAGTTCCCCGGCTCGCGCGTCTACTACAACGGGTCGGTCGCCCACGGCGACGCCCTGACGCCTCTCACCGACGTCGACCTGGGCGTCGTGGTCCCGGACCCCGACTCTGAGTACGGTCCCGGCAAGCGAGGCCCCCGCTCGCTCCAGGACCGCGCGGCCAACGCGGTGAAGCGCGAGCTGAAGGCCGAGTTCGGTGACCTGCGGGTGGAGGTCGAGGGCCGCAAGCGCTCGATCCTGGTGCGGTTCAACGACCCGGTGCGCGACGGCTGGGACGACTTCACCGCCGACATCATCGTCGCCCTCGACAACCCGCACGGTGCCGGCCTCTACATCCCCCGGTACAACACCTGGGACCGGTCGCACCCTGAGAAGCACACCGAGCTCGTCCGTGACGCGATCGAGTCGTCGAAGGTCCGGTTCGCGCGCGCTGTGCGCCTGCTCAAGCACTGGAACCGCAACTGGTCCGAGCCCGCCTTGTGCACGTGGCACATCAAGGTCCTCGCCCTCGGGTGCCTCACCGAGCCCGGCCGCATCCTTCCCGGACTCATCGACTGGTTCGAGTGCGCCGCCAAGCAGATCAACGTCGGCCCCACCCCGGACCCGGCCAACGTGGGACCAGACATCAAGACCGCGATCGCGAAGACCGACGCCGTCCGGCGACTGCGCGTCGCAGCCGAAAAGCTCGCTGAGGCCCAGAAGCTTGAGCAGGACAGATGGCCGGTCCTCGCCCACTCGAAGCTGGCCGAGGTGTTCAACGACCCGGAGATGCTGCCTGCACCGCCCGACGAGTCCGTCCGGCTCCAGGAAGCAGAGCGCATCCGGCGCCGCACGCAACGCACCCACACCGGGCCGGCGCTCGTGGGAGCAGTACCGCCGGTGCGGTCGTGGTCGTGGGAGTGGTGACCGCCGGCATTCCCGGCCCGTACCAGGGACCACCCAGTTGGACCTGGTACGGGCGGGACCCCGCGTGGAGGCTGCCGTTCGAGGCCGCCGCGCGGCGGTACCACGGTGACGAGCTCATGCGGACCATCGAGGGGGACAGACTGACCTACCGCCTGGGTGCGCTAGTAGTTGCCGGTCGCCCCGACCCTGTTCCAGTCGAGATCATCTTCTACGCCCGACAGCTCGACCGACACTTCGGCCTTCCCGCACGCGATATGCCACTCGTCTACGCGGACCCGGGAGCGATGTCGCCCCATCGGAACGGAGACGACTCATTGTGCTTGTGGTTTCCCGGAGATCCGGTGGAGCGACGCTGGCGTAGTGAACTCGGGCTGCGGGTTCTCCTGGACCTCATCTCCGAGCACCTGTTTGCCGAGCTGCACTGGCGGGCCACGGGGGGCGCACGGCGCGGGGAGTGGGTGCTCGGTGAGGCACCCCATGGTTTCCCGAACGGCAGAGCCGCATGAGCGGGAGCGGAGCAGCAACATGGTCGGCCCTCGGGTGGAGCGCCAGCGACTGGGCGGTCATCGTCGGGGCTGTCGCTGCGGCGATCGTCGCCGCCCTTGTCGCCGTCGGCGGTTACTTCGCGCAGCAGCGGATCGCGCGACGGGAACGTCGGCACACCGTCTATGCCGAGGCGCTTCGCGCCGTCGAGGACTACCTCGAAGCGCCGTACCTCGTCGCCCGCCACGATGGCTCCGCGACCACCCGCCAAGCACTCGTGCAGCACATCAGTGAGGTCCAGTCCCGCCTCAACTACTACTGCGGCCTCTTGCGGCTCCACGCTCCGAAGCATGTTCACAAGACCTACGACGCGTACGTGGCAGCTGCGCGTAAAGAAGCCGGTGCGCAGATGACCGCTGCATGGCAGTCCAAACCGGTCAAGCGCGACGGTGATGTACCTCGAGGGACAGGGTTCCCGCGAGACGGTTCATCCGCGGCGCGGGAGCGAGTCATCAGCGCGATGAAGCACCCCATCCTGGCTCGGTGGAGGGTGTGAGCGTTGGCTACCGTCTCTCAGCACACGACCGCCTCGAAGGCGCGGATAGGCTCTCGTCATGGCTGCTGAACTGGGTCGGCTGACATCAGTCCCCGCTCGACAGGTGTGGCCGGATGAGGCTCAGGACTTCACGCCGTGGCTCTTGCAGAACGTCGATGTCCTGTCAGATCTGCTTGGGATGGACCTCGTCCTCGATGTTGCAGAGCACCCGGTTGGCGGCTTCTCCCTCGACCTCCTCGGCCGCGACGAGGCAACCGACCGCGCGGTGATCGTCGAGAACCAGCTGGAGCAGTCCGACCATCTGCACCTGGGCCAGATCCTGACTTACGCGGCCGGCACCGATCCAGCGACGATCGTCTGGATCGCAACGTCGTTCCGCGAGGAACACCGTGCTGCGATCGACTGGCTCAACGAGCGCACCAACGAGGAGACCCGCTTCTTCGGCGTCGAGATCGACGTCGTACGGATCGGCGACTCCACACCAGCGCCGAACTTCCGGCTCGTGGCCAAACCCAACGACTGGGGCAAGCAGGTTAAGGCCGCCGTAACACCTGGACCTGCGGATGAGCGGGCCAAGCTCCGCCGTGAGTTCTGGGAAGCCACGCTCCAACAGATTCGAGAACGGCACCCTAGCTGGACGCGCGCTCGGACGACTGCCGCAGACTGGTGTGACGTACCGACCGGCGTCGGCGGCGTGAAGTACTCGATGGCTTGGACGAAGGACGGCCTCGTCGAGCAGGTCTGGTTCGGAGATCGCGATCCGGCGGTCAACGGCCGGCGCTTCGAAGCAGTACTAGCTCACCGGGAGACCTTTGAGTCGCTCGTCGGCCCCGAGCTGCGATGGGAGCGGATGGAGGGTCGCAAGGCGACCAAGATCGTGCTGCCCTCGCCGTATCCCGAGATCGAGGACCGCGCCCAGTGGTCACAGATGGCCGAGTGGCTGATCGCGAAGCAGGAGCTCTTTCGCAAGGCTTTCGACGCAATCGGCGGCATTCCTCAAGTCGCGAGCGACGCCTTCGCGTCGCCAGCGCCGTCGGGCGGGCTGGGCATCTAAGTGGGCATCTACGGCATCCCCACGGGCCCCGACAGCGAGCGACGGCCACAGACGGCAAAGCGCGGAATCTCGTGCGTTTCCGCAGGTCGCTGAACCCGTTACTGCCCTTCGGGACGAAGAGGTCGCAGGTTCAAATCCTGTCACCCCGACCAGCCGAGAGGCCCGGGATCCGCGAAGGATCCCGGGCCTCTCGTCGTTCTCCCACCCGCCGCTCCCCCGGCGGCGCGCCCCGGTTCGCGCGAGACTGAGGCCGTCCGCTGTCCCGAACCACCGCGGAGGTCGCCATGAGCGCTGGACGTCACGTCGTCGTCGGAGGAGGGCTCGCCGCGGCGAAGGCGGTCGAGACGCTGCGCGCGGAGGGCTACGACGGCGGGATCACCGTCGTCGCGCGCGAGCCGCACCGCCCGTACGAGCGCCCGCCGCTGTCCAAGGACTACCTGCGCGGTGAGGCCGAGCGTGACGCCGTGTTCCCGCTCGCGGCGGACTGGTATGCCGAGCACGACGTCGAGGTCCTCACCGGGACCACGGCGACGTCCCTCGACCTCGCCGGGCGGGGCGTGACGCTCGACGACGGCCGCGCGCTGTCGTACGAGAAGCTGCTGCTCGCGACCGGCTCGGACCCCCGCCGGATTCCCCTGCCCGGCGGCGACCTGGACGGCGTCCACGAGCTCCGCACGCTCGACGACAGCGACGCCCTGTCCGGCGCGCTGCGGGCGGCACGGGACGACGGCGTCGGGCGGCTCGCCGTCGTCGGCGACGGCTGGATCGGGCTGGAGGTCGCGGCGTCCGCCCGCACGCTCGGGCTCGACGTCACCGTGATGGGGCTCGGCACCCACCCGCTCGAGCGCGTGCTGGGACCCGAGATGGGTGAGCTGTACGGGCAGGTCCACACCGACCACGGGGTGCACCTCCACCGCCGTGCGCAGGTCACGGGCATCTCCGGCGACGGTCGTCGGGCGACGGGGGTGGACCTCGCCGACGGCACCCACGTCGATGCGGACCTCGTGCTCGTCGCCGTGGGCGCGGTCCCGAACGTCGGGCTCGCGCGGGACGCCGGGCTCGCCCTCGACTCGGCGACAGGCGGCGTCGTCGCGTCCGCGACGCTCCAGACCACCGACCCCGACGTCTTCGTCGCGGGTGACGTCGCGAGCGTGCCCTCGGCGCGCTACGGGCGGTCGCTGCGCGTCGAGCACTGGGCGACCGCGCTCCACCAGGGCCCGCACGCCGCGCGCGCGATGCTCGGTGCGACCGACCCCTACCTCGAGCTGCCCTACTTCTTCTCCGACCAGTACGACGTCGGCATGGAGTACCTCGGCTTCGTCGCCGGTCCCGATGCCTACGACGAGGTCGTGGTCTCCGGCTCCGTCCCCGACCGCGAGCTCGTCGCGTTCTGGCTCAAGGACGGCCGCGTCGAGGCCGGCATGGCCGTCAACGTCTGGGACCGCATGGAGGACGTCAAGGCACTGATCCACCGCGACGCCGTCGACCGCGCCGAGCTGGTCTCCTTCGTCAACTGACTCCCCGCTGCGCTCGGCGAACATGCGGTTGCCGCCCGTCCGGGACCCGGAGCGAGCAGCAACCGCATGTTCGGCGGGAAGGGCTGCGCGTCAGGGGAGGGCGCGCTCGGGCGAGCCGACGTACTGGCTGAGCGGGCGGATGAGGGCGTTGGCGGCGCGCTGCTCCATGACGTGGGCGGTCCAGCCGACGACGCGCGACGCGACGAACAGCGGCGTGAACATCGGGGTGTCGAAGCCCATGAGGTGGTAGGCCGGGCCGGCCGGGTAGTCGAGGTTCGGCAGGATGTTCTTGCGCTCGGTCATCGCGGTCTCGAGCGCGGTGTAGAGCTCGAGGAGGTCCGGGCGGTCGTAGTGCTCGACGAGGTCGTCGAGCGTCGCCCGCATGGTGGGGACGCGCGAGTCGCCGTGCTTGTAGACGCGGTGCCCGAAGCCCATGATCTTGCGCTTGTGGGCGAGCGCGTCGTCGAGCCACGCCGCGGCGCGGTCGGCGGTGCCGATCTCGGCGAACGTCGCCATGACGGCCTCGTTCGCGCCACCGTGCAGCGGACCCTTGAGCGCGCCCACGGCGCCTGTCACGGCGGAGTGCAGGTCGGACAGCGTGGACGTGATGACACGCGCCGTGAAGGTGGACGCGTTGAACGAGTGCTCGGCGTACAGCACCATCGACACCTCGAACGCGCGCACGACGGCGGGCTCGGGCTCCTCGCCGAACGTCATCCACAGGAAGTTCTCGGCGTAGGAGAGGTCGTCGCGCGGCTCGACGAGCTGGAGGCCGCGCCGACGGCGCTGGTCGAGCGCGACGGCGGCGGGCAGCACGGCCCACAGGCGGACCGCCTTGGCCTGCTCGGCCTCGGGCGAGGAGTCCTCGGCGTCGGGGTCGTGCGCGCCGAGCTGGGAGACGGCGGTGCGGACGACGTCCATGGGGTGGCACGTCGTCGGGAGCTCGAGGATCGCGTTGCGCACGTGGCCGGGCAGCGCGCGGTGCGCCCGCTCGACGGCGGTCTGCTCGGCGAGCTGGTCCGGCGTGGGCAGCTCGCCGTGCCACAGGAGGTACGCGACCTCCTCGAAGCTGCGGCGCGCGGCGAGGTCCTGGACCGGGTAGCCGCGGTACAGGAGCGAGTTCGTCTCGGGGTTGACCTTCGAGATCGCGGTGACGTCGACGACGACGCCCGCGAGGCCCTTGCGGATCTCGGGCGCGTCGGTGGTCGGTGCGGTGGTGGTCATGCGGTCACTCCTTCGTGCAGCACGGGTCGCGGGGGAGATGCCGGTGCCGCGGCCCCACGGGCGCGCGGCACCGGCCGGTCGTCAGGGCCGGTAGGTGAAGATGCCCTCGTCGAAGGTGTTGTAGGCGGCGTAGTCGAGCAGCTCGTAGAGGCGCGCGCGCGTCTGCATGCCCTCGACCTGCCCCGCCTGCGTGCCGGTGGCGGCGATCTCGTCGAGCGCGCGCTCGGCGGCGCCCATCGCGACCCGCAGGAGCGTGACGGGGTAGATGATCAGCCGCACGCCCGCGTCGCCGAGCTGGCGGCGCGTGAAGAGCTCGGACTTGCCGAACTCGGTCATGTTGGCGAGCACGGGCACGTCCACGGCCGACGCGACGGCCTCGAACTCCGACAGGTCCTTCATCGCCTCGGGGAAGATCGCGTCGGCGCCCGCGTCGACGAGCGCCTTGGCGCGGTCGATCGCGGCGCGCAGCCCCGCGTCGCCGGGGATCGTGCCGCGGACGTCGGTGCGCGCCATGATGAGGAAGCCCGGGTCGCGGCGCGCGTCGGCCGCCGCGCGGACGCGCTTCGCCGCCTCGTCGAGCCCGACGACCTCCTTGCCGTCGAGGTGGCCGCACCGCTTGGGGTTGACCTGGTCCTCGACGTGCGCGCCCGCGACGCCCGCGTCCTCGAGCGCCTGGACGGTGCGCGCGACGTTCATCGGCTCGCCGAAGCCGGTGTCGGCGTCGACGAGCGCGGGCAGGTCGGTCACGCGCGCGATCTGCTGCGAGCGCCCCGCGACCTCCGTGAGGGTCGTGAGGCCGATGTCGGGCAGGCCGAGGTCCGCCGACAGCACGGCCCCCGACACGTACACGCCCTCGAAGCCCTTGTCCTGGACCAGGCGTGCGGACAGCGGGTTGAACGCGCCGGGGAGCCGCAGCGGCTCCCCCGTGGTCGCCGCGGCGTCGAGCGCCGCGCGGAACGCGCGCCGCTTGTCCGACGGCGTCACCTGGCTGTACAGCATCAGCGGGCCTCTCCCTCGGTCGTCGCGTCCGCCTCGTGCATGGTGAAGCCCTCGCCCTCGAACGCGGCGGGCGCCTCGCCGGCGTCGTCGCGCCCCAGCTCGAACAGGCCGGTCGGGGTGGGGACGGAGTCGAGGAGCCCGGGCCGCCCGACGATCGTCAGCTCGCGCACCTCCGCGGGCGTGAGCTCCGGGAGCCGCTGCGCGAGATCGAGGAAGCGCTCGATCTCGGCGTCCTCGAGGACGCCCGCGGCGAGCGTGCGGAACTTCTTCACGTACTGCTCGCGGCCGAACGGCCGCGCCCCGAGCGGGTGCGCGTCGGCGACGGCGATCTCGCGGACGAGGCGGCCGCCGTCGGCCAGCTCGATCTCCACGCGCCCGCCGAACGCCTTCTCGGCCGGGTCGGTCGAGTGGTAGCGGCGCGTCCACTCGGGGTCCTCCGCCGTCGTGACCTTGGCCCACAGCGCGACGGTGTCGGGGCGGCCCGCGCGCTCCGGGGCGTACGAGTCGACGTGGTGCCAGCCGCCGTCCTGCAGCGCGACCGCGAAGATGTAGGGGATCGAGTGGTCGAGCGTCTCGCGCGACGCCGTCGGGTCGTACTTCTGCGGGTCGTTCGCGCCCGAGCCGATGACGTAGTGGGTGTGGTGGCTCGTGTGGATGACGATCGACGCGACGTTCTCGGGGTCGGCGAGCCACGGGTGCTCGTCGTGCAGGGCCCGCGCGAGGTCGATGAGCGCCTGCGACTGGTACTCCGCGGAGTGCTCCTTGGTGTACGTGTCGAGGATCGCGGTCTTGGGCTCGCCCGGGGCCGGGAGCACGACGTCGTACGCCGCGTCCGGGCCGTCGAGCAGCCACGCGACGACGCCGTCCTCGCCCTCGTAGATCGGCTCGGGCGACGTCTGCCCGCGCATCGCCCGGTCGACGGCCTCGACCGCGACCTTGCCCGCGAACGCCGGGGCGTGCGCCTTCCACGTGGAGATCTGGCCCTTGCGGGACTGGCGCGTGGCCGTCGTCGTGTGCAGGGCCTGGCCGATCGCCTGGAACACCGTCTCGGTGTCGAGGCCGAGCAGCGTCCCGATGCCCGCGGCGGCAGACGGCCCGAGGTGCGCGACGTGGTCGATCTTGTGCCGGTGCAGGCTGATCGCGCGCACGAGGTCGACCTGGACCTCGTAGCCGGTCGTGATCGCGCGGACGACCGCGGCGCCGTCGGACCCGGCGTGCTGCGCGACGGCGAGGATCGGCGGGATGTTGTCGCCCGGGTGGGAGTACTCGGCGGCGAGGAACGTGTCGTGGAAGTCGAGCTCGCGCACCGCGACGCCGTTCGCCCAGGCCGCCCACTCGGGGCTCGTGCGGGTGGTGAGCTCGCAGCCGAACACCGTCGCGCCCGGCGTGTACGGGTGCGCGAGCGCCTGGCCGCGCGCCGCGACGGCCGGGCCGCGCGTGAGGCTGGCCGCGGCGACGGCCGCGTTGTCGATGACGCGGTTGATCACCATGTCGACGGCCTCGGGCGTGACCTCGACGGGGTCGGTCGCGAGCTCGGCGAGCTTCCACGCGAGCTGGTCGGTGCGGTCGAGCGGCTCCGCGCTGGGGTAGACGCGCAGGTGGTGGGTGTACGGCATCGGTGTCTCCGTCGTGCGGTGGGCGGTGGTCAGGGGAGGTCGTCGGTCGTCGGCCCCGCGCCGCGCAGCGACTGCTCGGCGAGGGCGGCGCTGCGCTCGATGTGGGCGCGCATCGCCGCCTCGGCGGCGGCGGCGTCGCGGCTCGCGATCGCGTCGGCGACGGCGCGGTGCTCGTCGACGTGGTCGGTGGTGCCGACGCGGCGGCGCGCGGCGAGCGCGCGGTACCGGTCCACGTGGCCGCGGATCTGGCGCAGGAGCGCGGAGCCCCAGCGGTTGTCGGCGAGCGCCTCGATCTCGCCGTGGAACTGGGCGCCGATGCGCAGCACCTCGTCCTCGTGGTCGCGGACCGCGTCCATGAGCGTGACGAGGCGCGCGAGCCGCGCGACGTCGTCGGGCGTGGCGCGCTCGCACGCGTCCCGGGCGAGGAGGCCCTCGAGGCGGGCGCGCACGTCGTAGACGCGCCGCGCGTCGGCGAGGTCGAGGGGCGCGACGCGCACTCCCCCGGTCGGCAGCTCGACGACGAGCGCCTCGGCCTGGAGCAGCCGCAGCGCCTCGCGCACCGGGGTCCGCGAGACGCCGAGCTCGGCGGAGAGCACGGGCTCGGTGAGCCGCGCGTCGGGCGCGAGGGAGCCGTCGATGATGCGGCCGCGCAGGAGGTCGTAGACCGCGCGGGCCCCCGACTGGCGGCGTGCGAGGCCCGCGTCGCCGGGCGCCGTCATGGCCTGCCCGACGGCGGCGCGCAGCTCGGGCGTCGTCGTCACCCGGCCATCGTGCCACAGCCTCTGCGCACTTGTATACAACTCTGCTCGCGCCCCTGACCCGCGACGCGATGTCACATCGCGGGGCGCCACGTCGTCGTCCGGGCATGAGGATCGCCGTGGTGGGTGGGACAGGGACCGTCGGTCGGCACGTCGTGGCGGAGCTGGCCGCGCCCGGCCACGAGGTGCGGGCGCTGAGCAGGCACGCGCGGGAGCACCCCGTCGACCTGACGACGGGCGCGGGCCTCGCCGCCGCGCTCGACGGCGTCGACGTCGTGGTCGACGCGAGCAGCACCGCGACGTCCCTGCGGCACGTGCGCGCGGCGGTCGTCGACGGGACGCGGCGCCTGCTCGCCGCAGAGCGCGACGCCGGGGTGCGGCACCACGTGCTCGTGTCGGTGGTGGGGTGCCACGATGTGCCGATGGCCTACTACGCCGCCAAGGTCGCGCAGGAGCGCGAGGTCACGGACGGGGGCGTGCCGTGGACCGTCGTCGCGGCGACCCAGTTCCACGAGCTCGTCGCCGCGACGCTCGGGGCCGCGGCGCGCCGGGGCGTCGTGCCCCTGCTGCGCGCCCCGGTCCAGCCGGTCGCCGCCGCCGAGGCGGGCGTCGCGGTCGCGGACGCCGCCGTGCGCGACCCGCTCGGCGGCACCACGACCGTCGCAGGTCCCGAGGTGCTCGACCTGCGCGACGCGGCGCGCGCCTGGCGCGCCGCGACCGGCTCGCGCGCCCTCCCCGTGCGGGTGCCGCTCCCCGGCGCGCTCGGTCGCGCGCTGCGCGCCGGCGGCCTCACCGACCCGCTCCCCGACGTCCGCGGCACCACGACGTTCCGGGACTGGCTCGCCGCGCAGCGCGCCGAGCGGGCGGCGGTGCGATGACCGGCCAGGCCGCGGACGACCTCGCGCGCGCGTTCGAGGCCGAGCGCCCGCGCCTCCTGCGCCTCGCCTACACGACCACCGGCTCCTGGTCCGACGCCGAGGACTGCGTCCAGGACGCGTGGCTGCGGCTGCGCACCCAGGACGCGGGCGCGATCCGCAACCTCGCGGCCTGGCTGACGACGACGGTCGGGCGGCTCGCGCTCGACGTGCTCGGGAGCGCGCGGGCACGCCGCGAGCGGTACGTCGGGACGTGGCTCCCGGAGCCGGTCGTGACGACCCCGGGCGCCGCCTCGCCGGTCGCCGCGGGCACCGTCGACGCGGCGGACCCGGCCGACCGCGTGACGCTCGACGAGGAGGTGAGCATGGCCCTGCTCGTCGTGCTCGAGCGCCTCTCCCCCGCGCAGCGCGTCGCGTTCGTGCTCCACGACGTGTTCGGGCTGCCCTTCGACGAGGTGGGCGACGTCGTCGGGCGCTCGCCCGCCGCCGTCCGCCAGCTCGCGGCGCGCGCCCGCAAGGACGTGGAGGCGGGGCGGCCGCGCGGGACCGCGACGCGCGCCGAGCAGGCCCGCGTCGTCGAGGCGTTCGTCGCGGCCTGCTCCGCCGCCGACCTGCCGGCCCTGCTCGCGGTGCTCGACCCCGACGTCGTGCTGCGGGGCGACGGCGGCGGCAAGGTCCGCGCGCTGCGGCACACCGTGCGCGGGGCGGGGACGGCGGGTCCCGTGCTGCTCAGCTACCTGCGCACGCCGCCCGAGGCGATGCGCCGCGTCGACGTCAACGGCGCGCCCGGGCTGCTCCTGCGCGACGGGTCCGGGGTGCTCACGGTGATCGCCTTCACCGTGGACGAGGGGCGCGTGGCCGCGATCGACGTGGTGCGCAACCCCGACAAGCTGAGCACGGTGCCCGCGAGCCTCCTCGGCGAGGACCTCCCGTGACCGGGGGTCAGTGACGGTAGCCGTCGGCGGGCCAGCCGCCGTAGCCGTCGAGGTGCTCGTCGGCGTCGCGCACGTAGTCGTCGACCGGGGCCATGCGCTCGGCCATCTCGAAGTGCCAGTCCACGAGCTCGCCGAGCGGGACGGGCGTGCGCGACGACCGGGCGACGTCGCGTCCTTCCTCCGACCACAGGGGCGGGTAGACGCTCAGCCCCTCGTCGAGGCGCACGGTGCCGATCTCGTCGTACCAGCCGGGCCAGCGCACGGGCGCGTAGAACTCGGCGGTCCCCCCGCTCACGGACCACTCGAGGAACGCGGCCTGGCCGAACCCGAGGTCGAGCCACGAGAGCGAGCCGGGCGCGAAGTAGTGGACGTTGCCGAGCGGGCCCGGGAGCCCGCCGCCGTTGATCGCGAACGTGCCGCCGAGCACGTCGTACGCGACGACGAGGACGGACGGCGCGACGCTGTCCTCGCCCGGCTCCCCGAGGCCGTTGACGGTCGCGAGGTCCGGCAGCCCGGCCCCGCCCCCGCCGATGATCCGGAGCCAGCCGCCGTCGACGAGGACCCCACCGGTGTGCAGGGCGAGGGCGCCGAGGGTCGAGCGGACGGTGACCTGGAGCCGGTAGAGGACCTCGAGCGACCAGGCGGGTGCGGGCACGACCTCGACGCCGCCGCGACCCAGCATGCGCGAGAGCGTCGGCCACGCCGGGTCGTCGACCGCAGCGAGCTCCGCAGCCGTCCGCACTGTCATGGCCGGATCATGCCAGATGTTGCCCGTCAGCAGGAGTCCTGGTAAAAGCACGAGGCCCCTGCGCGCCCGGCTCGTCCGGCGATGCGCCGAAAAGACCGGTTCCCCGCCGTGACCGGCCCCGGGTCGGGTCGTGCCTGTCCCGGCACGGTGAAGACGCCGGGCGGACCGTGGGGAGGACGTCGGCGCGGCACCCCGCGCCGTCGCGGCGGCCGGTACGGTCGCGGCCGTGGACGACGACGGCACGCCCTCCCCCGAGCCCCGCACCGACCCCGTCGCGGGGACGACCCCGCCACGGGCGCGACGACGGCGCGGCCCCCTCGTCGCGGTGGCCGCCGCGGGCGTGGGCGGCGTCCTCGCGGTGGTGGCTGCCGTCGTCGGGCCGGCAGCGCTGCGCACCGCCGCCGAGCAGCCCGCCCCGGCGACCTCGTCCGTGGCGCCCAGGGCCGGCGCACCCGAGGAGACGCCCTCGCCGACCTCTCCGGAGAGCGACCGCGAGGCGGTCGCGGCGCGGCTGCGCGCGCTGCCGGGCGTCGCAGCCGTGGAAGCCCTGGGGACCGCGGGCGAGTCGGCGCGCGTGACGCTGGTCAGCCCGCTGCCGACGCCCGAGGAGGCGCAGCGCACCACCGACGACGCGAGCGCGATCCTCGCCGCCGTGCCCGGCGGTGGTGCCTGGTCGCTCCGCGTCGAGGGCACGGGCACGGGCGGCGGGACGCTCGCCGTCGCGCACGGCCCGGGCGCGGACACCGACCGCGGCGTCGACCCGGCCACCGGGGAGCCTCGCCCCGAGCTCCTCGGGACCGACGCCGTCGCCGACGCCGTGCGCCTCGTCGCGCACGAGCCCGTGCGGCACGTGTTCCTCTCCCCGGGGTCCGCGTCGGTCGACGTCCGCGCGGCCGGCGACCTCGTCGCGGCCGCCGCGCTCGTGCGCGCCGAGGGCCGCGGGCTGACGAGCCTCGGCGTCGAGGGCTCGGGCGTCGGCGCCTACGACGGCGACGGGCTCACGGTCCCCGACGACGCCCTGCTCACGCTCCTGACCGACGTCGCCGCGGAGCCCGGCGTGACGCAGGTCGTGCACGACGCCGTCCGCGACACGTTCCCGCAGGACCCCCTGCTCACGGTGATCACCTCGGGCGACGCGGCCGTCGTCGCGCGCGTGCTCGACGACGCCGCGTACGCCGGCCCGCCGCTCGCTTACCAGGTCCACGGCTCGACCGACGGCGGCGCGTCCGCGACGCGCTCCGGGTTCGTCGCGGGGGCCGCCGCCCCGACGACCGGGACGCGCCCCGCGGGCGCGTGCGCGCCCGACGACCTCGCGCTCGGTGCGCTGGGGTTCGACGCCGCGGCGGGGCGCCGGTTCCTCACCGTCACGGCCCGCAACGACGGCGCCGCAGAGTGCGTCCTCGCGGGCGCGCCCGCCGTCCGCTTCGTCGCCGACGACGGCGCGGAGACGGACGTGCTCCTCGAGCCGGACGACGACGGCCTCGCCCCGATCACCCTCGCGCCGGGCGCCACCGCCTGGGCCGCGCTCTCGTGGCGCGGCGGGTCGACGGCCGACGACCCGCCGCTCGTCACGACGCTGCTCGTGGCCCCGCACCCGGGCGACCCCGAGTCCGTGGTCGGGCTCGCCGGGATCCCCGGCGTCGGGGACGGGCTCGACCTGCTCGGCGGCGGGACCGCGACGATCGGGTCGTGGACGCCCGCGCGCGAGCTCGCGAGCTGACCCGCGTCAGCCGAACGTCGCGGTGAACACCTGGACGCCGGGCGGGACGTCGAGCTCGACGAGCCCTTCCGTCGGGCCGTCGCCCTCCAGGACGGGGTAGAGCGTCGGGCTGCCGGAGACGTCGATCTCGCGGGTCGTGGTCCGCCCGTCCGTCGTGACGCGGGCCGTGACCGTGCCCTCGCCGCCGAGCACCGTGAACACGTCGGTCGAGCGGTACGCGAGGCGCACGCGCGCGTCGTCGGACACGGCGGTGGCGCCCTGGAAGTCGACGTCCCACGTGCCGCCGAGGGAGAACGTGTCCTGCCGCTGGTCGTCGGCGAGCGTGAAGTCCTGCTGCCCCGCGGCGTAGCGCGGCTCGCCGGCGTAGTTGACGACCCGCTTGATGGAGAAGTAGGTCTCGGGCGTCGTCTCGTCCTGCGGCGTGGTGTCGCCGACGGCGGTGGGCTCGGGCAGCTCGACGCCCGGGTTCGCGTCCTCGAGGAGCTCGCGCACCAGACGCTCGGTGTCCTCGTACCCGCCCTCGCCGAAGCGGATGTGGCGCACGGTCCCGTCGGCGTCGACGAGGTACTGCGCGGGCCAGTAGCGGTTCCGGTAGGCGGTCCAGGTCGCGTACGCGTTGTCCTGGGCCACGGGGTAGGTGACGCCGAGGTCCCGCGCGCCCGCGACGACGTTGCGCGTCTCACGCTCGAACGCGAACTCGGGCGTGTGGACCCCGACGACCTCGAACCCCGCGCCGACGTCGCGGTACCGGTCGTACCAGGCGTTGACGTGCGGGATCGCGCGCTGGCAGTTGATGCAGGAGTAGGTCCAGAAGTCGACGAGGACGACCTTGCCGCGCAGCCCCTCGAGCGTCAGCGCCTCGCCGCCCGGGGTGTTGAGCCACGTGTCGATGCCGCGCAGCTCCGGGGCGGTGCCGCAGTCCTCCAGCACGGGCGCGCCGTTCGAGCAGTTCGACAGCTCACGGTTCTCGTCGGTGACGAGCCCGCCGAGGTCGAGCGCCTCGCGCACCGCGTCGTTCTCGTCGACCCGCTGCTGGAGCGCGCCCGTGTAGTCGGGCAGGGCCCGCTGGAGGGCGGCGGGGAGGTTGAGCGCGAGCGCGCCCGCGAGCGCGATCATCACGACGCCGCCCGTGACGCGGATGCCGCGCGTGTGCCGCTGGAACCCGCGGACCCGCTCCGCGACGCGGCGCCCCGCGAGCGCGAAGACCAGGAGCGGGATCGCCGCCCCGACCGCGAACGACACCGTGAGGGCGACGGTGCCCGGGCCGATGTTCCCCGTCGCCCCCGCCACGGTGATCGCCGCGAGGACGGGCCCGGCGCACGGCACGTACAGCACGCCGAGGCCGAGGCCGAGCACGAACGCCCCGCGGTCCTGGCGGGCGGCGCCGCGGCGCGCCCCGAGCGCGGCGATCCGCCGGAACGGCCGCTCCAGGACCTCCTCGACGCGCGGCACGATCATCCCCACGCCGATCGCGACGAGGAGCACGATGCCCGCCCAGCGCAGCAGGTCCTGCGGGAGCCCGAGCGCGGTCAGCAGGAGGGAGCCGAGGAGCGTGAAGACGCTGAAGCTGAGGACCAGTCCTGCGATGACGAGGTAGGGGCGCCACGAGCGGCGCGCGACCCGCCGGGACGCGCGCCCCGGCCCGCCGTCGGCCGGGGCGGCAGGCTCGGCGGCCTCGCCCGTCGACAGATCCAGGGCGAGCGTCCCGCCGCGTGTCGGCCGAGCCGTGACCTCCCGGGCTCCGGCGGCCTCCCGCGCGCCGCCCGGGCCGCCCCGGCCTCGTGGCCCCGCGGCCGGGCGACCGCCGACGCGGACCGCGTCGGGGACGCCCGCGAACAGCCCCGGGGAGACACCGCCCGTCCCGGTCTCCGCGGTGCCCGACGGCGTCTCCCCCGTGCGCGCGCCCTGCACGCCGCCTGCGAAGAAGATGACGGGCAGCATGGGCAGGATGCACGGCGAGATCCCGGTGATGAGTCCCCCGAGCAGGCCGATGACGATGAGCGTCTCCATGCCCGGGGTTCGGACCGGCGGCCCTCGCGGATGGGTCCACCCCGCGCCGAGCGCACGTCGCTGGGCGCACGACGACGGGCGCACGACGACGGCCCCGACCGTCCGGTCGGGGCCGTCGGGACCCGTCGTCACGAGCCCACCGCGCGCCCGCTTCTGGACGCGCAGGGAGGATCACATCGTCGGCATGAGCACCGTGTCCACGAGGTACACGGTCGCGTTCTGCGTCATCACGCCACCGCACACGACGGCCGCGTCGTTGACCATGAGCTCGTCGCCCGATCCGGTGACCTCGACCGTGCCGCCCTCGACGGTCTCGTGCTCGCCGGCGACCTGGTCGGGCGTGAGCTGGCCGGGCACCACGTGGTACGTGAGGATCTTCGTCAGCGTGTCGGAGTCCGTCTTCAGCGACTCGAGCGTCGCGGCGTCGATCTTGGCGAACGCGTCGTCGACGGGGGCGAACACGGTGAACTCGCCGCCGTTGAGCGTGTCGACGAGGTTGACGTCCGGGTTGAGCTCACCCGAGACGGCCGCGGTGAGCGTCGTGAGCAGCGGGTTGTTCGACGCCGCCACGGCGACGGGGTCGGTCGACATCCCGGTGATCGACCCGGCGCCGTCGGGCACCTGCTCCGCGTAGGCGGCACAGCCGGGGCCCACGAGGTTCGCGGCGGGGTCGGCCGCCATGTCGTCCGAGCCCTCGGTCGAGTCGTCGGTCATGTCGTCGGACGTCGAGTCGTCCGTCATGGTGTCGGACGCGGAGTCGGTCGTCGTCGAGTCGGACCCCGTGTCCGAGTCCGAGCTGCACGCGGACAGGCCGAGCACGGCGAGCGTGGCGATGCCGGCGACGGCGTACGACGTGCGGGTGCGAACGTTCATCGGTCTCTCCTCGGGTCGTCGCCCCGCCGGTGCGGGGCGTCATGCCGAGGGTTCGGAGCGCGATCCCGGGTGGATGGGTCGGGATCGGCACGAGTTCTTCTCGCGCTCGTCCCGACCCTTCGGGCCGCACCGCTCAGCCGACGAGCGCGACCACCGGGTCCGCCGTCGGCTGCTCCGAGCCGCCCGCCGGCTCGACCGTCACGGCCATGCCGACGCCCGGCTCGCCCTGGACGAGCCGCGACGTGCTGCCGTCCCGGACGTCGAGGACGCCCGCCGAGACGACGGCGCCGTCGGGCTCGACCACCCAGAGCTGGTAGTCGCGGTCGTCGCCCGCGTCGGGCAGGTCGGACGCGCGGAAGAACATGTCGTCGCCCGCGGCGAGGACGGACGCCTGCCCGCCGCCCGCCACGTCGCCGTGCAGGATCGTCGCGTTGGGGTCGGCGAGCATGCGCTCGATCGCGTCCGCCTGCGCCTCCAGGCGCGACTGCTCCTGCGTCGCGCGGACCGCGACCGTCGTCGGGACGGCCACCGCGACCACCGCGGCCACCGCCGCAGCGAGCCCGGTCCAGCGTCGGCGGCGCGCGCGACGCGCGGCCGCGAGGTCGACGACGACGCCACCGCCCGTGCTCTCCTCCGCGGACGGGCCCGTGGCCGCGGACGCGGCCACCCGCGCCAGCACGGCGTCGCGCAGCGCGGGCGGCGGGGCGCTCTCGACGGCGAACGCCGCCACGACGTCGCGGTACTCGTCGAGCTCGCGCCGCGCGTCGGGGTCGGCCGCGAGCAGGCGCTCGACGGCGCGTCGCTCGACGTCGTCGACCGCGTCGAGCGCGTAGGCGGGGAGCAGGTCGCGGACGTCGGGACGGTCGTCCGCGCCGTCGCCACGGGGCGTGGTCAGGTCAGCCACGACGCACCCCCAGGCAGTCGCGGAGCCGCAGGAGACCGTCCCGGATGCGGGACTTCACGGTCGGCAGCGCGGCGTCGAGCCGCTCCGCGACCTCCCGGTAGGTGAGCCCGCCGTAGTACGCCTGCACGACCGCCTCCCGCTGCGTCGCCGTGAGCGAGTCCAGGCACCGCCGCACGGCCGCACCCTCGAGACGTCGCTCGACGTCCTCCACCACCACGTCCCGCGGTGCCGCGGCCGTCGAGGCGTCCACGTCGCGCTGGTCGCGGTCGCGGCGCGCCTGCTCGGCCCGCACGCGGTCCACCGCGCGCCGCCGCGCGAGCGTGGCGACCCAGGTCCGCGCCGAGCCGCGCGTCGCGTCGTAGCGTGCCGCCGTCTGCCACACCTCCACCATCACCTCCTGCACGACCTCCGCCGCGTGGTCCGGGTCCCGCAGGACCCCCAGGCACGTGCCGTACGCGACCGGCGCGAGCGCGTCGTAGACGGGCGCGAACGCGGCCGGGTCGCCGTCGGCGCACGCCGCGAGGGCGGCGTCGACCGCCGGGTTCGTCGTCACGGGAGGTGGCACCCGGTCAGTGTGCAGCACGGGCGCCTCCCGCACGCGCTGCGGCGCGTCGACCACGGCTCTCGGCACGCGACCTCCCGTCGCCGGCACCGTCCCGGTCCGTCCGGGACACCCTGGGTTCGGCGCCGACGCGCGGGCGGATGGGTGACCGTCCCGCCGGGACCGGTCAGAGCGCGCGCCGGGCGCGGACCGCGCCCGCGAGCTCGCGCAGGAGGTCGGCCGTCGTGTCCCAGTCGATGCACGCGTCCGTGACGGACTGCCCGTAGACGAGGCCGCTCGGCGCCGGCTTCTGCGCGCCCGCCACGAGGAAGCTCTCCATCATGAGGCCCGTGATGCCCTGCTCGCCCTCGGCCAGCCGCGCGGAGACCTCGCGCACGACCTCCGCCTGGCGCACGTGGCTCTTGCCGGAGTTGCCGTGCGACGCGTCGACGACGAGCCCGTGCTCCGTGACCCCGCCGCGGCCCGAGGCGCGCGCGACCGCGAGCGCCGCCGCGACGTCGTCGGCCCCGTAGTTGGGGCCCGAGCGCCCGCCGCGCAGGATGACGTGGCAGTCCGGGTTGCCCGCGGTCTCCACCGCGGCGGCGCGGCCGAGCGAGTCCATGCCGAAGAACGTGTGCTCGCTCGCGGCCGTGATGCACCCGTCGACCGCGATCTGCACGTCGCCGTCGGTCGCGTTCTTGAACCCGACGGGCATCGACAGGCCCGAGGCGAGCTGGCGGTGCACCTGCGACTCGGCGTTGCGCGCACCGATCGCGCCCCACGACACCGCGTCGGCGATGTACTGCGGGCTCGTGGGCTCGAGGAACTCGCACGCGGCCGGGACACCGGCGTCGAGGACGCCGAGCAGCACCTCGCGCGCGAGGCGCAGGCCGTGGTGCACGTCGTGCGACCCGTCGAGGTGCGGGTCGTTGATGAGGCCCTTCCAGCCCACGGTCGTGCGCGGCTTCTCGAAGTAGACGCGCATGACGACCATGAGGTCGTCGGCGAGCTCGTGCGCGACGGCGGCCAGGCGCCCCGCGTACTCGAGCGCGGCCTCGGGGTCGTGCACCGAGCAGGGGCCGACGATGACGAGGAGGCGGTCGTCGTCGCCCGCGAGGACGTCGCGGACCTCGCGTCGCGACGTCGTCACGAGGTCGCTGCGCGTCGCGCCGAGCGGCAGGTCGGCGAGCATGGCGCGCGGCGCGGGGAGGGCGTCGAGCGCGCGGACCCGCAGGTCGCTCGTGCGGGCCTGGAGCTCGGGGCTGTCCACGGGGTCGACGGTACTCGTCGCGCCGTCGGTCGTCGCGGTCTCGGGCGAGGTGGTGGTGCTGGTCACGGGGGGCTCCTGGTCTGTGCGGCGGGGTCTGGGAGCGCCGTGAGTCGGGATGCCCAGCGGCGCTCCACCGGCCTGCTGCCGCCCGTGGTCCCGGAGCGGCCCGTCTCACGACGAAGGGCCCGGACGCGGTCCGCGTCCAAGGCCCTGTGCTGGCTCCGGGTGGTGATCTGTGGTCAGGCTGACGCCCGCACGGCCCCACCGGGAGCCTGCGTAAAGCGCCAATACCACTGAGAAGTCACGAGCCGACCGTAGCACAGCGCCTCCGAGGGGCGGACGGGCCGTCTCACGGGCCGGTCGGGCAGCGCCTACGCTCGGGGCATGCCGATCCCCGAGTTCGTCGCCGCCCTCCGGTCCCACGTGGGGACCGACCTGCTGTGGATGCCGGGGGTGTCGGGCGTCGTCGTGGACGACGCCGGCCGGGTGCTGCTCGGGCAGCGCGCCGACTCCGGGCAGTGGGCCGTGATCAGCGGGATCCTCGAGCCGGGCGAGGACCCGGCGGTCGGGCTCGCGCGCGAGGTGCTCGAGGAGACGGGCGTCGAGGTGGTGGTGGACGCGCTCGTCGCGGTGACGGTCACCGAGCCGATGGAGTACCCCAACGGCGACCGGTCGCAGTACCTCGACCTCGCGTTCCTGTGCCGCCCGGTGTCGCCGGCGGCCGCCGCGGCGGCGCACGTCGCGGACGACGAGTCGCTCGCGGTCGCGTGGTTCGCCCCCGACGTCCTGCCCGACGACGTCGCGCGCTCGTCGACCGAGCGTCTCGGGCACGCGCTCGCGCGCCTCGCCGACCCCTCAGCCGGCCCGTTCTTCGTCCGCTGACGCGGCGGCCGGGGCGTCGGGCACCGCCCGCCCGTCCCCGGCGGGGCCGAGCCAGCGCACCGCGAGCAGGCACGCGTCGTCGTCCTCGGGCGCACGCGAGACGACGGCCTCCAGCAGCCGGTCGTCGCGCAGGCCGACGTCGAGGGCGCGCGTGACGACGTCCGCGAGCTCGTCGAGCGCGAGCGCGAGCGGCCGGTCGCGGCGCTCGACGACGCCGTCCGTGAAGAGCAGCAGCAGGTCGCCCGGGGCGAGGCGCACGGCCTTGGCCACGCGCGGCGTCGTGCCCCGCACGCCCAGCGGCGTCGACCGGGCCTCCCACAGGTACGCCGCGGAGCCGCCGGCCCGCACGAGCAGGGGCGGCAGGTGGCCCGCGCACGTGTAGCGCAGCACCCCGGCGCGCAGGTCGAGTTCCCCGTACACGAGGCTCGCCATGAAGCCCGTGCCCGTCCGGTCGACGAAGCGGTCGACGCGCTCGACCACCTCCTCCGGCGGGAGCCCGGTGTCGGACGCCGCCCGGACGGCGGTGCGCAGCTGCCCCATCGACGTGGCCGCCTTGAGACCGCGGCCGACGACGTCCCCGACGCTGAGCGCGACGACGTCGGGCGCGACCCGGAAGGTGTCGTACCAGTCGCCGCCGACCTGGAGGTCGTGGACGCCCGGGCGGTAGCACGCCGCGACCTCGACCTGCGGGTCGGCGACGATCCCGTCGGAGAGCATCGCGCCCTGGAGCTCGCTCGCGACCGAGACGCTCTGCTCGTGGACCCGCGCGCGCGAGAGCGCGAGCGCCGCGAGCTGGCCCGCGGCGGCGGCGGTGCCCAGGTCGACGGGGTCGGAGCCCGCGGCGCGGCGCGGTTCGAGCGCGAGCACGCCGAGCAGCGCGCCCGCCGTCCGCAGCGGCACGACGACGGTCCCGTCGTCCCGCACGGTCGCCTCGGTGAGCTCGTCGATCGTCGGCGCCAGGACGCCGACGGCGCCGCCCCACCTCCGCAGCGGGCCGCGCTCCTGCGCCGTCCACAGCGCGGCGTCGCCCGCGCCCAGCATCGTCACGGCCGCCCGGAGCAGGACCCACGCGACGCCGTCGAGACCGGCGACGCTCGCGAGGTCCGCCGCGACGCCGTGCAGCAGCCGCACCCGGCGCTCCGCCTCCTCCGCCGCGCGGCGCGCCTCGACGAGCTCGTGCTCGAAGCGCGACCGTTCGCGCGCGCCGAGCATCGCGACCTCGATCAGCCGCTCGCCGCGCGCCTCGCGCTCGATCGCCGTGAGCAGCACGGGCTCGCGGCCCCGCGGCGTGCGGAGCTCGACCGCGACCTCGTCCACGCGGCCCTCGATGTGCAGGCGCGGGCCGACGTGCGTCTCCCAGAAGATGCGCCCACCCACCGTGAGCAGGTCCGCCAGGCGACGCCCCGCGACCGCCTCGACGTCCGGGACCTCGATCGTCCGGAGGAACTCGTCGTTGGCGTCGAGGACGCGCGCCTCGGCGTCGAGGAGCAGCAGCGCGACGGGGGCGAGCGCCCAGCGCTCGGCCCGGGACATCGCCATCAGGCGGCGCCCAGCCAGTCGCGCATCGCGCGCACGAGGAGGTCCGGGTGCGAGAGGTTCGGGCAGTGCCCCACCGAGTCGATGACGACGAGGTCGCTGCCGGGCAGGTGCTCGTGCACGTAGCGGCCCACCTCGGGCGGCGCGATGACGTCCTCCCGGCTCTGCACCACGAGGCTCCGCGTGCGCACGCGCGCCAGGTCCGCCCGGTTGTCGCCGAGGAACGTCGCGCGCGCGAACTGCCGGGCGACCGCCGGGTCGTTGCGCCGGAACACCGCGGCGAGCTCGTCGCCGAGCGCCGGGCGGTCCGGGTTCCCGGCGATCACGGGCGCCATGACCTGCGTCCAGCCGAGGTAGTTCGCGTCCATGGTCTCCAGGAGCTCGTCGATCTCCTCGGCGGTGAACCCGCCCCGGTAGCCGTCGTCGTCGACGTACCGCGGGCTGGGACCCACGAGCACCAGCCGGTCGAACAGGTCCGGGCGGTCGGCCGCGGCGAGCAGCGCGATCACGGCGCTCACCGAGTGGCCCACGAGCACCACGGGCCCGTGCCCGTCTCCGTCGACCACCGCCTCGACGATCTCCACCACGTCCGCGGCGTAGCCCGCGAGGTCGGCGTGCCGGACGGCGTCGTGCGCGGTCGGGTGCGACGCCCCGCAGCCCGAGTGGTCGAACAGCACGACCCGGTGGTCGGTCGCGAACGCGGGCGCGACGAAGCGCCACATCGACTGGTCGCAGCCGAATCCGTGCGCGAAGACCATCGTCGGGCCGTCCTGCGCCCCCATGACCCGCACGTTGTTGCGCTCGTGCACGTCCACGCGTCACAGCGTAGGGGGGAAGGGGTCGCGAGGGGCAGCGGCGCCCCGGGGTGAGACCCGCGCACGGCACAATGTCCTCATGCGTGTCTCGGCAAAGGCGGACTATGCGGTGCGGGCGTGCGCCGAGCTCGCGGCGTCGCCGCACGGCGACCCGGTGCGGGCGGAGGACCTCGCGACGGGCCAGGGCCTCCCGGTGAGCTTCCTCGAACGGATCCTCGGCGACCTGCGCCGGGCCGGGATCGTCGCGAGCGTCCGCGGACGCTCCGGCGGCCACCGCCTCGCGCGCCCGGCGACCGAGGTGACGCTCGCCGACGTCTTCCGCGCGGTCGACGGCCCGCTCGTCACGGTGCGGGACGAGCGTCCTCCGAGCCTCGAGTACGACGGGTCCGCCGCGGGCCTGCTCGAGGTGTGGATCGCGCTGCGCGCGAGCGTCCGCGACGTGCTGGACCGCGTGACGATCGACGACGTCGTGCGCCGCGACCTGCCCGACGACGTGCACGCGCTCGCGGCCCGCGCCGACGCGTGGGAGAACCCCTGACGGGACGCTCCCGTTAACACTGGCCCACGATGCGGTCGGCGCTTCACATAGTGGACCCGTCCGGTCAACCTTGTCAGGACACGTCGGGACCCTCCCGACGGCCCGAGCAAGGAGGCCCCGGTGCGGACCCTCGTCCTGCTGGCCCTCGTGGGCCTCGGCGCCCAGCTCGTCGACGGCAGCCTCGGCATGGCGTACGGCGTGACGTCCACGACGCTCCTGCTCGCGATCGGGACGAACCCCGCGGCGGCGTCGGCCACGATCCACCTCGCGGAGATCGGGACGACGCTCGCGTCCGGCGCGGCGCACTGGCGGTTCGGGAACGTCGACTGGAAGGTCGTGCTGCGCATCGGCGTGCCGGGCGCGGTCGGAGCGTTCGCGGGCGCGACGTTCCTGGCGAACCTCTCGACCGAGGTCGCCGCCCCCGTCATGTCGCTGCTGCTCCTCACGCTCGGCGTCTACGTGCTCTCGCGCTTCACGTTCGCCGGGCTGCCGACGGGCCGCCTGGGGCTGCCGCTGCGCAAGCGGTTCCTCGCCCCGCTCGGTCTCGTGGCGGGCTTCGTCGACGCCACCGGCGGCGGTGGCTGGGGCCCCGTGGGCACGCCTGCGCTGCTCGCGTCGGGCCGGATCGAGCCGCGCAAGGTCATCGGGTCCATCGACACGAGCGAGTTCCTCGTCGCGGTCGCGGCGTCGCTCGGGTTCCTCTGGACGCTCGGCTCGCAGGGGATCGACCTCACGTGGGTCGCGGCGCTCCTGCTCGGCGGGCTCGTCGCGGCGCCGATCGCGGCCTGGCTCGTCCGGATGCTCCCGCCTCGGATCCTCGGCTCGGCGGTCGGCGGCGTCATCGTGCTCACCAACGTCCGCACGCTGCTGCGCTCCGAGTGGGTCGACGCGAGCGGTGCGGTCCAGGGCGTCGTGCTGGCGCTCGTCGCGGTCGTCTGGGCCGCCGCCGTCGTCTGGTCGGTGCGAGCGCACCGCCGCGCCGTCGCGGCGGAGGCTGCGGCCGACCCGGCACGCGCCGACGCCCCCCACCCGGCCCCCGCCACCCGCTGAACCCGCTCCGCCGAGCATGCGGTTGCGGCCCGTCCTCGCGGCAGGACGGGCCACGACCGCATGCTCGGCCGGGCGGGGAGCTCAGTCGCTCGCGTAGCGGCGGACGAAGGTCGCGAGGATACGGTGCGGTTGCCGGACGTCGCCGCGCCGGACGGTCGCCTCGACGTCGCCCGCGGCGTCGGGCGGGAAGTACCCGTAGTCCCGGTAGACGCCGATGCGCGTGAGGATGCCCTCCAGGTCGAGCTCCGGGTGGAACTGCGTCGCGTACAGGTTCTCCTTGACGCGGAACATCTGCACCGGGCACGCGTCCGACGTCGCGAGCAGCACCGCGTGCGGCGGCAGCTCCCGCACCGCCTCCTTGTGGCCCACGTACGCCTCGAACGCGTCGGGCAGGCCCGCGAGCAGCGGGTCCGCCCGGCCCTCCGGGGTGAGCCGGATCGTCACGGGCGAGATGGGCTCGGCGTACGTGTCGTCCAGCACCGCGCCCTCGTGCAGGCCGAGCGTCCCGACGCCGTAGCACGCCCCGAGGAACGGGACGTCGCGCTCGACGATCTCGTCCAGGAGCGGCGCGAGCTCGCGCTCGACCCGGCGCTGCGTCGCCGACTTCTCCGCCTCGGGCCGCGACGAGTCGAACGGGCTGCCGCCGACGATCACCCCCGAGTACGCGTCGAGGTCGATCGCCGGCAGCGGGCCCGCCTCCATCCGCACGCGGTGCAGCTCGTGCGGCGCGAGGCCGGAGTGACGCAGCACCGCCGCGTGCTCGCCGTCCGCGGCCGGGTCCTCCGCCCGGGACGCCAGGAGCAGGAAGGGCTTCATGCCGGTCAGGCTAGGGGCGCCCCGCGGGCCACGCCCGCGGGGACCGGGCGGTGGGCCGGACGGCGGCCCGGGCGGTGCCGGGCGCCCGGCACCGTCGTCGGGCCCGCCTCAGCTCCAGCGGAACAGCCGGATGCCGAGCGGCAGGAGCACGGCCGTCCACACGGCCATGACGACCACCTGCACCGTGGGGAAGCCCTCCTCGAACCACCCCGCCGTCATCGCCTGCGACGCAGCGCCGAGCGGGGTGAACCTGCCGACCTGCGCGACGGCCTCCGGCATCATCGGCCCCGGCGTCCACAGCCCGGAGAGGAACAGCAGCGGGAAGTAGATGAGCGTCCCGATCGCGGACGCGGTGCTCGCCTTGGGAGCGCGCGCCGCGACGAGGGTGCCGAGCGCGTACATCGACGCCACGCCGAGGACGAACGCGAGCACGACCGTCCCCGCGTTCCGCGGCGCCGGCAGACCGAAGACGAGCTGCCCGACGACGAGCGCGACCGCGGACGCGACCACGACGGCCACGAGGTTGATGACGAGGTGCGCGACGACGATCCCCTGCGGGCGCATGGGCGTCGTCGACAGCCGCCGCAGCAGCCCCTTCTCGCGGAACGTCGCGAAGTAGACCGGCATGGTCGTCAGGGCCGGGGTCGCGATCGCGGCGGCGAGCACCACGGGGGCGTAGAGCGCGACGGGCGTGAGCCCGCCCCACGGCGGGGGCGCGTCCTCGATCGGCACCCGCATGCCGGGGATGGCGAACCCGACCCCGACGAGCAGGACGGTCGGGAACACGAGCGCGAAGAACACCGTCCCCGGGTCGCGCAGCCAGAGCCGCGACTCCGTGGCGAGCAGGACGCCGAACCCGCGCCAGCCGCTGCTGCGGCGGACGGGCGCGGCGGACGGGGTCAGGGTCGTGGCGGTCATCGGGACTCCCCTCGGGTCGGCCGGGCGTCGGTCGCGTCCGGGTCGTAGGTGCGGCCGGTCACGGCCACGAAGACGTCCTCGAGCGTGCGGGAGACGGTCCGGACGTCGTCGGGCACGACCTCGCGCTCGGCGAGCGCGAGCACGACGGCGGGCAGCACCCGCCGGGAGCCCGTCACCTCGATCTCGCGCCCGGGGGTCGGCGCCGCCTCGACGTGCTGGACGTCCGCGAGCCCCGCGATCGTGTGCAGCGCGAGGTCGTGGTCCGCGGGCGGCACACGCAGGCGCACGGTGCGCGACGTGTCGACGGAGTCGACGAGCTCCGCGGGCGTGCCCTGCGCGACGACCCGGCCGCGGTCGATGATGACGAGCCGGTCGCACAGGCGTTCCGCCTCGTCCATGAAGTGCGTGACGAGCAGGATCGTCACGCCGCGGTCGCGCACGCGCTCCACGAGCTCCCACGTCGCGCGGCGGGCCGCCGGGTCGAGCCCGGTGGTCAGCTCGTCGAGGATCGCGACGCGCGGGTTCCCGACCAGCGCGAGCGCGATCGACAGGCGCTGCTTCTGCCCGCCGGAGAGCTTGGCGAACGCGACGCGCCGGTGCGGGGCGAGGTCGAGCAGGTCGAGCAGCTCCTCCACGTCGCCGGGCGACGCGTAGAACGACGCGAAGAGCCGCATCGCCTCCTCGACCGTGATCTTCTCGTTGAGCGCGGCCTCCTGGAGCTGGACGCCGACGACGTCGCGCACCGCGGCGGGGTCGGCCTGCGGGTCGACGCCGAGCACGCGGACCGTGCCGCCGTCGGCCTGGCGCAGCCCGGCGAGGCACTCGACGGTCGTCGTCTTGCCGGCGCCGTTGGGCCCGAGGACGCCGAAGATCTCACCCTGCCGGACGGTCAGGCTCACGTCCTCGACCGCGACCGTGCGCGTGCCGGAACCCTGCGGTCCCGGGTACGTCTTGCGCAGGTTCCGGATCTCGACGACCGGGTCGGGCCCGGCCGCGCGGCCGGCGGGCGGGGCGGGCGACGTCGCCGTCGTGCCGCCCGGGGGCTGTGCTGCGGTGCTCATGGTGACCTCCAGGAGGGTGTGCGGCACCCACGGACGGCGCCGTGCGCCGTCCGGACGGGTGGGAGTGCGGTCGGGAGGGTGTGCTGCCGGTCAGGCGCTCGCGGTGCCCGCGAACTCGACCGGACGGATCGCGACGCCCCGCAGGACGACGCGCAGGAGCAGTGCGGCGAGCACGACCCCGGCGAGCCCGCCGAGCACGGCGAGCCAGACGGGGGTGCCGTCGAGACCGACGACGCGCGAGAGCGCGTGGCCGAAGAACCCGGAGCGCAGGAACACCTCGCTCACCACGACGGTCGCGAGCGACGCGACGACGAGCAGCACGCCGCGCAGGAACCCGAAGCCGTAGAAGCCCGCGGCGACGACCATGCCCGCGAGGTAGTAGACGACGCAGAACGTGCCCTCGACGAGGATCATGAGGCCGACCTCGGACCCGTCCGCGTAGAGCTGCGTGAGGTCCTGCTCCGTCGGCCAGCCGGCCTGGCGGAACAGCACCCACTCCCCCCACCGCACGAGCGCGGTCGCGATCCCGAACGTGAGCCCGGAGACGGCGGCGCCGATCCACAGGCCGTGCGTGTACGACCGCCGCGTGCCGCCGGCGGCGACGTGCAGCGCGATCGTCATGAGCGGCAGGAGGATGCCCATGACGAAGAGGAAGAACTTCGCGGAGCCCGCGACGCCGCCCACGCCCTCGATGCTCACGTCGTCGTTGCGCATCATGATCCACAGGACGAGGGCCCCGATGGCGAGCGCGATGAGCCAGAACCACACGCCGACGTACCAGGTACCGCCGATGAAGTACCAGGCGACGGCGCGGACGCCTCGCCGGTGGGCGGCCTTCTCGAGCGCGCGGCGCTCCGCGGCGCGCGGTGTCGTGGCGGTCATCGTGCCTCCTGCGTGCGGGTGCCGGCGGACGCGCCGCCGTCGGTGCGGTCGGTGCGCGTGAGGTGGACGAACAGGTCCTGGACGGGCACCGCCCCGACCTCGAGCCCGGCCGCGGCGGCCGCGGCCCGCTCGTCGGGGGCGAACGTGCCGAAGAGCGTGACCTGCGCCGTGCTGCCCAGCCGCTGCCGGGCGAGCACCTGCCGGCCCGCGGTGTGGCGCTCGACCACGTCGGCCGGCCCGGTGAGGCTGACGCCGCGCGCGCGGACGTCGTCGGCGTTCTCGGCGAGCAGGACCCGCCCGCGGTCGATGATCACGACGTCCTCGAAGAGACGCTCGACCTCGGCGATGAGGTGGCTCGAGAGCAGGATGGTGCGCGGGTGCTCGGCGTAGTCCGCGACGAGCGCGTCGTAGAACGCGTAGCGGCTCGGGGCGTCCATGCCGAGGTAGACCTCGTCGAAGATCGTCAGCGGCGCGCGGGCGGCGAGCCCGACGACCGCGCCGAGCGCCGAGCGCTTGCCGCGCGAGAGCTCGTTGGGCTTCTTGCGGACGTCCACCTCGAACGTGTCGAGGAGGCGGCCGGCGAGGTCAGCGTCCCAGTGCGGGCGCACGTCGGCGTAGTACTCGAGCGTGTCGCGCGCCTTGTCCGACTCCCCCACGTCGCCGCTCTCGCGCACGAGCTGGGTGTGCATCGTCGCCCAGACGTTCTCGAACGGGTCCTCGAGCTCGCCGTCCGGGCCGACGCGGACCGTGCCCGACGTCGGGCGCCGGAACGCGGCGAGCAGGGCGGCGAGCGTCGTCTTGCCGGCGCCGTTGCGGCCGAGCAGGCCGGTGATGACGCCGGGGCGGATCGTCAGGGTCGCGCCGTCGAGCGCGGGGTCGTCGCCGCGCGAGTACCGCACGACGACGTCGCGCACCTCGGCGCCGAAGGGCGCCGGCGCGGTCGCGGCGGGGAGGTCGGTGGGGTGGCTGGTGGGCCGGGCGGTCACGGGTCTCACCTCGGGGTGGGGTCGGTGGTCGGGCCGGTACGGGGTGCGTCGCCGGTCCCGGGACCGGCGGGCCGCGGGCGGCCGAGGACGTGCTCGACGATCTGGGCGGCCGGGATGTCCAGGAGGTCCGCCTGCGCGAGCGCGGGGTCGAGGACCTCGTCGAAGAACCGCGCGCGGTGCTCGGCGAGCAGCCGCTCGCGCGCACCGGGCGCGACGAACATGCCGAGCCCGCGCCGCTTGTAGAGGACGCCCTCGTCGACGAGGCCGGCGAACGCCTTGGCCGCCGTCGCCGGGTTGATCCGGAACGTCGTCGCGAACTGCGTCGTGGACATGACCTGCTCCTCCTCCGCGAGCTCCCCCGCGAGCACCTGTGCCCGGATCATCTGTGCGATCTGGAGGTAGATGGGTTCAGGTCCGTCGAACATGGGGCCCATCCTCTCCCGGCTCGCGCGTTCTGTGGTTCATTACTTGAGTAATGAACCACAGATCACGTCCCGGGCGCAACCCCTCTTCCCGGACGCGCGACGGTCGAGGCCGCGCGGAACGATGGGGACGTCGGCGCGGAGGCCGGTGCCGGTCGGGTCGCACCGGGAGACGGAGGAGGCGCGGGGGGCGGAGCGTGCGAGCTCGCGGGCGGGGCGCCCGGGGCCGAGCCGCTGAGCACGTGGACGAGCCTCGCGTTCGTCCTGGCCGGCGCGGCCGTGGTGGTGGCGGCGAGGCGGCCGGAACCCGGGGCCTCCTGGGGCCCGGGCGAGCCCGACGGCGCCGCGTCTCGACTGCGCGTGGCCTTCGGGGTCCTGGTCGCGCTGATCGGGGTGGGCTCCGTGGTGCAGCACGGGCCGTCGCCGTCGTGGAACCCTGTCGCGCACGACCCGCCGCTGCTCGGCACGCTCGCGCTCGTCGCCGCCGACGCCGTCGCCGACCTCACCGGGCGCCGCCTGCGGACGTGGTGGTGGCTCGCGCCGACCCTGCTCGGGGTCGTGCTCGCGGCGGTCTCGGTCCCGGCGTCCACTGCCGCCCAGGTGGTCGCGGCGGGCGCGGCCGTGGCCGCGAGCGCCGCACGCGCGTGGCGACGGCCCGCCGTCCGACGCCGCACGGTCGCCGCGCTCGTGCTGCTCGCCGTCGGCGGCACGGCGGGGACCCTGACCCGCCCGGGCTGGCCCCTGTGCGACGCCGACGGCGCGCTCGGCGTCACGCTCCCGGGGCACGCCGTCTGGCACGTGCTCGCTGCCACGGCCCTGTGGGTGCTCGCGCCGACGCTCGGGACGCGCCCCGCGCCCGCACGGTCGTCCTGACCCGCTCCCTTCACCCGCCCCGGGCGGTACCCACCGCGGGCCCGCGGTGGGACGCTGGGAGGATCCGGCGTCCGCGGCGGGCCCCGCCCTCCGGCCGCCGGCGGTCCCGAAGGAGTGAGGCAACGATGGTCACCATCAGGCGCGGGTTCTCCAGCTTCTCGGCGGACGACCTCGACGCGGCGCGCGCGTTCTACGGGGACACCCTCGGGCTCCCCGTCACGGCACTCGACGACGGGAACGGTCTGGTGCTCCACCTCGGCGGCGGCTCGGACGTGTTCGTCTACCCGAAGGAGGACCATCGGCCGGCCGCCTTCACGGTCATGCACCTCACCGTCGACGACGTGGACCAGGCCGTCGACGAGCTCACCGCGAAGGGCGTGACGTTCGAGCGCTACGAAGGGTTCGACCACGACGAGAAGGGGATCGTGCGCGGCTTCATGGAGGGCGGCGACGGCGCCTGGCTCACCGACCCGGCCGGCAACGTCGTGGGGCTCGCGGACGGCGAGAACATGGCCCGGCTCGTCGAGGGCTGAGCGCGCACCTCTGACACCACCGGCTCGCGAGGTAGAGCCCTGGTCATCACCAGGGCTCTACCCCTCTGGGCCGGGGGTCTCCCCCCCCGTACCGGGCGTTCCCCCCGCTGGGCACAGGGGTCTCCTCTTTCAGGGCCGGGGTGAAAAAGG